>JBDRIA010000016.1:0-15941 GCA_043816345.1 Chloroflexota bacterium
AAAACCGTAGAAGGAGTTGCTCCCTACGAAATCGGCGTACAGGTTATCCGCTGCAAACAGCCCGCACTGGGGGCCACGCTCACCGAGCATGCGCACCTCCGACCGATTGCATTGCTCCAGCCATCCTACCCAGTTGCCAGCGTCAACGGTAGGTTTTTTCGGCCAGATGCCTAGGAGGGGGCTGGACTCCTTAGACTGCCAGCGCTCTATCAGCTCAGCCTGCCTGGAAGACGGCGAGATCTTATGGGATTCGCCGAGCTCCTGCGCCTCCTGTGCAATCAACTGGCCGGCTAGCCGGAGGTAGTCTTTATTGATGTCGTACCCCACGCAGCGGCACCCCAGGCGCTTGGCCACCCACGCCGGGATTCCGGAGCCGACCATCGGGTCCAGCACCATCATACCGGGCTGAGACGCTCGAACAAGGAGGTACTCAATGAACCAGGCCGGTCGCGGCGTCGGGTGGCCTTTCCTGAGCGGTTGGGACTGGACCCCCCCCTATCGCCGAGGGGCCGCTCAGCCAGTCTTTATCGTCTTCAAAGCGATAGGTGCGCCGCAGGACATTCGGGGTACCACCATTTGTAAGCCACAGCACCGGTTCCCAGGCTCGAATCCAGGTTTTTTCGAAATGGAGGTGGGCCATGGTCTTAACCCAGGACAGCAGATGGCCCCGATGCTCCCTCCACAGGTCCCTGAGTTCCCACTGCCACCAGGGCATCGACTTTATGGCGATCAGGGCATAGATCTGCCCACCGGGCTTGAGCACTCTCAAGGACTCAACCACCCACTCCCGGGTCCACTTGGCGTACTCCTCGGGTGGCAGGTGGTCATTCACGCTACCTCCGTAGCGGGAGAACCCGACGTTGAAAGGCGGGGCGATGATGATCAGATCCACGGTCCCATCGCCCAGCTCTTCCATCCGGCGGCAGTCACCGTGGATGAGAGTAACCTCATCCTGGTTGTAAAGCACACGCTCACTGGGCTTGACAGAATCAGCTCCCATCTTCTGCACCAGGGGTTCCGGAGTGTCTTCAGCGTCCGTTACCTGACCGAGGTCTTGGGGATATGAGCGGCCGAAAACATGTTTGAAGGCACGGTCCAGCTTGATGCCGCGATATATTTGGGGCAGCATCGCTTTCGCCCGCCTGTCGCCCGACGACCACCTTCGATGAGCAATCAACTTGATGCCGGTAGCCGAGGCTATCCAGGAGATTCCTACAGCCTGTCCCCTAGTGAGAGCTTTCGGTGGGCATTGAGCGCTCTTTCCTGAGCGCTGGAGGCGGCGTACCGGGACAGCATCGACCTGGAATTCCATCCGGCCAGGCGCATAAGGTCGGTCTCGGTACCTCCGTCAGAGAGCCAGGCGTGGGCAAAGCTGTGTCTAAGCTGGTGGGGGTAGAGATGGCCCAGCCCTGCCTCCAGAGCTCGCCTCCGTACCACCTGGCGGATACCGCTCTCTGTCATCTTCCCCTTGATACCCAGCCACAGGCAGGGCAGGTGAGCGTCTTGGCGCTTTTGACGTACGCGGACATACCTGTCCAGAGACCTAATGGTCTTTCTCCCTATTCCGAGGACGCGCTCTCTGCGTCTCTTGCCCAGGACTCGTATGATTCCTAGCTCAAGACCGATGTCGTTCTTCGTATCGTCGTCCAAATTGTGGCGTAGATTCGTCACTTCCTGGAGCCTGGCCCCCGTGTCGATAAACACGCGGATGAGGGCTGCGTCCCGCCTCCCCTCATACGACGTGTCTCGCTCGCACACGGCTACAAGCGCCCTAAGCTGTTCCTCTCGCAGTACGTCATGTGGATTCTCCGGTATCTTTGGGGGGCGCATCTTGGCCATCGGGCTTTCCTTGACCTCCCCTTCCTCTACAGCCCACTTCCAGAACGCTTGAAGGCCTCGGAATTTGTTGTTTGCGGTAGCGGGCCTCCATTTTTCGAGCACGCTCTCTATGAACGCCTCAATATGCTCTCGCCGGATGCTGGTCAGGCTACCAGACATTCCTGTCTCGTCCAGGAAGCGGGCAAATTGGATCACCGCCCATGAGTAAGTCTCTAGCGTAGCCGGACTGAGATTTTCAGCCCTCAAGTGGCGTTGGAACGAGGCCAGGCTTGCCTGTACCTCGTTGGTGGCGGTATACTCAGACACAGCTTGGCGCACATGGAACCCCCAAGAGCAAAGGTATGAGACCTGTCCAATTATATGCTCTCCAGACGACGTGCGCCAAACCCTGTGCAGTTATGTTCTCTGCCCAGATAGCAAACACGGGCGATTAGCTCAGTTGGTTAGAGCGCTTGCTTTACACGCAAGAGGTCAGAGGTTCGAGTCCTCTATCGCCCACCACTTTTCAGGCACGAAATGAGACTCTGAGGACACTCCCATGACCATCGCTTTTCCAGTTTGACAGCAACCTTGACAGCAACGCACCTAGAGTTGGTGCATCGCCTCCTGTTGGTAGGCGGCATTCAGCCCCTCCTCAAATCGGAGGGCAGCAGCCTCCTGGAGCCCTGGAGTAACGTGACTGTAGATGTCAAGCGTGACGGCAATGCGGGAATGCCCCAGGCGCTCCTGGACAATCTTTGGATGAACCCCCTGGCGGAGCATCAGCGTAGCATGGGCATGGCGGGCGTCGTGGAGCCGGTAATCCTCCATGCCAGTCGTTCGGACGATCTTCTTGAATGCCCCGTCAAGTGCCCTGGGGAGGATCGGCGCCCCGTCACGGTAGCGGAACACCAGGCTTTCCTCATTGACCTGGTAGCCGCGCAAGAGGGCGTCCCCCTGCTGGCGTTCCCGGAGACCCCGCAGCATCAGCACCGTTGATGGCGTGAGGCTTACCAGTCGGCGCCCCTTGGCGGTCTTGGGGTCCTGGTAGATGGACTGGCCGCCCTTTCCACGGAATAGGCTGCGGCTGACAGAAACCGTCCCCATGTTCAGGTCCACATCCCGCCACCGGAGGGCCAGAAGTTCCCCGCGGCGCAACCCGGTATAGAAGGCAGTATATAAGGTCTCATAGTATTCGCCGCTTCTGGCGGCCTCGAGGAGGCGGCGAATGGCCTGGGCGTCCGGCGGGTGGAGTTCCCTCCGCACGGCCCTGGGCGGCGTCACGGCCTGGCAGGCATTCCTGTAGATAAGCTGCCGGCGCATGGCGTCATTGAGAGCTTTCGATAGGCGGAGATGGGCGTGCTCAATGACGATGGCCGACTTCCCCTCCGCTAGCATCGCGGCATAGGCTCCCTCGATATGCTCCGGCGCCAGCTTGCCGAGCCTGATGTGGCCCAGGGCTGGTATGAGATGGACCCGCACCATGATCTCGTACCCTTCATAGGTGCTGGGCCGAACCCGGTTCTGGATTCCCTCCAGCCATTGCTCCAGGTACTCCCGGAGTGGCGTCTGAGACGTGGCCAGGGGAATTCCCTGTTTCTGCTTCCCCTGGAACTCCTGAAGCTTGTCGTTTGCCTCTGCCCTGGTCTTGGCGTAAGCGGTATGCCGCTTCCCATCCACAGTGATGCTCGCCGCGTACCGGCCATCCTTGCGGCGGTAGATGGACCCTTCTGCATTACCCCGTTTCGTGGCTCGTCTCTTTGCCATTGTGTTCCCCTCCCAGCCGGTTTCGGCCTTTTCGAGACAAAACCCCTTTGCTCACAGCTCCGGCTGAGTCCTATCCCAGATCCTCGGCTGTTGCGCCTGGGTAAACCTTCCGGGTGCGCTTGTTGGGCCTGACGGTTCCGTCTGGATACGCGTCGATCTCAACGTGGTAGCTGGTGCGACCTCTGTTTCCCTTGAATATCCTGCCAAGAAACCCAATTGTTCCTCCCTTTTCGGCTGATGCGGATACATCATGCGCCCTCCCTAGCCTCTTCGATGAGCCTGCGCAGCACCTTCGGGGGTAAGAAGGGGTCGGGAAGGCTACCTGCCAGAAACTCTAACACGTCCGGCAAGACTTCGTGAGGTTGACGAGCCATTCCGCCGTAGGCGCCCCGCACGTCGGCTAACGCCCTCTGCCATGTCTCCTCTCGGACAGCTTGTCTGGAACGGCACCTGGAGCACCGACGCTCATCCACATCCGGGTTTCGTGCAGCCCAAGGGTGGAAGCAATTGAGGCACCTATATAACTGTATCTGTTCCATGAGATACCTTGACAGTGTATACATGGGCATGTATGATGCACAGTATTCTGTGTACTGGACATAGATGCATGGTTCATGCCACATTGAGTATAACATACAATGTCACGCCCCAGGTCGCAAGAATGTGCGACGGGCTTTCTGCGGTGTAGATATACGGTCCATCCCTTTCGACACGACATATGGGCAGGGGGTGAAGTAAATGGAGGAGTTACTTTTGACACCCGAGGCCGCGGCCCGACTGCTCAGCCTCGGCCGATCCAAGATTTTTGAACTCATGGCCGCGGGAGAACTCGAATCGATCACGATTGGAAAGAGCCGACGAGTACCGGTGGAGGCGATCAAAGAGTACGTTGCCCGGCAGCGCCAGGCCCAGGGCAGCATTCGGACCTGGCCATCCGGGAGTCGAACATGCGAATAAGAATTGGAAACCGTTTGCGAAGAGACCTGGGGGATATTGAACCCCTGGCCAGAAGCATCGCGGAGATAGGGCTGCTGCAACCCGTTGTCGTATCCGAAGATGGCACCCTGATAGCTGGTCACCGAAGGCTAATGGCCTGGCGGATGCTCGGCAGGCCTGAGGAAGAGATTCCGGTGACTGTGGTTCCCCTCAAGGAGATCGCCATGGGGGAGTTCGCCGAAAACACGATCCGGAAAGACTTTAACCCCTCAGAAGCCTGGTCGATCTATCAGGCAATCAAACCCCTTGAGGAGGCTGCCGCCAAAGATCGCCAGGGCACTCGAACAGACCTCCAACCTCGTGCAGCTTTTGCACCAAGTGACGTTGGCAAATCCCGGTCCAAGGCCGCGGCACTAACGGGTTACAGCTATACCACCCTGGAACGCGCAGGCGAGATAGTCCAGGCAGCAGACGCGAATGAAAAGTACCGCCCCTTTGTGGAAGAGATGGACGGTACGGGGCGGGTTAACACCGCATATCGCAGGTTTTGCCAGCAGCGCCTGTTAGACGACGAAGAACAGCAGTGCCGGCAGGGAGAAATGACCAGCGGGATGGTCGGATCTGGCAAGCGCATCCACTATCAACAGGACGGGGTGACACTGGTTCTCGGGGACTGCCGGGAGATGTCGGAACTGGATGATGAGACGGTGGACCTGGTGGTTACCGATCCGCCCTTCAGCGTGGGTGTCAACTACGGAGGCGATGTCAACGACAATATGGAGCCCGAGGAGTACGCCGCATGGACCCGCGAGTGGGTGCAGGAGTGCCTCAGGGTCCTGAAACCCGGCGGCCAGATCTTCGCCATCATGCCCCTCAAGTGGGCCCCCTGGTGGCAGTGGGATCTCCGGGACCTGTGGAGGGAGCATCGGGGCCATCTGCTGGCCTGGGTTAAGACTATGGCCCATCTCCATCACGAAAAGACCTGGATTCGAGCCTGGGAGCCGGTGCTTTGGCTTGCGAAAGACGGCGTGCCTGATGTCTTCAAACGGAGCTACCGGTTCGAGGACGACAGGGACTGGTTCATCGGCACCAACGCCATAACAGAGGCCGAGAGCCTGCCATTGATCAAGCTGCACCCAACACCGCGCCCTAATTGGTTTTACCAGCGTGTCATCTTGCGGTGCAGCGAACCTGGAATGGTGGTTCTGGATCCTTTCCTGGGAAGCGGCACCGGGGCCTGCGTTGCCAGGAAGCTGGGACGCCGTTTCATCGGCTACGACATCGAGGAGAGGTACGTACACCTTGCAGCAAAGCGAGTGTTTGGCATGAATGCCCCGGAGGGGGATCACGAATCTAGAGCAGATGAAGCCAGAGGAGACTGACATGGAATCACAAAACGATGAAGAGTTCGCCAGGGTTCCTGGACAGGGGTCTGAGAGCGGAGAGGGGGTCCAACCTCCACCGCGACTTGGTAGCTTCCTTGACCCCCTGGGACTGTTCGAGGAGCTCAAGCGGGATGTGGAGCGAGCCGTAGAGGAGTTATCTACAGATCCGGTTGGCAGGGAAGTGGGGCCGATCCAGGACCTGGCTTTGCGGATGCGTGCAGAGGTCGGTAGCCTCTCCCGGATCCTATTCCCTTTGGGAAGAACTGGGGTGCAACAAGAGGTTGAAAGAGACAACCCGAGCGATAACGATCCCAAGGACGATGAGGAGCCTGAGGCGGAGGCAGTTCCGCCACTCTCCACCCCCGTGGCACGCCGCCATGAGGTGCTGAGACTCCATGCACAGGGGTTGACGCCCCAGGAGATCGCCCCTCGCGTGGGGGTTACCGGAGTGCGGGTCGGGCAGATACTCCGGGAGGAGGGGATTGAGCTTCGTCCCAGGGAGGCACTCACTGAAAGAGAGATCAAGGCCCAACGGCGACGCCAGGAGATCGTGGCCGCCCATCATCGCGGCCTCACGCCCAGGGAGATTGCCGATCAGATGGAGGTGAGCCTGCCCCTTGTGTACCGTGGGCTGGCCGAAGCAGGGCTGCGCCCCAACGTGGCGGCCGAGGTGGCAAGGGCCAAGGCAGAGAGTGGGGAACGGCTACAGCAGATGCTGCAGTTGCGCCAGGCTGGAGTGTCCGGTGCGGAGATTGCCAGGCGGCTAGGGATAAGCGAGCCCAGGGTAGTCCAACTCCTGAAGGAGTTCCGTGCGCCACCCCCCCCAGGCGCTCGCTGGAGTTCGAGCAGAGGGCCTTCGACATTCTGCCCCAGGTGGAGAGCCTGCGACATGACTCTTCTCAAGAGAACGTCCGGCTGACCGAGCTGATGCTGAACAACCTGACCGAGGACGCGGGGCAGTACGTGGCCAGTCTGCCGGAATTCCCCAGGGCGGAGATGGAGGAGGAGCGCTGGCGGGTGGCCTTCGTGCGACAGCAGGCCGGGCGTGCCCTGGAGGATATGGAGACGTTCCGGGAATGCCAGGTGGCTCTCAGGGAGGCGAAGGTTGCTGCTTTGCCAAGCCTGGTGGAGCAGGCTCGGCGTTGCATTGACAGGGCTGTTGGTCTCCTCCGCCAGTGCTGCCCTCCACCACCGAGACCATCGCCGCTGAAAGAGCCCACGGGGCTGTAGCTATGCAGGGTGTAACCCCGGTTATCTTCGATGCCTATTCCCTGCCAGCGACTTCCCTGCACATGGAGTTTCGACTTGAGTGACGAAAGGGAAGCACTGGAGATCCCCTTCCCCGATCCCCTGGGTCTCCTTCAAGGCGAGGCACAGGCGCTTCAGGCTCCGGTGGTGCCCATGGATCCTCTAGCTGGCGTGACGGATATGACAACTTCCTGAACCGCAGCGGTCGCCGTGACGCATTGCCTGCTGTCGGATGTACGAAGATACAGGGGTCAAGCTGGCAATGCCAGCCGGTAGCCTTTCCTGCGCTCATTCAAAATCAACATCGGATGGGAGGGATCATCTTCGAGTTTAGAGCGCAGATAGTGCACGTACAGCCTTAGGTAGTTCCTCTTTTCGGTGGCGTGTGACCCCCATATAGTATCCAGAAGTCTCGCATAGGAGACCAAGCCTGGAGCATTCTCCATCAGGGCATATAGCACCGCAAACTCCAGGTGCGTCAAATGTACAACCCGTTCATTTATGGCAACGGTGCGGCTACGGACATCCAGACGGAATGGTGGAACATCTGGATATCGCTTATCTCTCTTCATGGCCAGTCCCCGTGTTGCTGACATTTCTTCCCTCCCTCCCGTATGGTATGGAATGCCCGTATACTTTCGGGTCAAGCTCAGCGCCCAAAGGAGTAAAGGAAGGGAAAGACTTGGTTAGAGGATTAGCTATGGAAGTTCCCTAGGCAGATAGGACCCAGTACTTTAGTACTTGACAATCTGTTTAAAGCTAGTACGATATCAATCCGCGCAATACAACTAACTGTTGCCAACAAGCGAATTCCCACGTGAACTGTAAGCGGTGGAAAACGCTGGCACCAGTAGCGAAGCAGTTTCTTTTTCGGGCACCTCTAGATGGTGCTCACATAAAGCGTCACCACGGGGTTTCAGGCCGACGCCAGATCCGGGATTGAGTCAGGTTGTCGCTTTTGGCGACGGGATCTGGAGTGGCTGCTTGAAAATACTCCTCATCGGTACTGACCTACCCACCTCAGAGATGGCTGTCCTCAGCCTGCGCCTGCGCTGGCCAGAGGCCCGAGCTGTTATCGCGACGAAGGGAGCGGAAGGTGTCGACATGGTGGAGCGAGAGCTTCCTGATGTGGTAATCCTTCAGCCCAACTTTACCGATATGTCCCTATCTGAGGCCATTGAGGAGATACGCCGGTTCTCCGAGATACCCCTGCTGGTGTTGTGGAGGGAGAACGGAGAAGCGGAGGCTGTCAAGGCTCTGGAGGTGGGTGCAGACGATTACATTCGTAGCCCGTATGGCTTCGTGGAATTGGTGGCCCGGGTTATGGCTGTGATGCGCAGAGTGCAGCGTGGCGATTTGCTCCAGAGTCCGGAATCTCCTATCGTCAGCGGCTCTCTCACCATCAATCCGGCGACCTACGAAGTACATCTAGATGGTCAGCATATTTCGATGACCCCCACAGAGTTCAAACTGCTATATCTTCTGTCCAAGAACCGGGGAGCAGTGGTGCATCACCGTCTTCTGGAGCAAGCGCTGTGGGGTGACCGGGTGGAAAGTGCCTCCCTGGTCAAGAAGTACGTACAACGTGTGCGCAAGAAGCTGTCTGACAACCCCGGGCATCCTCAATGGATCGCCAGCGTGCATGGCACCGGGTATCGATTCATTGGACCCAGGGAGGGAGTTCCTGAAGGAGAAAGGGCTCACCCCTTAACAGTCCCAGGTAAGCAGACAGCTCTGGTCTAATAAGAAAACTCCGCCACGGATAAACCCGGACGGAGCTTCCGATGTCTTGCGGTCAGTTCTGGCGTCATTTCCGCCTGTTCTCTCACAGTTGTTCACTCTTGTTCAACTTTTGTCCGTATAGATTCGACAACCAGGATAATTCTTCCTGCTGCTTGTTCACACTAACCCTCTAACATGTGTGAGTGATGGTGAGAGTTCTCATAGGCAATAGCCATTGTGATCAGCAGTTACTGACGATGCTGCTCAGAAGCGCCGGATACTCTATTGCTGAGGCTAATGGCAGTGGTGAGACTCTCAGGGAGATTGTGGACGGGAACTACGAGATAATCATTCTGCCCCTTGAGACGCCGCCGATAGAAGGAGTCAATTTCTTGTCTGTAGTACGACGTATGACCCAGGCGCCCATCGTGGTCATTGGCCCCGATGATGAGATTGACACGGTCCAGACGCTGCTAGAGGGAGCCGATGTATATCTCAAGCGTCCCATTGACCCCGACGAGTTTCTGGCTCGCATGACAGCGCTGGTGCGTCGTATGCATTCCCACAAGCCACTCGCAACCGAGGGTGAAATACGGCAGTTCGCCGACCTAGCCTGGTTTTGGAGCCAGTTGTCCGA
Organism: Chloroflexota bacterium; assembly: GCA_043816345.1. GTDB lineage: Bacteria > Chloroflexota > Dehalococcoidia > Lucifugimonadales > UBA2985 > JBDRIA01. Next base: position 9,514 of record JBDRIA010000016.1, read on the forward strand.
CCTAACGCCTGTGGAAACCCGGCTCCTGGACTGTCTGCTGGACAGGCAGGGTTCCGTGGCTTCTCGTGAGGACCTTATGCTGAGCGTTTGGGGTGAGCAGGACAAGTCCTCGTCTCTGCGTTTTTTCATTCGGCAGCTTCGTCTAAAGCTTGGCAAGGCATCACTGGGGGAGATCCTTAATCTCAAGGGCAGGGGATACTGCCTTCTCCTGAGGCCCGTAGATTCTGCAAGGACACGGCCGTGAGCGAGATGGGTGAAGGGAGGTTGCAATGCTAGGCTGGTGGGTTGCCAAGACCAAACCGCAAAAGGAACGGTTCGTTACGACCTTTCTTGCAATGTGGAACGTGGAGACTTTCCTTCCGATGATTGTGAGACCCACGTCACGAACGGGAGCGATGGAGCCTCTTTTCCCTTCGTACGTCTTCTGCCGCATGGAGCCCCAATCGCCCATATGGCCTGTTGCACGCTGGGCACCGGGTGTTTCCTACTTCTTGAGCGCCGACGGGCAGCCCACGGAAATCGCTGAGTCTCTGATAGAGCATCTCCAGGACAGGGTTCAGAGATGGAATGGTGGTGGGGTCCATCACCGCTGGACCCCTGGCGATTCTGTACCCGTTGTTAGCGGGCCCTTTGCAGGCATTGACGGTATCTTCAAGTCCTACCTTCCCGCTAGACAACGCTGCGAGGTGCTTTTGGAGGTCGTAGGCAAGATCGCAGTGGTGGAATTGCCCGAGTGGAATGTGGGTGACCCTTTACGCCAGGTTTCATAGTAGGGGCGCGGCTCCGCTAGTCAGCCTGTCTCACGACCATGCACCATAAGGAGAGGCAGGCATCACCGAGAGCTCAGCCCTAGAGGAGTAGGTGGTGGGGATGGCGCGCCGGGGAGGGCGCGAAGGAAAGCCCGACTTGTTCGGGAGGGCGGTAGCGTGCCCGAAACCAAGCGACCAGGCCGATACCATTTTGGAAAGATAATTATGTGCGGTATTGTCGGATACATTGGAGAACGGGATGCCCTGCCTCTGCTCCTGAATTCCTTGGAGAGAGTGACCTACAGGGGCTACGACTCTTTTGGGGTAGCGCTGCTTAATGGCCATGGCATTGAGTTGTACAAGGCTTTGGGGTCTGTGGACCAGCAACAGGGCTATTTTGAGCTGAGGGGCAGCATTGGCATCGGGCACACGCGTTGGGCCACGGTGGGAGCCGTCTCGGAGCGCAATGCACATCCCCATACCGACTGCACCGGTGAGATTGCCATTGTTCACAACGGAGATATTGACAACTATCAAACATTGAAATGCCGTTTGGAGGGGTTAGGGCATGTATTCCGCTCTGAAACGGATAGCGAAGTTGTTGCTCACCTCATAGAGGCCTACGGGCCTGATGACATTGTGAGAGCCACAAGGCGTGCTACGGGTGAGTTAGAGGGGACCTTCGCATTGGGCATCCTTCATAGATCCTCACGACAGTTGGTAGTCACAAAGAAAGGGAGTCCACTGGTGATAGGCTTGGGGGAGGGTGAGAATTACGTTGCCTCAGATGTCCCCGCCCTATTGCCCTATACAAACCGCGTTGTGTATCTGGAGGATGGGGATATAGCCTCAATCAGTGCTGAAGGCCTCAAGGTGTGGCATGGAGAGATTGAGGTTCGGAGGCGCGTTCATCAGATCGAATGGAGCGCTAACCAGCTCCACAAGAACGGTTATGCGCAATACATGCTCAAAGAGATCCACGAGCAGCCCCAGGCCATTCGCGATACCCTGGCAAGCTATGACGGCCATGCCACTGATGTGGCCCAGCTGGATAGCGAACTATCCGCGAGAGACTGGCAGGAGATCCTGCTCCTGGGATGTGGCACTTCCTACCACGCAGCTATGGTTGGCGAATACGTGCTGTCCCATCTGCCATCGATCCAGGCCAGAGCCGTGGTGGCATCCGAGTTCGATGCGGTCACAAGCAATGGCGCTGCTGACAATGCAAAACTGGCCATTGCTCTATCACAGTCAGGTGAGACTGCGGACACCATCAGTGCCCTTCGACTCGCACAGGATGCCAACTACACTCCAATTGCAGTAAGCAATGTATTTGGCAGCAGTATCAGTCGCATAGCTGCTGCCACCTTGTATACCAGAGCTGGGCCCGAAGTGGCCGTTGCCTCTACCAAGTCCTTTACTACACAACTTGTGGCCCTTTATTCTCTTGCCGCTCGGCTGGATAACGACTCCGAAATGGCCCAGGTAATCGCTGCCGGTCTCAGGTCTCTGCCCAGCAAGATAGAAGAGGTATTGGCTGGGTCTGAACACATTCAACGAGTGGCCACAAGTTTGGCCCCGCGGGACCAGATGTTCATTGTAGGAAAAGGCGTGAATACCCCTGTGGCGATGGAAGGGGCTTTGAAGTTCAAAGAGGTAGCTTATCTCCACGCTGAGGGATACGCCGCAGGAGAGTTGAAGCACGGTCCCTTCGCTCTTCTGGAGGAAGGCACTCCAGTAATAGCAATCGTACCATCAGATGCCAAACGACTTAGGGTTTTGACCACGGTCAGAGAGGTGAAAAGTCGAGGTGCGAAGGTAATTGCCATTGCTCCCAGTGGCGATGATGAGGTTCAGTCCTTTGCTGACGAGGTGCTGTACGTACCAGAGGTAGACCCCATCCTGGCACCAGTCCTCAACACCGTGGTATTTCAGCTACTTTCCTACTACTGCGCTCTAGACCGTGGCTACCCGATAGACAGGCCCCGTAACCTGGCCAAGAGCGTGACCGTCCACTGATAAAGCCGCGCCAGTGGTGTTCAGAAACAGGCATCCAACTGATTTTGCCCTCTTGTGCCGCACTGGGAGAGAGGAAGGGAATCATCGAATCCACCCATATTACCCGAGGCAAACTATGAAAACACACGCGATGGAATCCAAGATCGTTTCAATCGGAGGTGGCAGTGGCTCCTCCGTGGCTCTACGGGGACTGAAGCAGCACACCTCCGCCCTCACCGCCATCGTGACCATGTTCGACAGTGGCGGCAGTTCCGGCAAGCTGCGAGAGGAGTTCGGCTATCCGCCCGTGGGAGACCTGCGTCAGTGCCTTGTGGCTCTGAGTGAAGAAGAGGAATCAACGGAGGCACTTCGAACGCTGGTAGAGTTCCGCTTTCTCCAGGACAGCAGCCTCAACGGCCACAGCATGGGGAACCTGCTCCTGGCGGCGCTTACTACTCTGCGGAACGATGTGGAGGCAGCCATTGAGGAGATGTCCCGGATCCTGCGAATCCAGGGCCATGTGGTGCCCGTAACTCTGGAGCGGGCTGACCTCTGCGCAGAGCTGGAGGACGGGAGCATCGTGCGCGAGGAGTCGGCAATAGACCTAAGAGGCAAACAGTTGCCCCGGATACGACGTATTTTCCTGGATCCGCCGGTGGTGGCCAACCCCCGGGCAATCCAGGCCATCCTGGAAGCAGACGCTATAGTCCTGGGCCCCGGCGACCTCTACACCAGCATCATCCCCAATCTTCTCGCCCGAGGAATACCTGAGGCCCTGCAGGAGACTAAGGCCACTCGCATCTATATCTGCAATCTGATGACCAAGTTGGGTGAGACGGATGGTTTCAAGGCGTCGGATTTCGTGCGGGAGATTGTCCTCTACATGGGAGATGTGCAGTTGGACTGGACAGTGGCTAACACACGACCGATACCAGCAGAAATACAGCAGTCTTATGTAGCCGAGGCGGCCTACCCGGTGGAACCAGACGCTGAAGCGGTACAGAAATACGGTGCCAAGTTCTTCGGGGGACCCCTTGCCAACAATCAGCAACCACTGCGACACGACTCGTCCCGGCTGGCTGAGGCGATCCTGAGCGTCATCGGCTGCGGCCGTCACGTCAACGGCAACGGCAACGGCCTTGAGTTGGATGCTTTGGCCGCACACAACTACATCGCTACCTCAGTGAGGCCAGCCCCAGCAATCAAAGAAACACGGGTGTCCTGATAGATTTCATGCCCACAAAGCACCCCCTCAACCAGTCCAGCACCGAGGCGACATCACGCAACGGTCATGGTGCCAGCCCACGGGCGTTGCTGCACTGGCTAGCACATCCCGGCCCCAGCCTCTCTCAGCGCGTCGTCCACGCCGGCTTCTGGGTTTTTGCCCTGCGAGGTGCTGAGAGGTTACTGGTTCTAGCAAGAGTTGTCATACTTGCAAGGATCCTGGCACCGCAGGACTTCGGACTCCTTGGAATCGCACTATTGACTATGGCGTCCCTGGATACGCTATCGAAGACTGGCTTCGGCGTCGCGTTGTTACAGAAGAAGGGAAACATTACTGACTACTTGGACACCGTTTGGACGGTCCAAGCCTGTCGGGGGGCACTCGAGGCCATGATTCTGTTCCTAGCGGCAGGTTATGTAGCCGACTTCTTCAGGGCTCCCGCGGCGACACCCGTCTTGCAGGTCATGGCCGCCACCTCAGTCATCAAGGGGCTGACCAATGTGGGGATTGTTTACTTCCAGAAGGATCTAGAGTTCAGCAAGTACTTCGTATGGCAGATAAGTCGGTCAATCACATCCGTCGGAGTCGCAATCGCTCTGGCATTGCTTTTCAGGAGCGTGTGGGCTTTAGTATTCGGAGTACTGGCGGGAGACTTGGTAGCGCTGTTCGTCTCCTACGCGATCCAACCCTACCGGCCGCGGGTTCGCTTTGAGATCCGGAAAGCAAAGGAACTCTTCACTTTTGGAAGGTGGGTCTACGTGGACTCCGTCGTCTCTTTCGGCGGAAGTCAGCTCGACAGCGCCGTGCTGGGTAGGCTCCTCGGGCCAGTGTCCCTCGGCCTCTACTCGATGGGCTCTCGTATGTCCAGTATGTTAATCCGGGAGGCAGAGCGGGGGTTTTCTACGGTGGCTTTTCCCGCTTACTCAAAGCTTCAAGATGAGCTGCCCAGGCTTCGGCTGGCGTTCCTCAGGACAGTAGAGTCCACAGCTTGTATGGCCTTTCCTATGGCAGTCGTGCTCTTGCTGCTGGCAGAGGATCTCGTTCGGGTGGCATTAGGAACGGAGTGGTTGCCTGCAGCATCGGCCATGAAGATCCTGGCCCTGGCTGGCGCTGCTCGCTCCTTGATTGGCATAAACGGGGCATTGCTGAAAGGAGTCGGACGGCCGAGACTGGACGTGCAGTTGAATGCTCTACTCTTGGCGGGAATGATCGCGGCGATTTACCCGCTGACAAATCTCATGGGGATCGCCGGCAGCGCTTCTGCCGTCCTCCTCGCAGTGGGGATAACCTTGCCATTCTCGTTTCGCTATGTCACCACTATCCTGGATATTGGCGCGCAAGAACTGCTAGGAGCATTGTTCGCCCCCCTTAGCATCAGCTTTGCCATGATGTTAGTAACCCTGGCAGCCAAGCAGGGCTTCCATACTGCAACCTTTCCAGCCCTTGTCGCTGTAGCGGGCCTCAACCTGCTGGTCTACATAGGTATGAGTCATATCCTGTGGCGGCGGTTCAAGTCAGGTCCGGTCCACGTCCTAATCGCGTTAAAGAGTAAGGGTATGGTAGCCGATGCTGGCGTAAGGCAGTGAATGAATGAACCCTCGTCTACAGGTTGAAGCCTCGTTCTACTTGCGTAACAAGCTTGAAACCAGAGGCCGTTTCACAAGCTATTGGCACCAACTGGACGAACTCATTCGCCTGAACCCAGAGAATATACTGGAAATCGGGGTGGGCGATCGCTTTATGTCAAAGTATCTTAGGGACCGTGGAGGTATGCAGGTCACGACCCTCGACATCGATGCAGCACTTCAGCCAGATGTCGCAGGGTCTGTCTTGGCCATCCCGTTTGCAGAAGGCAGCTTCCGAGCTGTCGCATGCTTTGAGGTGTTGGAGCATTTGCCGTACGACCAGTTTGGTACTGCACTGGCCGAAATACGACGTGTCTCCAACCGGCATGTTGTTTTGTCACTGCCCGACGCCAGGCGAGTATTCAGAATACAGGGCCGCTTGCCGTGGATTGGGCGGTTCCAGAAGATGACTTCATTCCTTCCAGGGTTGAAACCACCTGGATTGCCACCAGACGGTTACCATTTCTGGGAAATCGGGGTGCGTGGCTATGCCCTGGACCAGATCCAATCACACATAGAGCATGTGGGGTTCCGTATCCTAAGGACGTATCAGAATTACGACTACGTGCGTCACCGTTTCTTCGTGCTCGAAAAGAGATAGTTGTTCGCACAAGCACTACCAGCAGTGTTTGCAGATACTGAATGAACCCGGACACTGCTGTATTTGGCTGTGGCCGGCGGGAAATCTATCTCGCGAAGGGATCACCTGTCGGATCCACTTGGTTGGGAATGTGATATACAATTCACTGCAGTACTGCCGGGACCTAGTGTAGTGTCTCGTAAATAGCTTGACTCTTGGCGATCTTGCTGAGGATGGCTTCCACTGAGGCA
>JBDRIA010000017.1:0-9063 GCA_043816345.1 Chloroflexota bacterium
CTCCGGGATGCACTGATTCGGATAACGGAGCCTATTCTGGCCCCCCTACGCCGCTATGCCCGCATAGGTATGATCGACCTCAGCCCCATGGCCGCCATCATCATTCTGACGATAATCCAAAAGGCTGTGGCGGGCTAACTGCTACCCTTGAAGGCGACTCATCACCTCTTCTTGAGTCAGACCTTCCACCACTACCACCTTATTTCGGCTGCCGTGGCCCTGCACAATCTGCACCGTTGAGGTCGGCACCCCAAGAGCGCGGGCCAGAGCCTCCACTACCGCGGCGTTGGCCCTGCCCCTCTCCGGAGCCGCGCTCACTCTGACGGTAACAACGCCCGCCTCCGACACCGTCACCTCCGTACGTCGAGCACGGGGTTGCACACGCAGTACGATACGAGCCTTCGGCAATCTTACTCCTTCCTTTAGGGAGTGCCGAGGCAAAGCCTCGCCGGGGGTTTGGGGGTGTCCCCACAGACTGGGCTCAGCCCAGATCAACCTTACGGATAGTAGAACATCGCTAGACCAGTGCAACAACTGCTTATTGTGGGTGCAGGGCGTGCCCTGCCCCTCTCCTGCAGGAGAGGGGCAGGGTCCGATGATGGCCCGACCAGTCGGGCCTCATCGAGACTCTCGACTAAGTCGGAGGAGTGAGGTATACGCCTTTGCTGAGGATGAGCATAATTATCCCTCATTTGGGTGACACAACATCGGTCGCTGTCCCTGCCTATAACAGTCAAAGGCCCAGGTAAGTCTCACCCCCGCCAGTAACCCTCATTGAAGTAGCCCTGGGGTTATTGTACAATAACCCCTAGCTGAGAACAGGGGTTTACACAGACTATGCCAGCAATCCGGCGATTGCCCGGAATGAGGGATGAGAGCCCTCAAGAGCTCCAACGCAGGACCACGGTTCAAGCATCTCTCCGGGAGCATCTTTCTTCTCATGGCTATCAGGCCATAGATACACCTTTGCTTGAGCCAACCGAGCTCTTCCTTCGCAAGTCCGGGGGAGAGCTAGCCACTCGCATGTACACCTTCACCGATCCTGGAGGCAACAAAGTCAGTCTCCGCCCCGAGTTCACCTCCTCTGCAATACGGTACTACCTGGAACGGGCCGGCGCGGAATCCCTTCCACTGCGACTACAGTATAGCGGCCCCGTCTTCCGTTACGACGAGGCCCAGGGGTACAAACAGTTTCATCAGATGGGAGCCGAGATCATAGGCGGTGCAACCCCCGAGTCCGATGTCGAGGTCCTGGCCCTGGCATGGGAGGGCTTGTCCCTCATGAGGCCACCTCTCCTCACGTGCGTGGTCGGTCACGTAGGCGTACTGCACCTTATGCTGGAGGAGATGGGCCTTTCTCACCGGGCCCAGATCTTCCTGATAGCCAGTCTCCCGCGCCTCAAGCAAGACCCGGAGGAGAGCCAGAGAGTGCAGGAACAGGCCCACTCCCTGGGACTGATGAAATCCGGCGAAAACGCGGGTGGTTCGCGCCCTCTGGTGGACGACATGGAGGAGGGAGAAGCGATCGCACTGCTTCAGGACCTCTTTCACGACTCCCTAAGTGGCCTCCTGGGCAGTCGATCCATGGAGGAAATCCTCACCCGCTTCATTCAGAAGCTCCAGCGGGGCGATGACCCAAAGAAAGTAGAGCGGGGCATCTCCCTATTCTCGCGTCTCGCCTCAGTCAAAGGTGAAAAAGAGCAAGCCCTGCCTCAGATACGTACCATCCTTCAGGAGTACGGGATTAGCCCAACGGTCCTTACCCCCCTGGAGAACGTACTGGCTGGCTTTCACCAGCGATGTCCCTCCGCGTCCCTTACGGTAGACATAGGCCTGGTGCGCGGAATCGCCTACTACACCGGCATGGTCTTCGAGATACTGGCCCCTGGCCCCGAATGCCCCCTAATCCTGTGTGGCGGGGGTCGCTACGATGGCCTGGTCAAAGCCCTGGGAGGAGAAGAGGACGTGCCCACCCTGGGCTTCGCCTATACCCTGGAAACCCTCCTGGACCTGCTGCCAGAGAAACTGGAGGAGAGACATCTTACGTCTAGCAATCCCCAGCGACGGTGAGCTCTATGAGTCAACCCTGGGCTTCCTCCGCAATAGCGGCCTGCCCGTAGAGCGTTCCAGCCCACGCCGCTACACCGCCACGATTCACACCATACCCAATACCACCGTCCTCTTCCAAAGGGCGGCGGACATCCCCCTGAAGGTGGAAGAGGGCAGTGCCGACCTTGGCATATCCGGGCTAGACCGCTTTCTGGAGCTGCGTGAGGAGGGAGGGGACTCCATCCTCGTCATAGAGGACCTGGGCTTTGGTGGCTGTGATCTGGTCATGGGTGTTCCAGACTCCTGGGTAGATGTCGCCGCCATGGGTGACCTGGCCGACCTCTCCCTGGAGCTAAGGGAGAGGGGCAAAGAGCTGAGGATAGCCACCAAGTATCCCCGGCTGGTGCAGCGCCACCTATTCCGCCACGGAGTCAACTACTTTTCTCTGGTGCAGTCCAGCGGCACACTGGAGGCCGCTCCTGCCATGGGCTTCGCCGATGTCATCGCCGATATAACCTCCAGCGGTGTCACAATGAGGGAAAATCGCCTCAAGACCCTGGAAGACGGCACCATCCTCACATCTCAGGCCTGCATCATCGGCAACAAACGTCTCCTGGCCCAGGAACAGTCCACCTGTCAAGAGACCAAGAGTCTCCTGGAACACGTAGAGGCTTATCTAAGGGCCAGGGATTTCTTCAGCATCACCGCCAACATCCGCGGCGACTCCCCAGAGGAAGTGGCTGCCCACGTGACCCAGCGTCCCGAGGTGTCCGGCCTTAAAGGCCCAACCATATCCAAAGTATACAGTGACGATGCAGGCACCTGGTACGCCGTAACCATGGTCGTCCCTCGTGACAGGCTCCTCATGGCGGTTGACCATCTTCGCCAGATTGGTGGAGAGAGCGTCACAGTGTTTCAAGCGCACTACGTCTTTCAGGAGCAGTGCAAACCATACCAGGACTTGCTCCGGGCGCTGGGCAAGTAGATTGACCTGCAGAGTAACCAATGCCAAACTTCAGCGCCCATCTTGGAATAGCAAAGGATGCCGCCTCGCGCCTGAAGCACCCTACAGTAGACCGATACCTGGGAGCCTTCCTCCTGGGCTCCGTATCCCCCGATATCCGCATCATGACCAGGGGAAAGCGGTGCGATACCCACTTCGCCCACCTGGACTTCCAGAAGAAGGGTGAGGGCCTGGAATGCCTGTTTCAACTCCATCCCCACCTGGCCCAGGCCGCTGGCCTCACAGAGCCTACCAGGGCCTTCATCGTGGGCTATGCCTCCCACCTGTTCGCCGATGAGCTGTGGATACTGGAACTGTACCGGCCCTTCTTCGGTAACCGGGACGCCTTCCAGGACCGCCTCCGGGGAGACCTGATGGACCGGGCCCTTCAGCTTGAGCTGGACCGCAAGGAGCAGCTAGCCTTGGGCGGGCTGGAGACGCTGCGTCCCCTGCTGATGGAGGCGGAAGATAATGTGGAGGTGGGATTTATCTCTTCCAGCACCATGTGTGAGTGGCGCCAGTGGATGGAAGGAGAGTTGATCCGGAGCTTCAACTGGGATAGACTGCGATTCATGGCCCGGCGGATCATCTCCCGAAACAAAGACCAGCCAGAGGCCAAGCTAAAAGAGATGGTGGAGGAGTTCCTTGAGTCCGTTCCTCGGAGCTTGGAAAGCATCTACCAAGTGATTCCCAAGGAACGAGTTAAGGCCTTCAGAGAGAGGAGCATAAAAGACGTGCTGAAATTCGCAAGGGAGTACTTGAAATGAAGATCGTTCGCGGCATTGAGGAAGGGCGGAGGGCCCTCAGCAGGGAGTCCTTCCTTGAAAACCAGAGCAGCTCGCCGGAGATCATGGAAGGGATTAAGCGCATCTTTGGTCAAGCCCTAACCGCCGAGGAGGCCGTCGGCCAGATCATAGCCCAGGTCTCTAAACGGGGCGACGAAGCCGTCAAAGAGTACACCAAGCTCATAGATGGCGTAGAGCTCACCACCCTGGAGCTGCGCCGTGATGATATTGATCGGGTCGCCGCGGAGGTGCCACAAGAGATCACAGACGCCCTGCGCCGCGCCTCCAGCCGGGTCAGGGAGTTCCACGTGGTCGGTCTTCCCCGCCCCTGGATGGACATGGAGCGCGGCTTCGGCGAAATCATTACACCCATAGAGCGAGTAGGGATATACATTCCTGGAGGCCCCCTGGCCTCATACCCTTCCACCGTACTTATGACCGCCATCCCGGCCAAGGTGGCAGGGGTAAAGGAGATAATCCTTGCCACACCACCCAGAGGTGACCAGGGGCCCCATCCCTTGATCCTGGCCGCGGCGCTAGTTACCGGGGTAAACAGGGTATTCCAGGTTGGAGGTGCCCAGGCCATAGCTGCCATGGCCTATGGCACCGAGAGCATCCCCAGGGTAGACATGATCTGCGGCCCCGGAAACATCTTTGTGACCCTGGCCAAGAAGATGGTCTATGGGCAGGTGCACGTAGAAGGACTGGAAGGCCCTACAGAGACCCTGGTTATTGCAGACGAGAGCGCAAACCCCATTCTCTGCGCTGCCGATCTCCTGGCCCAGGCGGAGCACGACCTCCTGGCTACTCCCGTCCTCATCACCACTTCTGAGAGCCTGATCCCTTCAGTTCAAGAGGAGATTCAGAGGCAACTGGACGGCCTGACGCGCAAGGATATTGCTGCATCATCTATCGAGCGCCGCGGAGTGTTCGTTATCGTGGATACCCTGGATGAGGCCCTGGAACTGGCCAATGAGTATGCCCCGGAGCACCTTTGCCTCTCGATCAAAGACCCCTGGGCCGCTGTAGATAAAGTACGCAATGCAGGCGGCATCTTCATGGGAGAACACTCGCCAGAGGTCATGGGCGACTACGTTGCCGGACCCAGCCACGTCATGCCGACGGGGGGCACCGCCCGTTTCCACTCCTATCTGGGCGTGAACCAGTTCCTCAAAAGAATCCCCGTGGTGGCCCTGGATCCAAATACCACCCTCCGCTTCGCCGGGACGGCCGCTACCCTCGCACGCATCGAGGGGTTTGATGCCCATGCCCGCGCTGCAGAGCTAAGATTCGAGCTTTAAGCCCCCACTTCCCAGGGGGAATCGCCATCTTCAAGAGGTGCCTAGCGTGATGCTGGAAAAGGGGAGTGTAGACTGGGATCAGCCCAGACTCAACATTACGGACCGTAGAACAGCGCCAGACCAGAACAGCAACTGCTTATTGTGTGTACAGGGCATGCCCTGCCAGACGGAAGGCCGCTAAGAGGGTGTTTTCAAAGGGATGCGCTACATTGCGAACGGTCTACCCCCTCTCTGACTCTCCCCCGTTGCACGGGGGAGAGAAATCCCTTCCCCCGCTCGCGGGGGAAGGTTAGGATGAGGGCCTTCCGTGGCTTGGGAAACACCCTCTAAGAGGAGCACGCTTTGGACATCACCAGACTCTTTCGCCGAAACCTGAGAGAGATGCGGCCCTACGAAGCCGTGGACTCACCGGAGGCCATGGCCGAGATCGCCGGAATACCACCCGAAAAGATCATCAGGCTCAACGCCAACGAGAACCCCTACGGCCCATCGCCACGGGTCCACGAAGCCCTGGGGCGCTATCGCGACTACCACGTCTATCCCGATGCTCAGCAGAAGGCTTTAAGAAGGGCACTGGAGCAATACACGGGCATATCCTCGGACCACATCCTGGTCGGTGCGGGTGCCGACGAGCTCATAGACCTGGTGCTCAGGGCCACCCTGGAACCCCGGGACAGGGTCATCAACTGTCCACCCACTTTCGGCATGTACTCCTTCAGCACCCAGGTGAATGGAGGCAGCCTGGTCTCCATTCACAGGGATAAGGAGTTCCAGGTAGACCTCCCCAAGGTGAAGAAAGCCATAGGGACCAAAACCAAAGCCATCTTCATGGCTTCCCCCAACAACCCCACGGGAAACCTCGTCCCAGATGACATGGTCCTGAGCCTGCTGGAGGAAGACATCCTCGTTGTAGTAGACGAAACCTACTTCGAGTTCAGCGGCCAGACAGTAGCGCATCTTATCTCCGACCACCCCAATCTGGTAGTGCTGCGCACCCTGAGCAAGTGGGCCGGGCTGGCGGGCCTACGCCTGGGATATGGCATCATGGCCCCTCGCCTCCTGCAGCTCCTCATGGACATCAAGCAACCCTACAACATCAACGCTGCGGCAGAGGTGGCCCTTCTGGCCTCTCTCGGCGACCTGGCCTATCTGAGGCGTAATCTAGACGCCCTCATCCAGGAGAGAGAGCGCCTCTTTTCCAGGCTGACCCTCATCCCGGGTATCGTCCCGCGACCATCCCTCGGTAACTTTCTCCTGTGCGACATATCCGAGGGAAGGGCAACCCAGGTGTTCCAGGGGCTGGCGCGCAGGGGCATCTTTGTGCGATACTTCGACACGCCCCGCCTCAGGGACACGTTGCGTATAACCGTGGGGAAACCGGAGCACACCGACGCCCTTGTGGTTGCCCTGGAGGAGACATTCAAGGAGCTGTAGAAAACCTACGGTGATTATCCCGTTAAGTCATGTACCTCAAGGTGATGATATGGCTCTACTGTCATTCTGAGTCCTTCCCAGGAAGGACGAAGAATCCAAAGCGTTCGCCTAAGCAAAGTGCTGCGCCCTAGATTCTTCGGTCGTCCCGACAGGTCGGGACTCCCTCAGAATGACATGGATGAATGTACGTGTTCTGCAAGATAATATCGTAACCAAAACCCGGAGATAGACAGTGAGCGATCGTAAGGCTACCCTCAAACGAGACACCAGAGAGACCCAGGTAGAGGTGACTCTGGACCTGGACGGCACCGGCAAAGCCTCCATCGACACACCCAACGGCATGTTGAACCACCTGCTGGAGCAGCTTGCCCGCCACGGCCTCATGGACATCACCGTATCCGCCCGCGGCGACACCTCCCCAGGCTGGCACCACCTTGTGGAGGATGTGGGCATCGTCCTGGGGCAAACTCTGCACAGGGCAGTAGGGGAGGGGAGAGGGATCCTACGCATGGGCCACGTCATGGTTCCCATGGACGAGACTCTGGCCCTGGTGGCCTTGGACCTGGGAGGGCGGCCCTACGCCGTGGTTGAGACCCCTTTTGACGACCCCCTCATAGGCGACCTGCCCTCAGACCTGGTACGCCACTTCCTGGAGACCCTGGCCCTGGAGGCCAGGATGAATCTGCACGCCCAGATCCTCGCCGGCGGCAACGACCACCACAAGGCCGAGGCCCTCTTCAAAGCCCTGGCCCGTGCGCTCCGCCAGGCCCTCGCCGTGGACCCCCGCGTAGCCGACGAAGTGCCCAGCACCAAGGGCACCATCAGCGGATAGGGCGGCCAAAGTCCGAGAACTAGGAGGTTGACAGTATGACCATGTTTGCGTTGAGCGCAATCAAATGGACGCAACTCATTACGACCTCGCTTCAAGTTGCAAACTCGGCACGCCAGTGGTACGAGACCTTGAGCAAAAAGCGAGCCCAAAAAGGGAGCGTGCCACCTATCAAGGAATCTGCAACTTTGGCTTCGCTCTCAACTGCTGTACAGCAAGCAATCACCAGATTAGAGGAAACAGAGTCTGACGTGGCAGAGCAAGCACAAATCGTTTCTCAGATGGCAACTCAGGAGGAAGCCTTGTCGCGTGGCTTGCAGGCTGTATCCGCCCGCTTGACTGTGCTGCTGTGGGTTTCGGCCAGCGCTTTGCTCGTGGGCTTAATCGCTATTGTGATTGCATTTCTGAAATAGGAGGCTCCGGCCCGCTCATCCTGAGCTTGACGAACCACATAAACGGAGCTCAGTATCGGAGGAACCTTTTAGCGGTAAGGGTGCGCTAAATGAGTTGCGTTGGCAACAATCATGGCCGATACTGGTAAAGGTATGATTCAATTGCCCATCCAGCGTGAAAACCGTATTCAAATTCGATGTACCAATAGTTGATACCGTCACAGGAGACAGGTCCTCCACGGATCGTTCCGATGATTGCTTCTGGAACCCAACCAATCGCATCGCCACATGGACGTTCAAACACACGCAGACCGTTGCCTCCTGTTCCAACTACGATTACCGATTCCCATAGTGCAATTTCTGAATTGCTAAGGGTGAGAGTGGCCGTGGGATATTGAGTACGGGACGGCACTGGACTAGAAGTTGGATTGGGATAAGGAACGGGCGTCTCAGTAGATGGGATTGGACTAGATGTCAGGGAATAGTTGGCATCCTCTTCTATGCTTGCTGAGGATCGTGAACGAGAATCAAGATAGGCGGCAGACGCAACTACAACAATTGCTACGGTAGCAAGAGCAGTTATGGCTGTCCAGAAAGTAACACTGTGAAACATCTTGAGGCGGACAATCAATGCTGCACATTGGGACCTATTATTGTGCCCATCTCTGGCAGCATTGGGCACAAGTCCCGGCCTTTTGATAACGATTCAAGTATAGATATTCTACACCAGCCACCTTCTATGTGCCAATTGCTGTGGACGGTGGTTCCTCGGAATCAAGAAAGGGCGGTTCTGGCGGGAATACTATCCAAATGGCACTGAGCAGAAAACCCAGGTTGCTCCTGGGGTCTTTCTGATTGGCCCGTGCAATAACAAGCAAGCCGTCGAAGGACGTGGACGTAGCAAAGCACTGGCCCCTACCCAGCCATCTCCTCCACCTCGTACCGGTAGCTCTCTATCACTGGGTTGGCCAGTAGCTTGTGGCACATCTCCTCCACCGCCGCCTCCGCACCGGCTCGCTCAGCACTGGACACCTTTATCTCCAGGTACTTCCCCGCCCGGACCTCCGTCGCCATGTCAAATCCCAGGCTCTTCAGCCCTCCCAGAATCGTCCGGCCCTGGGGATCGTTGACCGTGGGCTTCAGAGTAACGTAGACCCTGGCTAGAAACATGTTCAACTCCTACTGGAAGCTCTCCGGGCCCTGGTCGATGTGCGCCCGTATAAAATCATCCATCCTGGGATCGTCGAAATCCTCAAAGGTGTCTATCCAG
>JBDRIA010000018.1:0-8636 GCA_043816345.1 Chloroflexota bacterium
CTGGGGGGCATCTTTGGCGCAAATTCTCGCACCTTCGTCGCTCGAATTTGCTTTGCAGCGCCTAAAGACGCTGCTTGCCACCCCACCCCGCGATTCATCCCCGCAGCAAGCTGCGGGGCATCCTCGCTAGATTTTGGTGACACTGGTCTATAGCGTGCCATAACAAAATGCCCAATACCTATGGGGGTTTTGTCCTCATGAACGAAAAAGAGGAAGCGGAGCTCATTAACAAGTGGACGACTGAGAATGACGAGGTCGTTCTCCATTACTTTCCCAAAGAGAACCGGATGGTGCTATACCCGTCTGCCTGGGATTATGTGATGGTCTACTTGAAGCAATACGGCATGATGGCTGTATCCACCGCCCTAAAGAAGGCAGTACACGGGAGGATCAGATATCTTGAAACCATCGCCAGAGAAGGGCATCCCCAAGGTCGGCCATTGTCGCTGGAGCGGGACATAGCAAGGCGGCTGCTGGCAGAAGGGGAATCCTACGAAGCGGTCCTCGGGCTGCTCAAGGATGTAAGGCTTCGTCCGGGTCTCTTGCAACATTCAGACGACTACACCTTCGGCGAGAAGAAGGTCAAAAGAGTGCCAACGCGCGCCCAGGCCAAGAGCATACGCAATTCCCTCGACCGCGAATGGAAGTTGCAGCGAGACACAACATCCCCCATCCCTCCTTCAAACTGGTGGAAAGATCCTGTTTGGCGGGCCGGGCCGGAAAATGCCTTGGACTCGGCGATTGAAGGGGGTGATGACAAAGTGCCTGAGGAGTGGCTAACCGAAAGGGACGAATTCGTACTGCACTTCTTTCCAAAGCAAGATATGATGCGATGTTACGGCTCACCCACTGAATTCGTGGAGGCAGTCTTTGCCAAACAACATATGGTTGCCGAATGTCCGCCCCTCTTCAACGCAGCTCTTTCTCACCTTGACAGGCTTGAACGCATCGTAGGACGGGAACCGCCGTCGGGCCGTCCATTGTCCTCATCGCGTAGGGTTGCAAGGCACTTGATTTCCAAAGGCTTGCCTTACCATCTCGTTCTGTGGATGGTCAAAGGGCTTGCTTCCACTCCATTGATGGCGGCTACTGACGATGCAGCCTCAACCGAGCACGAGCCTCCGCCCACTCTTAGTGCGTCGCAAGCTCATAGCATCCGTCACGCAGTGGATCGGGAATGGTTTCGACAGCACAATGAGGTGCCTCCGGCTCCTGATAGAAACTGGTGGAAAGAGTCTAAACCTCCCAGCCCCATGAAGGGACTCAAGGTATTGAACTAAAAACCGAATGCCCGCTAGCGAACGTGGTTAGATAGCATCCGTCCGGACCCCGAAAAAGGCAAAAGAAACGCCCTCTCGACTCTGTGCCTGAGGGAATAGGGACTCCGGGTCTTCTGCCTTCCCGGGACGCCCTGCTACCTGAACTCCAGCTCTATCTTGCCATCCTTCCAGACATGAGCGCTCTTGAGAATGGTCTGGAGAATCGCCTTTGCCTTCACCACGTCCATGCCCTGGAAGTCCTCCAGGAAAGACCCCACCTTCACAGGGACCGCCTTCGCCTGGGCTTCTCTGTCCCGCTGCGCAGCGATGCTGGCCTCCAGCTCGCCCTTGCGGGCCTGCAACGGGCCTTGCTCCTGGCGGCGCACCTCCGCACGCTTGGTGTATTCGCCTTCTGTAATGATCTCCCGGTCCAGGCGGTCCAGGTCGTTGAGCATACCCGCCTCTAGCTCTTTGAGCCTGGTAGTCACCCTGGCAAGCTCCTGCTCTTGCCTGGTGTCAGCCTGGGTGTCCTGCACTTGGAGTAGCTCCCGCACCCTGTTGGGATCGTCGTATTGCCCCAGGAAATCCAGGACGGCGGCTTCTATCCGGTGAGCCGCATGTCCATTGTTGTAGGGGCATTTGACCGTCGCATCTTTGTGATTGCGGCAGTAGTATTCGGCCTCTCGCTTCTCACCACGCATCCGGCTGGTTCCCACCAGCGACCCTCCGCAATGGCCACATCTTGCTATGCCACTCAGCAGGAAGCTTGAGAGGTGGAGTCTCCCCTTGCTATGCTCACTACGAATAGCCAATCGCTCTTGTAGGCGTTCCCACTCCTCCATGCTCAGAATGGCCGGGAACACACCCTCCACAGTTATCACCTCCACCTGCGTACCAGCCTTCTGGGTCCGGCCATAAGCCAGTGCTCCTCGTAGGTTCGGGTTCTTCATGATGAACACCAGCGTTGCAGGAGAGAAGGGTTTGCTTCCGAACTGAGGCTTGCCTCTGTACCCCAGGCGGTTCAGATCATTCGCAATGGCCATGTAGCCCTTGTTCTCTTCCACGGAGAGACGATAGGCTAGGCGGACTGCCTCTGCCTCTCCAGGCTCTTGCTCCCAACGTGTAGCATTCCCATCTTTGACTTGTCGATAACCATAAGGTGGTCTACTCATATGACGCCCCTTTGCAGCAGCTTTGAACGAAGCGGCCTTGACTCGCTCGCTGGTCCGCCTAGACTCTGCCCCAGCGATACCGGCCCGCACCAAGAGCAGAAGCTCTTCCTTCAAGTCCTCATTGGCTGACTCGACGGTGATACCCCGCTCCTCCAGTTCCCAGTACCGACGTAGTATCTCCCTGGGGTTCCGCCCGAACCTATCCAGGAAGAGCACCACCACGTGGCCTATGTCATGCTCTACCACATATCGGAGCATGGCCTGGTACTCAATGCGATCATCACGACGCCCACTCTGAACATCGGTGAATGTGGCTATCGGTGTAAGATGATTGATGGTACAGTATGAGCGGAAGGACGCCTCTTGGGTTTCCAGAGAGACGTGGCGCTCCCCCGCCTGGTTCATGGTGGAGACTCTGAAGTATCCCACAGCAGCGGCACTTTTAGCACGAACAGCGGTGCTCATGGGCACCTCCTATTCCGGATGCCAGGAGTATAGCACAAGTACCGCTACATGTCAAGCGCAGACAAGCTCACCATGAGCGGGGGTTTTAACCAGGAGGAAGATTATGCCATTGGTAGGCGTGGTCATAGGCAGCAGGTCCGATGAGTCCATGATCCAGGATACGCTGAAGGTGCTGGAAGAGTTGGGGGTGTCCCACGAGCTCTCGGTCATATCGGCGCACCGTACTCCGGAGAAGGCCCGAGAGTACGCCAAGGCCGCTTCGGGGCGGGGCCTGGAGGTGATTA
Source organism: Chloroflexota bacterium (assembly GCA_043816345.1). Lineage (GTDB taxonomy): Bacteria > Chloroflexota > Dehalococcoidia > Lucifugimonadales > UBA2985 > JBDRIA01. The sequence goes on from JBDRIA010000018.1 coordinate 3,181, forward strand.
TCGCCGCTGCCGGAGGCTCGGCGGCCCTGCCGGGGGTCCTGGCATCGTGGACCACCCTGCCTGTCATAGGTGTGCCCCTGCCATCCAGTGAGCTAAAGGGAATGGATGCCCTCCACGCCATCGTCCAGATGCCGCCGGGAGTACCTGTGGCCTGCGTAGCGATAGGTTCCTGGGGTGCTCGAAATGCCGCTTATCTCGCCGCGGCCATCCTGGCATTGAAGCACGATAACATAAGGAAGGCGTACGAAGAGTACCGGGAGCGGTTGGCCTCGGGCTAGGCAGGGCGCAGCCCTGCTGCAGGGCGTGCCCTGCACCCAGAAGTTTGTACGATGTTATTTGTGCATTGCTCCCAACGACGCAAGGCCGTATGTCTGGGTGAGAACATTGAACATTGGGCAACGTGTGCTCTTCGGAGTGGTTCTTGGTTAATGCTCTTGTTCGGCAGAAAGAGACGGGGTATGATGCTCTGTGCAGCTACACTGAGGTGCTTCCAGAGGTGAAGGGTGATAGATAGGTACGCCCGGCCGGCCATGAAAAAGGTGTGGTCGGAGGAGAGCAAGAACGACAAGTGGCTTCGGGTGGAGTTGGCCACCTGCGAGGCCTGGGCCGAGGAGGGGGTTATCCCCCAGGAGGATATGGCCAAGCTCCGAAAGGCCCGCTATGACCCTGTTCGAATGCAGGAGATCTTTCAGCGCACCCGCCACGATATGACTGCCTTTCTCCAGTCGGTGACGGCGGGACTGGGAGAGGAGGGCCGCTGGCTGCACATGGGCATGACCTCCAACGATGTCCAGGACACGGCCCAGGGCCTTCAAATGGTGGAGGCAGCCGATATTCTCCTGGAGGACGTGGACTGCCTCATGGCGGCGCTCGGAAAGCGCGCCCTGGAGCACAAGTATACTCCTATCATGGGACGCACTCACGGGGTGCACGCCGAGCCCACCACCTTTGGGCTGAAGCTGGCCCTGTGGTGGGACGAGATGCGCCGCAATCGCCATCGTCTGGAGGAGGCCCGAAGCATGATAGCGGTGGGCAAGATCTCGGGCGTGGTGGGGACTTACGCGACGATACCGCCTCAGATAGAGGAGCGGGTATGCGCCAGCTTCGGGCTGGCCCCTGCTCCTGTGTCCAACCAGGTGGTGCAGCGGGACCGTCACGCTCAGTTCGTCACCACCATGGCACTGATAGCGGCGTCGCTGGAGAAGTTCGCGACGGAGATAAGGGGCCTCCAGCGTACCGAGGTGAGGGAGGTGGAGGAACCCTTTGGGGAAGGACAGACTGGCTCCTCGGCCATGCCCCACAAGAAAAACCCGGAGCTTTCGGAGAGGGTTTGCGGGCTAGCCCGCCTCATCCGGGGGCATTCGGTGACGGCCCTGGAGAACGTGGCCCTGTGGCACGAGCGGGACATCAGTCACTCCTCTGCGGAGCGTCTCATTCTCCCCGACTCCTGTATGGCCCTGGACTACATCCTGGACCTGTTCACCGGCGTAGTAGAAGGTATGAGGGTGTACCCTGAGAGGATGTGGCAGAACATCGAGCTGACCCAGGGGTTGGTGTTCTCGCAGCGGGTCCTGATAGCGCTGCTAGAGAGCGGGCTAAGCCGGGAAAGGTCGTACGAGATAGTCCAGAAATGCGCGATGCGGTCCTGGGAAGAGGCAGCGGACTTCCGCCAGCTTCTGAGAGAAGAGCCCGAGGTTGCGGAGCGACTGCCAGGGGAGGCGTTGGAGTCCATCTTCGACTACAACTACTACATGCGGTACGTGGAAGACTCCTTTATGCGGCTGAGACTGGAGATTTAGTATGGTATTGCCGTGCTCGCATGACCATACAGCAACTGATCAGATTAGCCCGGCCATTGATATGCTCCGCAACCTGAACACTCAACATGTGGATGTTCTCCAAGCTCATGGTGTTATACCTCAAGATTATCATGGCAGGTTAGTCTTTAGATCCGCAGTTGAAAGTATCAGAGGGACGTATATTGCCTCCTCTATGACTCAGAGGCACAGGTTAGTCGCTGATACTTTAGAGGTTCTAAAGCAGAAAAACTTGATATCTGAGTACCAGGCTCAAGGCTCGCGTCAGAGATTTGACTTTCAGGTGATGATAGCTAGCACACCAATGGAAATGGCTGCAATTGAAGTAAAAGGTGGCGAAGGCAACAGCGTCAATATTTCCGAGAGACCTCTTTGGGCAAGCGAATTCATTGTTTGGTGTCACTTGGACGGAGCCATCATCAACCAGCCCTCCCACGGAGCAGCCTCAATAATTTTCAACAGGATTGCTAGTGAAATGGTAAAGAGACGAAAGCAAGTTGATGCTGTGCTCTTTAAGGACGCTCAGTGTAACACTGCACTTCGCCCGTGCCCCAAATACCTACATGGGGCATCACCTTCTGAACTAGGTGTGGCACCTGACGTATTTCTGATGCCGCAAGAAATTCCGACCACTGATAATCCAACTCCCCAGACTCACAACTTGAATACAACTAAATTGCCTGCAAGAATTTTGGAGGCTCACGGTGTGTCACAGGCGGAAATGGAAGATCACATTTGGCACGTCGCAATTCGGATTGCAAAAGAATCCAATGGACGCACAGCCCGCCTGATGGGACTTTACCACAAAGGTAATCTAATCGAATCAAGGCGTTCCACTCGATGAATACACAGTTACACACCCAATTACCGCTTTTTAAGGAAGAACGCCTTGAGCTTGATGGACGCTTATGGTCTGGATCATTCAATGCAAAAGAGAGCTCACTACATCAATTAGCGCCATATGTAGGCAAGCTGAAATCCGGGATGGTTCAGGTTCTCATTGAGAAGTATTCATCGCCTGATGACGTAGTTCTAGATCCATTCTGTGGTTCTGGAGTGGTACCCCTTGAGTGTGTGTTAATGGGACGTCACACGATAGGAAACGACCTCAGTCCATATGCAGAAGTTATCACCAGGGGGAAACTCAGCGCACCAAGTACTAAGCAAGAAGCTCTCTCTCAAGCACTAGGGATAATCGATGAGATTGAATCCCGAGCCTCATCTGTGAACGTACAACGAGCGCCTGCCTGGGTTCAGGAATTCTTCCACCCACAGACTTTCAAGGAAGTGCTGGCTGCCTTTGACGTGCTGAAAGAACGGCAGAACTTCTTTCTCATGGCTTGCTTGCTTGGTATTCTTCATCACGTTCGCCCTGGCTTTCTCTCTTACCCTGCGAGTCATTTGACCCCCTATCTTCGTCCCAAAATGTACCCGCAGGATAAGTTCCCTAAAATGTATTCTTATCGGGATTTGAGGTCCAGGCTTCTTTCCAAGGTGGAACGCGCCTATAGGCGTCTCCACTTCACTCACTTACAAGAGCAGATAAGTTGGAAAGTGATTTCTGAAAACACTATGCACTTATCTCTGGCCGACGATTCTGTAGATGCTGTGATTACCAGTCCACCGTATTTTGGTGCTCTCGACTATGCAAGGGACAACAGGCTCCGACTTTGGTTTTTGGGCTACCCTGACTGGAAAGAGCTTGACCGGTCGTTGACTGCCAATGAGCATGTATACATTAGCCAAATGAGCCAGTGTCTGAGAGAGCTCAGGCGCGTATTGAAAGAAGATGGATACTGTGTGATGGTATTAGGTGACGTCGAGCGTAACGGCGTGAAAAGACATACAGCCAATATCATTTCAGAATTGGCTCGTGAAGTAACTGATGACCAACTCGCAACAAAGTCTATATACTCTGATGAAATCCCAGATATGCGCAGGTCGAGACGTAGAACAAAGACAACGAAATATGAGAGGATTGTCGTAATGCAGAAGGTCAATTGCCTTAAGCGAGATTCATCGGAGATGTTTGCATGACAGTCGTCAGTGACACCAATCTGCCCAATCTTCTTCACCGTGGGAAGGTGCGGGACACCTACGACCTGGGCGGTGGCTACCTGCTGATGATAGCTACGGACCGCATCTCCGCCTTCGACGTGGTGCTGCCCACGGCCGTACCCCAGAAGGGGCTGGTGCTATCCCGCCTTTCGGCCTACTGGTTCGACAGGACGAGGCACGTAGTGCCCAATCACCTGGTGGCCCTGGGAGACGACCGTGAGAAGCTCTCGGAACTGCAAGACACGCCGCTGCTGGCCACTCTTTCCCCCGAGATAGCCGCCAGGGCGATGGTGGTACGGAGAGCCGAGCGCATTGATATGGAGTGCGTCATTCGGGGGTACATCGCGGGCTCGGCCTGGGCGGAGTACCAAGACGGCGGCACCGTGGGGGGCAGGGCTATGCCCACAGGCCTGAGGGAGGGCGAACCCTTCCCTGAGCCGATCTTCACGCCCACGACGAAGGCCGAGACAGGCCATGACCTGCCGATGAGCCCTGAGGATGTGAGGGATATGGTGGGGGGAGAGATGGCCTCGAAACTGGAGGAGGTAAGCCGGCAGGTATATGAGTTCGCCCATGACCAGGCCAGGGCCAAGGGGATAATCATCGCTGACACCAAGGTGGAGTTCGGGCTGGTGGACTCAGAGCTTATCCTCATAGACGAGCTTCTCACGCCGGACTCCAGCCGTTTCTGGGATGCGTCCCTCTATGAGCCGGGCAAATCCCAGCCCAACTTCGATAAACAGTACGTGCGGGACTGGCTCGTGGCCAGTGGATGGGACAGAGAGCCTCCCGCGCCGGAGTTGCCGTCGGAGGTGGTGAGCAAGACCCGGACGCGGTATATAGAGGCGTACGAGCGAATTACCGGACAGAGATGGGCAAGTCCGGGGCAGGCAGAGGGCTGATGGCAGCAAGGCAGCGAGAGCAGAGGCGCAAGGCCCACCAGCGGGCCGAGGCCCGGGAGGAGCGTCGTAGCAAGCAGCGCTCGCGCGGCCGGATTAGGCGTTGGTTTTTTGGAGCGATTGTTGGACTGGGGGGCGCGGCCATAGTGCTGTCCCTGGTGTTGCCAAACTCGCTGAGCAGTATCGGGTCTGGCACGGGGTCTTCCTCATCGGCGCAAGGGAACCAAGTGGTAATTCAGGAGAATGAGGTGGTGGAGGCGGGACAGGATCATCTTGACTATTTCTCTACTCCGCCCACATCGGGATGGCATTACGATATCCCTCTTGAGGAGATGACCTGGGGAGTCCGGGAGGAGCCTGTGGAGAATGAGGCGCAGGTTGCTTACCTGGAGAGCGGCGGGATTATGGTGCAGTACAACTGCCCCGATGAGTGCCCCGACCTGCAGCAGCAGATGGAAGTGGTGGTGAATCGCTATCCCGAGGGAGTGGTCATGGCCCCATATCCAGATATGGAGACCACCATAGCCCTGACTGCCTGGGGCTGGATAGACACCTTTGAGGATTTCGACGATCCCAGGATGGATGATTTTATACGGGCGCACATCGACCAGGGCCCGGAGAGCTTCCAGTAGGAGTTGAACATGTTTCTAGCCAGGGTCTACGTTACTCTGAAGCCCACGGT
>JBDRIA010000019.1:0-2091 GCA_043816345.1 Chloroflexota bacterium
TCCATTGTAGCCTACCTTCGCGGTAGGCACCAACGAGGTTCTTGCTGCTATTTTTGATGGTGAATCGGGGTTAACCAAAATCCACCATCTGATAAAGAATTTCCGAGGTCCAGGGGGTTTGGCGGCGCCAGCAACCTGGCAAGGCCATTCTCCGGGGGCAACAGAGGCCATATTTTTCGATCGGGCGAGCACTTAAGGCACTCGGCAGCGTTACCAACCCTCAAAAGGGTCATGTCTCTCTATTGGGTCGTTGCCTGACAACCACCAGCCGGGTAATCGATTTGCTCTCACCAGGGTCAAGGCGGCCCAGTAGCCAGGTGAACCGATTCTGCTGTGTCCCATAGAGACCTCATTCGCTGCCGCACCTCCGCGAGTAGTTCGTATGCCGGGTGGTCTTCGCTGAGGCGGATGATTAACTGCCGGGCACGGCTCACGACGCGACCGGCCAGGTTGATAAATCCAAACCGGATTGCTTTCAGCCGTTTAGAGGCCCATCCCTCGGGTAGTGCCAGACGCTTCATCAGCGAATTCAGGTTGAAGGCGAGGACCGTCATGCCCCACCAAGCAGCGTTAGCGCCGAAGCGAGCAGAGGGCAGCTGACCACCCGCCAGGTCCTCCTTCATGACTTTGTGTATCTCCTCACCTTTGCCACACCGCCCTCGATGCCACCAGATGAGCTTGTCCCCCGGGATATCCCGGTTAGTTACCAGACCAAATACTTTGTATTGCCTCTGCCCGAAGTTTATTCTGGGGAATGGAAGCTGAGCCTCAAGGCCCGGCAGTTCTGCTTGCTCCAGCAACTCACGAATGGCAAGATAGCGATACGTGGGGCCTTCTTTCCGCTGGGCCGTCCAGTTGGGCACGAAACACACTTCCGCCCATTCCTGCCCTGTCTTGACCCTCTCCCCGTCAACCTCCCTCTCCAGTGGCTGCCATTCTCCTTCCGCCACCTCGGCCACGGCACGCTTGAACTCGGCTGTCACATCTACCCCTATGGCAAACTCGATGATCCCGAACCGCTCATTCTTTCCCTCGGCACAGTAGCGCAGCAAGTCTTTCTGATTTGCCGCCGTGTCGCCACGGAAGTAGACTTTAACCACCCCCTCCGGTAGCACCGCCAGCGTTTCCTTCAATACTCGCAGATTCTGATAGTTGGCAGGCACATTCCCATCCCGAAACTCTGAATGCGCCACCATGTCCTGCTCCGCCCAGTACGTCGTCATCGGCTGATAAGTCTTGTCCCCCAGGTAACCGTACAGTGCCCTGGCTTTATAAGTTGCTATCAGGGATGCATCCTGATCCAGGGTAGCCTCCCGCTGTGGTGACTTCCGCTGCACAAATCGTAAGAAGTCTCCATTCACCCCGCCCAACGCCTGCAGATGCTCATTCGGCGCCGGGATAAAAGCACGTCTCTCCGCCCGCTTTGCCTCCTCTGCTGGATTATTGAAGGCCGCCAGATACCGGAAGACTGCCGATGGTGAGGGAACCGCCCGTTTTCGTTCCTTCCGCCAGCGCCGCTCCTGTTCTCGCCGCTCCTTGCGCCTGAAGCCGTGCATCTCCACCCGGCGTAGCACCCGGGTGAAGCCATCGTCCTTTTCCAGTATGCGCAGATCATCCACGCAATCCCCGCCAGCGATGTTTAGCAACACCAGCGGTATAACAATTTGGGTGTCCGCCCATCCCTGCTTCTGACTGGAACACACTCGAAGGTGTCGTCGGATCGAGTCAGTCAACCCGGACACTACAGCTAACTCCAGGTAAGGAGGCAAGCCCGCCAGCGCTGTCATCCCTGAGGCGGTGGGCTCTTTTTCATAGTGGAATGGGAGAATTCCTTGTGCTATCATTTGCTCACCTCATTGGTGAAAGATTTTCGTCTTGCTTCCATTGTAGCCTACCTTCGCGGTAGGCACCAACGAGGTTCTTGCTGCTATTTTTGATGGTGAATCGGGGTCAACTCAGAGAGCGGGCTACAACGGCTACGGAGCTACGCAAGGCATTGTCGGTATTATTAATCGCTGAAGCGGGTCTAGACGCAGGCAAGACATCTGACATCCTGGGAATCAGCGAAAGAACAGTTTTTCGCAATCGCGG
>JBDRIA010000020.1:0-50372 GCA_043816345.1 Chloroflexota bacterium
CCGGCCTCACCTCGGCCTTGGACTACACACACCCCTCACGAAAGGAGCCTGACTGTCGGATATTTACGGATAATACATCGAAGGCTTGACATCTCCGAGAAGATTACATAGGATGCAGATTGGCTGAGGTGGGCCGTGGGACATTGAAACGTGCTAACCGGAACTGTTAAGTTCGTAGGTATCTGCGCCCAGGCTGTTAACGATTTCTTGGGGAAGAATGGACCCCAGTTAGCCGCTGCTATATCCTACTATGCTCTCTTTTCTCTTTTTCCTCTGGCCTTGGCCATTATCTTCGGCCTGAGCTTCTTCCTGGAACCAGATTCCATCGAAGACTTGGCCCAACGCGTCGCAGAACAGGCCCCGGTCTCCAAGAAGACGGTCAGTGATGTTCTTACAGGTACACTAGACAGTAGAAGCATCGCTGGATTTGCCGGTATTATAGGACTTTTGTGGGCAGGGACTGCCGTCTTCGGTGCTATACGGAAGGGCGTCAACGCCACCTGGGGCATCACAAGGCCCAGGCCATTCTTTCAGGAACGCCTCATAGACATCTCCCTCATGTTGGGAGCGGCCATACTGATGCTCGTATCCGTTTTCTCTACGGCGGCGCTGGCTTACCTGAGGGAGATACTGGAGTTCATAACCCGGGAAACCCATGTCAACGGCGATCTCCTGTGGGACCGGTTAGCGTCCCTTATTCCTCCAACCCTTTCCTTTATCGTCTTCCTGGGTATCTACTGGTTTCTTCCCAACACAAAGGTCAGGCTGACAGAGGCCTTGCCGGGGGCCATCGCCGCTACCATGGCCTTTGAGGTTGTCAAGAACGCGTTTGTGTGGTATGTGCGTAACTACTCCATATACACTACCGTGTATGGCTCAGTGGGCAGCATTGCGGCCCTCCTCATGTGGGTGTACATATCGGCGGTCATCCTCCTCTTTGGATCCCTGATAACCTCCCATTATGCCGCCTACCGCTCTGCCAAAGAGAGGGAGTTGGAAGATATTGTAGAAATTGCGAGAGCTAGCCTGCAGCCTGTGAGTCGAGAGTAGGAGGCATGATGGCCAGCTCTTTTTGCAGGCTCCTGAGCAAGTCCTTCGGAGCTAATTCAGCGGGTTTGTCTATTCACCGGTGGAGAAGGGAGACATCCACACTAAGGTTGGTTATTCAGAGACCTTTTGGAGGTCTTGTTCTCGTCTTTGGAATGGTCCTCCTGGTCGGCTTGGCGTGTTCCACTGGAGTTGACTCAACTGCTACGCCCACCGTAACCCCCGATTCCTCCACTGCCACCGCTACGCCTACCATACCTCCCTCACCCACTGGTGGGCCCCTTCTTCCCTCTGTGTCCGAGGTGGTGGCAAAGGTGAAGCCCTCGGTAGTGTCTATTGCCGTCACGACGCTGATCGAGGAATGTACCTTCTTCTTTGGGTGCAGGACAGTGGAGCAAGACAGCGCTGGGACGGGGGTCATCTTCGATCCTGAAGGACTCGTAGTCACCAACAATCACGTGGTAGCCGGAGCCAGCAAGATAACGGTGTTTCTGGTAGATGAGCGCACCTTTGAGGCAGAGCTAGTGGGTCGCGATCCCGCCTCCGACCTGGCGGTCATCAAGATTCCACAGGAAGACTATGCCGCTGTGGAGTTCGCCGACCCGGACAAGCTTAAGGTGGGCGACTGGGTAATAGCCATCGGCAACGCCCTAGCCCTGGACGGAGGCCCCACCGTCACCCTGGGCATTGTAGGCGCTCTGGACAGGGCAATAAACACAGAGGACTCACGCCTCTTCGACATGATTCAGACCGACGCCGCCATCAACCCCGGCAACAGCGGGGGGCCCCTGGTCAACCTGGACGGCCAGGTGGTGGGGATAAACACCGCCAAAACTCAGGGAGGCGAAGGGATCGGCTTCGCCGTCAGCACCTTCACGGTGGTCCCCGTTGTAGAGTCCATCCTGGAACACGGCAGGGTGGTCTTCGCCTGGCTTGGTGTGGGAGTAGGAGGGGATGTTACCCCGGTTATCGCAGCTCAGCAGAATCTCTCGGTAAGCCGTGGAGTCCTGGTATCTAGCGCGGACCTTGGAGGCCCGGCAGCCGCGGCAGGCGTTCGTGCAGGCGACGTCATCATCGCCTTCGATGGAGCGGAGGTGAATACCATCAAGCAGCTTCAGCGGGCGATACGGGGATATGACATCGGCTACAAGGCGGAGGTGACGATAGTGCGAGGCAAGGAGACCAAGAGCTTTCGTGTGACCCTGGAGGAGCAGCCCAGGGGGCTATAGGGATCAGTCAATAACTGGACTTCTTAGCATTGCTCATGGTTGGACTGGCCCCGGGTGACGTGCACGCACAGGACATCTATCCTGTTTACGAAACAAAGGTCCGTGAGGGCACGCACAGGGAGGTCAATAGATGGCCAGCCTCAAGACCCCAAGATATGGGCTGTAACATTTTGACTTTTCAGCAACTCCAAACGAGTGTTAGAATATTGGGGAAGTCTTTCGGGTAGCGGTTGTCATCAAGGAAAAGGAATAGCAGGCGGTATTTGTGACTGTCCTCACGCCAGGAGGCAATCCGATTCGCATTGAGACTAGATGGGACTCATGAGTCCCATCATACAGTTGCAGGGACTCACCAAGTTCTACGGCCAACAACGGGGTGTAGTTAACCTGGATATGGAAGTGAAGCCCGGAGCGATTTTTGGGTATCTCGGTCCCAACGGCGCCGGGAAGACCACAACCATACGTTTGCTCCTGGACATCATCCGCCCCACCAAGGGTGTCGCAAAGATTCTTGACCTTGACTGTCAAACCGACTCCCTGAAAGTGCGCCAGAGGGTGGGGTATCTGTCTGGTGAACCTGCGTTGTACGGCAATCTCACCGGCAACGAACTCCTTTCGTATTGTGCCAACCTGAAGGGCGGAGTGGATTGGCGTAACGTAGAGGGACTTGCCCATAGGCTCCAATGCGACCTCACCCGCACCATCCAGACCCTCTCCCACGGCAATAGACAAAAGGTCGCCATGATTAGGGCCTTCATGCATGAGCCGGAGTTGTTAATTCTGGACGAGCCTACCTCCGGCCTTGACCCTCTCATTCAGCAGGAGTTCGAGAACATCCTTCGTGAAGTCAAGGCTGAGGGAAGGACAGTTTTCCTGTCGTCCCACGTTCTTCCAGAGGTGGAGGAGTTGTGTGACACAGTGGGCATTGTTCGCGAGGGAAGGCTGATCATGGTGGAAGACGTAGCCACGCTCAAGTCCCGTCGCCTGCGTGGCCTGGAGGTGCGATTTGGGGGGCCGGTACCTCAAGAAGCCTTCGCACATCTGGGAGGCGTCCAGAACGTAAAGGTGGCCGAAGACTTGCTCAGGTGTGACATAGTTGGCTCCCTGGACGCCTTCGTCAAGACGGCGGGGCAGTTTGAAGTCGTCGACATGAAGATCCGTGAGCCGAGCCTGGAAGAGGTGTTCCTGGCCTATTACGGCGGAGAGTCCAGTAGCAATGCTTAGTAATATATTCCTGAAGACACTTCGTGACCAGCGTAACAGTCTGCGGTGGTGGAGTATTGGGATCGTGTTATACGCTGGTTTCATAGTAGGCCTGTACCCGGCCTTTGAGGATGCCCTCCTGGACATAGTGGAGTCCTATCCAGAGGATATAGCCAAATTTCTGGGCTTGGAGGATACGTCCGAGTTTGCAACGCCTGCTGGATTCCTGAATGCCGAGCTCTTTGGGGTGATGATGCCCATTCTGTTCATAGTCTTCGCCGTGGCCTCAGGTTCCGGCGCCATTGCGGGTGAAGAGGAAAGTGGGACTATGGAGACGTTGCTGTCGGAGCCTGTCACACGAAGGAGATTGGCCTTAGAGAAGTTTGCGTCCATGTTAGTGACGACGGCAGGGTTGGCACTAGTACTGTGGGTAACAGTTGCAGTCGGTAGCTTCATCGTGGGTATGGATGTAGGACTGGTCTATGTAGCTGCGGCCACCGCTAGTCTTACTCTGCTGGGCATTGTCTTCGGGTCTCTAGCTTTCGCGATTGGGTCGATTACAGGCAGACGGGGTAGGAGCGTGGGAGTATCAGCAGGTGCAGCAATCGTGACATACCTACTCGACGTTGTTAGCCGCATTGTAGAAGTATTGGAGCCGGCAAAGTGGGCCTCGCCTTTCTTCTATTACAACGGCCATAACCCCCTGGCAAATGGCTTGAACTTTTGGCATACGGCAGTCCTGCTGGGGACTATCATGCTGACGGGCATAGCAGCCCTCGTGAGTTTTCAGCGTCGTGACGTGAGGCTTTAGGCAGCAAGGGCTTGTGCCGGCTCAGTGACGGCATCTCTGCCTGCACTAGTGTTGGCCAGAACCTGCGGCTCAACTCCCCCGTCCAGGAAAACAACCATACCCCATTGAATCGCGGAAAACTGCTATACCCCTTCCCTACCGCCGTTTCCCCCGAACTCGTGGTTGCTGAACACACCCACGTCCCGGCCCTGGTGCACATGGATGATGAACTCGTCCCTGGAGACCCCCACTACGTCCACTATCTCATCGTCTATATACTCGATGAGCTCCTGGATGGCCTCCTGGGTGAAGCTCTCGTCAACGCACAGGGTGGCGTGAATCACGGCGGGGGTCAGGTGAAGATCCAGGCGACCTATAGGCGCATCCTCATCGAGGACAGTGTATACCTCGGAATAGGGTGTGCGACACTCCCGCTCAAAGCCGTACTCAGCCATTATTGCTCTCCATATCTAGTGTGGTGTCCCTGTAATACACCTTAAATTGTCGTTGCGAGGAGGCGACAGCCGACGAAGCAATCTGGAGGGGGGCACCCCGCAGCCAGATTGCCACGGCCCTCCGGAGCCTGTGGTGAGGACATCGAACCATCGGGCCTCGCAATGACATTAGCGCCAAACTTCGGGGTCTCCATTTCTAGCTCCGCACCTGGCCCGTGCCCAGTACGATCCACTTGTATGAGGTCAGTTCCCTGAGTCCCATAGGGCCTCGGGCGTGCATCTTGTTGGTGCTGATTGCCACCTCCGCTCCCAGGCCAAACTGGCCCCCGTCGGTGAAGCGGGTGCTGGCGTTGACATACACCACCGCGGCGTCCACGTCGTCCAGGAACCGCATGGCATTGGAGTAGTCCTCAGTGACAATGGCCTCGGAGTGGCCCGACCCGTACCTCTCAATGTGCTCTAGGGCCTCCTCCAGGGAGTCCACCACCTTCACCGCCGCGGTGAGGGAGAGGAACTCCTTGCCCCAGTCCTCCTTTGTGGAGGGTTTCAGGTTCAACACCTCGGAAGGGCCCAGGATGCTCAGGGCACGACGGTCACAGTGCATCTCCACCCCGGCCTTGGCCCACTCCTGAGCTATGGCTGGCAGGTATCTGGGGGCCACCTCCGAGTGCACCAGAAGGGTGTCAAGGGCGTTGCACACCGTGGGCCGCTGCACCTTGGCGTTGTAGGCGATGGCCACCGCCTTCTCCACGTCGGCGTCTTTGTCCACGTAGGTGTGGCACACTCCAATGCCTCCCGTGATCACGGGCATCTGGGCCTTTTCGCCCACATAGCGAATGAAGTCGGCACCGCCCCGGGGTATCATCATGTCTATGTGCTCCTTCATGGACAGCATCCTCTCCACCAGCGCACGGTCCGGGGAGTCCACGAACTGCACCGCGTCCTGGGATACGCCCGCCTGGGCAATGGACTCCCGCACCACCCGGGCCAGGACAGTATTGGAGTGGATGGCCTCGCTGCCGCCCCGCAGGATGACGGCGTTACCCGATTTGAGGCACAGGACGGATATGTCCACGGTGACGTTGGGGCGGCTCTCGTAGATGGCGCCGATGACTCCCAGTGGCACACGACGCCGTCCCACCTGGAGGCCGTTGGGCATGGTGCGCTGGTCAAAGGTCTCTCCCACGGGATCGGGAAGGGCGGCCACGGCCCGCACGTCCGCGGCCATGCCTTCCAGCCGCGACGGGTCGAGCAGGAGTCTATCCAGCAAGGCCTCGCTGAGGCCCTTCTCCTTCCCAGCCTGGATGTCCTTGGCGTTGGCCGCGAGGATGTCCGCCTCCCAGCCCTTGAGGGCATCGGCAATGTTGGACAAGGCCTGGTTTTTCGTGCTGGTGGACAGCCGGGCCAGCTTCCGGGCCGCGGCCCTGGCCGCCTGGCCCTTGGCCTCCAGGTCAAGTGTTGCTGTAGTCATGGGGGTCATATGTCACCTTCTTTACACTTCCCCTCACTTCTCACTTAATACTAGCGATGTTCTCGGATTGGCCCAACTCACATTACGTCCAATGAGCAACTCGACTGTCTTTGTATGATGTGTCCCAGCCATGAATATAGATTCAACCTGAAATCCATGTTTATTTGCTAATTCCCTTACCCTAAAGGCATCATCATAAGTCATCAAAAAGTCACCCCTAATCTGCTGGGTAATGCCGAAAAGCAAAGCGTGATCCAATTCGTTATGAGTGTACAACCGCGTTCCTGCTCGTTTCCCACCTGCCGTGTAAGGCGGATCTATAAAGAACACAGTATTGGTGTCTTCAATGTGAAGCCGCATAAATTCAATGCCATCCCCTTGGTAGAATTGGATATGCTCTCTCATTGAAGCTATGGCCATGATCCGTTTAGCTAGTGTTTCTGGATACCATCTTGACTTGAGACCTTTGCCGTTTTCGCCGTGCTTGAGCAATCCGCTCCCTGCTGCCAATATACCGCCGTGAACAACTCGGTTTTTCAACAGCGTTTGGAATGCCCTCTCCTCAAGAGAGCGAGGATCAGAAGCAAGAACGCCACGTACATTTTCCGGAGTTAATTCAAAGTCAACTATTCGATTCGCAAGCCATTGAGCGTGGCCAGTCAAGATTGTACGCCAGACACTACCGACATTTTCGTCTAATTCAACCATCACAGCATGGTCAACTAAGCCCTCAAAGACGGCCGTCAAACTTACAATCCCGCCCCCAGCAAAGGGTTCAATAAGGACCTGAGGCTTTTGATCCTGGTCCATCAGCCACTGTCTTTCCCAGGGAACTAGCCAAGTCTTGCCTCCGGGGTATCTAAACGGACTGCGCTGAGGCACAGAGGCGACATTGACCGTGCGCCCGCCGTAATTCTGAGGTAGAAATGAAAGCTGAACCATGATTTAAAGCTCTACTTCAATCGTTGGAGCATCAGGCGGATTACCATCCTCTAACTTTTCGTCAAGTTTCGTCTGGAGGCGTTCAATAAATTCAGATTCATTACCCGGATCGGGCCTTGAAATCTGAGTCAAAGCAGTTTCAAAGCTCGTATAAAGGATTTGGTGGCGAGATAACGTATATTCAGTTGTCGCTGGATTAGGTTGCAGATCATACACCAGCCAAGCAACCTCAGCTTCCTCGCGGGTCGTCTCCTCCAATTTTGGCAACGTTTGGAAAAGATTTTTGTCCATGGCAACCGCTATTTTTCGTTCCCAAGCGTTGAGAATGCCGCCTTTAAAGATGAGTTGGGGAGCTAATCGTTTACGCGAGGAAGACAGATAATCTGCTCTGGGGTAGTACTGCCGACCCTTCCAGACCATATCCTGACGTGAAGACGGATCTTCCATATAGTATTCAAAAGGACGCCTAACATTACCCGAAATGTAGACGGCTTGCACTTCTAATGCACCGAACTCGAGCACACGCCCACGTTCGTTGTAAGACACAAGAACAACATCTATGTTTCCTGCAGACTTGCCGTCCCTATCATTTAGACGCACTTCAGTCAATGAAGTCCACGAAGTACCGCTGGGGAAAAAGAAACTGGCAGCATCCTCAGCAATTATCCAATCTTGCCTGAATCGGATTGGGCATGTAACAGCAATTTCGCCATCATCAAATATGCTGCAAACTCCCAGGGGATCACTGGCCTTGTCCTTTGTGCAACTAGGAACTCTGTTGTTGAACGGACACAATCGGTTATCTCGGTACCGCTTTGCTTGCTCAGAAACATTGCTTACAGGGAATCCAAAAACTTCAGCAAGTGGGTGCTCAGGGGTTATTTTCTCAATCATAGCTTATGCCCCAACAACGTCATTATTGCCGTTACACTTCGCTGATTCTAATATTTGGCACCAACATGCTGCCCTACAACAATACCATATTATTGCGGTGGAGCACCTCTTCGCCGTACTGGTGGCCCAGGGCCTCCCGTATCCTGTCGGAGCGCAGCCCCTTGATGGCAGCCACGTCCGCCGCGCCGTAGCTGGCGATGCCGCAGGCAACCCGCTCTCCATTTGGCCCCACCACCAGGATGATGTCGCCGCGGCGGAAGTCGCCGTCCACCTCCTTCACCCCCGCGGGGAGCAGGCTGCCGTAGTTCCTGCACAGGGCCTCGGCGGCCCCGGCATCCACCACTATCCGCCCACGGGTGGACAGCCCGCTGAGCATCCACCGCTTGCGGCTCTCCACCTTGCTGCCGGTAGGAGCGAAGAAGGTCCCCACGGCCTCTCCTTCCACCAGGCGTGGCACGACCCGGCGCTCCCTGCCATTTACCAGGGCCACCGCGACGCCGGAGGCCGTGGTCAGCTTTATCGCATCCAGCTTGGCCTTCATGCCACCGCGGCTCTTGGAGCTATGGGAGGCCCCGGCCAAGGCCTCGATGGCCTCGTCCACCCTCTCCACCCAGGGAATGAGCTTAGCCTGGGGGTTCTCGTGGGGATCGGCGGTGTACAACCCGTCGATGTCGCTGAGCATGATGAGGAGGTCGGCATCCACCAGATTGGCCACCATCGCGGAGAGGTTGTCGTTGTCGCCAAAGACCTCCACCCCTATCTCCTCTACCGCCACCACGTCGTTCTCATTGATGATGGGGACAACCTTGCACTCCAGCAGTGCCAGGAGCGTGTTCCTCACGTTGAGGTATCCCTCCCGGTCCGTGATGTCACCCCTGGAGAGGAGGGCCTGGGCGACGGTGATCCCATGCTCCTCGAAAAGTTGCTCGTAGGTGTGCATTAGGCGGCCCTGGCCTACCGCGGCCAGCACCTGGCGAAAGGAGATGTCCCCCCGATTCCGGTCCCGGCCCAGCACGTGCCTCCCGGCAGCAATGGCCCCGGAGGTCACCAACAGCACCTCCGTATCCCGACGGTGCAGGGTTGCTATCTGCTCGACCAGGGACGCCATCATCTCCATGTCAAGGCTATCGCCGCCACCGGTGAGGACGTTGGTCCCCGCCTTGACCACAACGCGCCGATAGCGGCCTGGCTCTTGTGGATTCATAGTCATCTCTACTGTTTCCGTAATCCTCTATGGTTCAGACCTGATTATATCAGCAATCTCCCGAGACGGCAGCAGCGCACGCCCATCACCCACAAAGGTAGCCGTTGTACTGGCCTGTCGATCCTTCCCCTACGGGAAGGACGCTTCGTAAGTCTGGGTCCGGGCTAAGCCCAATTAGGGGACATCCCCAATACCCCCGGCAGAGGGGGATCGCCCCCTCTGGACTTCCCCGGCAGGGAAGAGTTCAACAAAGACAAATCGCTCCAGGGCAATGTACTAAGATAGTACCCTACATCTTAGGAGGAACATCATACATGGACAATGAGCAGTATATCGCCGCCCTGCGCAGCAGCGTTGCGGAGTTCGAGCGTTTGCACTCCCCTGACTCCCGCGATAGCCTGGACATATCGGGAGCTGACCTTTCGTGATGCGACCTCCGGGGCGCTATCCTGGATGGCTTCGAAACCGACAGTCTGATGTGCCTCAACACCTGCATGTTCAAAGGCGTTCGATGGGGCAAGGAAGAGTTAGAGTACTTCCCCACCGCTCTGAACCGGAACGAGGAGTGGGAGGCCAGGTACGAAATCGTCCCCAGGGCAAAATAGTGGCCAGCAATCTGGCCCCGTAAGCCCTTTCTACGCTTCCCGCGGCCCGGTAGAGGCCATGTAGGCGCGCCAGTTGCGTCTGGTCTCCTCTATGTGATCCCCTCCAAACTTCTCCAGCATGGCGTCCGCGAGCGTCAAGGCGACCATGGCCTCCGCGACGATGGCGCAAGAAGGGGCAACGCTGATGTCGCTGCGCTCGAAGTGGGCGCGCTCCACGAACTCCCCTGTAGTCAGGTCCACCGTTTCCAGCCCATTCATGATGGTCGCAATGGGCTTCAGGATGGCCCGCACCACCACAGGCTCCCCGGTGGTCATGCCTCCCTCCAGGCCGCCGGAGTTGTTGGTGCGCCGCGGCCAGGGTCGTACCCATCTTTCATCCGGAGCACGCTCCCACTCCCCTACCGGCTTGACGACATCATGCACCTGGGAACCCCGCATGTCCGCCTGGGCGAACCCAGCGCCGAACTCCACTCCCTTGACCGCGTTTATGCTCATAACCGCGGCCGCCAGCCTGGCAGTGAGCTTGCGGTCCCACTGGATGTGGCTGCCTAGGCCGATGGGCGCTCCCGTGGCAACCACCTCGACGATGCCGCCTACACTGTCGCCCGCCTCCCTGGCCGCGTCGATCTCGGCGATCATCCGCTCAGCGGCCTCGGGGTCGGCACAGCGTACCGCGGCCATCTTGGAGCCTCCTGGGTTCTCTCTGTGATAAGGCGCTTCCTCCAACACGTCCCAATCTACGCTGTCCGAGGGCTTGGCATGGACACCCCCAATACACAGCACATGGCCGTGTACCTCGATGCCAAACTCCTCCAGGAACCGCTGGGCCAGCGCACCCGCGGCCACCCGCGCCGCGCTCTCCCGCGCGCTGGAGCGCTCCAGGATGTTGCGGGCATCGGCCTGCATATACTTGACAATGCCTGGGGTATCGGCATGGCCCGGCCGTATGTTCGTGATAGGCTCAAAGGGGACACCGGAGGGGGCAACGCTCATCTCCTCTGTCCAGGGCACTCCGTCAGGCCCTTTGCCGGTGGCAAAGTCCCTGTTCACGATGAGCATGGATATGGGAGAGCCCAGGGTGAGGCCATGACGGACGCCGGAGAGGATCTCGGCGCGGTCCTTCTCGATCTGCATCCGGCCTCCACGCCCGTAGCCCACCTGGCGGCGAGCCATCTGCCGCTCTATGTACTCCTCTGTCAGGAGGAGATTCGCGGGAATCCCCTCCACTATGACTGTGAGGTTCTTGCCGTGGGACTCCCCCGCGGTGAGAAAGCGTAGCATAGGTTAACTCCTTGCAAGCGTTTTTCTAGTACTTCCTTAGTTCCCGCTCATCCTGAGCCGAGTTTACCCTGAGCGCAGCCGAAGGGTTCACCACGAGCGGACAACAATGACGCTCTTTTTCGCAACCAGGTACCAGCCATCACCCGACTCCTTCAACTCTCCACCGGCTGCTGGCCTCTCAAGGCCTTCTCGGCAGCCTCGAACATCACCTTGATGGGGGCTTCTTTGCCGGTCCATAGCTCAAAGGCGGCAGCCCCCTGATACACCAGCATGGGCAAGCCACCCAGCACCCGCGCCCCGGCCCTTGCGGCCTCCCGCAGCAACGGGGTCTCCCTGGGATTGTACACCAGGTCGCATACCAACGCGTGAGAGGGAATGAGATCAGTGTCGATGGGGGTCTCCCCTTCGCCCGTTCCACCATTCATACCCATTGAGGTGCAGTTGACGATAATCTGACTCCGAGCGGCCAGGGGACCCAGGGAGTCTGGATGCAAGGCAACCGCCTCGGCGGAGGGCGCTATGGAACGCAGGCCATCCACCAGCGCCCTGGCCCGCTCCAGGGTGCGGTTGGCGACGACCAGGGAGATCACCCCTGCACCGGCCAGGGCTACGACCACCGCCCGGGCAGCCCCCCGGCTCCCAGCACCAGGGCCGTTTTGCCCTGTGGATCGAAATCGGCCTTCTCCTTCAGTGACCTTAGAAAGCCCTGAGCGTCTGTGTTATGGCCGACCAGGGATCCCTCACGATTTTCAACTGTGTTGACGGCCCCTATAAGGCGGGCCTCCTCCTTCAACTCATCGAGGTGGGCTACTACCGCCTCCTTGTGGGGCACGGTAACGTTGGCCCCCATCACATCGGGATCGCGCAGGGTCGCCACGGCCCGGGACAGCGAAGGGGCATCCACGTCCATCGCCTCGTATCTCATATCCAGGGCGTAGTAGTCCAGGGCAGCCTGCTGAAAGGCGGGAGAGATGGAGTGGCCGACGGGATGGCCTATCAGGAAAATGCGCTTCGTCATGGAAGGGGGGCCTTATTGGGAAACATACCTATCCAGGCGCAAAGAGTATAGCAGTCGAGGGACAGAGGGAGCAAGCAGGGCGCGCCCCTTCGGCGGGCTCAGGGCAGGCTCTGCACCCATTAGGACATAAGGTGCTACAATCCACCGTCTTTTATCTCCTGGAGTGCGCTGGTCTGAGTGCGCTCAGCGGTTGCGCCCTGAGTCCAGATAGGCCAGGAGAATCACCGCGGCCGAAGCCGAATCCCTGAGGCCCTTCTCCCGCGACGGCTGGTGGCCCCCTTCTCGGAGGAGGCGCTCCGCCTCCACGGTGGAGAACCGCTCGTCCTGGGAGTGCACCGGTACAGGCGACTCTTTGGCGAGGGCCTGGATGAACCGTTGTACCAAGCGAGCCTGACGCTCCATCCTGCCATTGAGGGATATGGGAAGTCCCACCACGACGGCCTTTGCCTGGTGGTCTTCTGCCAGGCGCACCGCGGCCTTTATGTCCTCTTCCAGGCTGGTGCGTTGAATGGCAGGTAATGGGCTGACCAGTGTACCAGTGGGATCGCTCAGGGCCACGCCGATGCGACGCCCGCCCACGTCCAGCCCCAGGACTCTCAGGGCTTCTCCCTCCATCGCCTTACCTCTTCCTCGGCTGCACGTAGAGCGTCCTTCAGCTTGCCGGGCTCACGTCCTCCGGCCTGGCCTGTTTCTGCTCTCCCACCTCCACCTCCACCCATGGCTTTAGCCGCCTCTCGCACGGCATTGCCAGCGTGGAATCCCTGGGCCACCATATCC
Organism: Chloroflexota bacterium; assembly: GCA_043816345.1. Lineage (GTDB taxonomy): Bacteria > Chloroflexota > Dehalococcoidia > Lucifugimonadales > UBA2985 > JBDRIA01. The sequence goes on from JBDRIA010000020.1 coordinate 12,917, forward strand.
GCGGTGGCCATGACCACCATGGCGGGTCGGCCCTCCAGCACAGTGCCCAGGGCCACTACGCCGCTTTTGATGTCGTTCTTGAGCCAATCGCCAGCCTCCCGCAGCAGTTCCACAGCGGAGACGTTTAGCTCCCCCGATACCACGTTTATCCCCGCCACCTGCTTCCGGGGTAACTCCGACACCTGGCGCTTCAGCAGCTCCCGCTCCAGAGCTTCGGCGCGCTTTTGAGCCTGTTCCATCTCGGCAAGCACGCCATCGACTCGGGATGCTAGCTGGTCTGGGGATATCTGTAGTCGTTGCGACAGCTCATCCAGGGTGGCAGACTGGGATGCCATCAATTCTTCGGCGGCACGACCGGTCACGGCCTCGATGCGACGTAGCCCGGAGCCGATGCTGCTCTCGGATACGATGTGACACAGGCCGATGTCCCCTGTGCGATGGACGTGGGTCCCACCGCATACCTCCATACTGAAAGTTGCAGCCTGTCCTGAGCTTGTCGAAGGATCAGCCACCGCCACAACCCTCACCCTGTCGCCGTACCTGTCGCCGAAGAAGGCCAGCGCGCCCTGGGAGACGGCCTGGCGGTAGGTGGTCTCATGCGATTCCACAGGCATGTTCTCACGAATCTTCTCGTTGGTCAGGCGCTGCACCTCCCGCAGTTCCTCCGGCGAGAGGGGGCTGACGTGGGTGAAGTCGAAGCGCAGGCGGTCGGGGGTCACCAGGGAGCCGTGTTGACGGACGTGAGTGCCCAGGACCTGCCGCAGGGCCGCGTGGAGCATGTGGGTTGCCGTGTGGTTGCGGGCGATGTCCGAACGACGCTGGGGATCGACCTTGGCCTCCACCGTATCGCCCAGGGATATGCTGCCGCTAACGACAGTGCACCGGTGCACCGTTAGCCCTGCGATGGGGGTCTGGGTGTCCTCCACGCGCAGGGTACTCCCCTGCCCTTCCTCGGACGGAAGGGCCTGCCCTACTATCTCCCCCGCGTCACCCATCTGGCCGCCCATCTCGGCGTAGAAGGGGGTTTCTCTCAAAACCACCTCCACCTGCTGGCCCTCCGTGGCCTGGCTTGCTGGCTGTCCATCTATGAGCAGGCCAACGACTACGGAGGAGGCGCTGAGGGTCTCATAGCCAAGGAATGTGGTTGAGCCGACGCCCAGTTCCTGATAGGCGCGGACAGCGTCGAAGTCGCCGCCGAATTTGCCAGCGGCGGCCCGTGCCCGCTCCCGCTGGGCCTCCATCTCTCGCTGGAAGCCCTCCATGTCCACCTCCAGGCCATGCTCCCTGGCAATCTCAGCCGTCAATTCAACAGGGAAGCCGTAGGTGTCATAAAGTTCAAAGGCCAAGTTGCCACCGATAGACCCAACCAATCTGACGAGTTCCGCAAGCTTTTCTTTCAGCTCATCGACATTCACTTGTGGTTGCTCTTGACCACCCCACACCGCCTGGGTACCAAAGCTCACAAGGAGAGACAGTAGAGACATGTGAATAGGAGTCCAAACATCCAAATAGGCTAATCGGGCCTCAATCTCCACAATGGGAAGTGCATCCGCGTGCGAGCGCATCCTTTGTTGCAAATCTAATAATAAGCCTCCGGCTTGCTGTGAATACCAACCTGGATGTCCCAAGGGAGGCCCTGATAGGACTGGGGCAAGAATTGACCTCAACTCTTGTACGTCGTTCTTGGAAAGAATTCTGGCCGCTAATACGTAGCCTTCCATCCGCTCCATACCTTTTCGTGACGTCTCCCCAAACCGCTCTTCCTCCAGCCCCATTACGCGCAACACGAACTCGCGCCGCTCCTCCAGATCGGGATATTGGCCTTTCATGCGTTCTATAACCACCTGTGCTATCTGGGGCAGCACCGCTCGTGGTTCGACAGGCATGTCCTGAGCGGAGCCGAAGGGCTCACCGCGGACAGCCTCCTCTCCCCGCTCACCCTGAGCCTGTCGAAGGGCGTGAGCGGGCCCTCCACTCCGCTCGTATGGTTCGACAGGCTCACCACGAGCGGAAGAGGGCGGCACGCCACGAACGGAGTTTTCGGTGGCCTCCAGACCCAGCTTCTTGCCGTAGCGTATGGCCCGTCGTATCACACGGCGCAGCACGTAGTCCCGGCCATCGTTGCCCGGCACCACGCCATCGGCAATGAGAAACGCGGCACTGCGGGCGTGCTCCGCCACCACACGGATGGCATAGTCGGTATCCTGGTCATGGCCGTACTCCCTACGGCACAACTCCGCCACCTTCTGCACCAGGGGTTGGAAAATATCCGTCTCGTAGATGCTGCGCCCTTCCGTGGAAGGGCTGCGCTTGCCCTGGAGGATGACGGCACACCGTTCCAGGCCCATGCCCGTGTCTATATTGGGTGTGGGCAGCGGCGTCCTGGAGCCGTCCGGAGCCTGGTAGTACTGCGTGAACACCAGGTTCCACAGCTCCACAAAGCGGTCGCACTTGAGGCCCTTGCCTAAAGGCAAGGGGTGGCCGGTGCTGGCCCTTCCGTCCGAGGAAGGGTTCTCGCAGTTGGGGCCGCAGTCAGGCTGGCAGCAGCCCAACCCCTCGCCGAAGTCGTAGTGGATCTCGCTGCACGGGCCGCAGGGGCCTTCGCTGCCCGCGGGGCCCCAGAAGTTGTCCTCCTCGCCGAAGCGCCGGATGCGCTCCGCCGGTATACCCGTTGCTGTCCAGTAGCCAAAGGCCTCATCATCGTCCAGGTACACCGTGGCCCACAATCGCTCTTTTTCAAGCTCCAGGTGTTCCGTCAAAAACTCCCAGGCGTACTCGATGGCCTCTTTCTTGAAGTAGTCGCCCACGCTGAAGTTGCCCAGCATCTCGAAGAATGTGAGGTGGGTGGAGTCGCCCACGGAGTCGATGTCCGTGGTGCGGAAGCACTTCTGCGCCGAGGTCAGGCGACGCTGGGGCGGGGTCATCTCGCCGGTGAAGTAGGGTTTGAACTGCACCATACCGGCGTTGGTAAGGAGCAGCGTGGGATCGCCCGCGGGGATGAGGGAGGAGCTGGGTATGCGCAGGTGCCCCTTGCTTTCGAAAAAGCGAAGGAAGGCTTCTCTTATCTCGTCTCCAGTCAAATCTTTTCTCGCAAAGCGGCAAAGCTGGATACAGCTAGGATTTTAGGTTAAGGCCATAGGGGTGTCAATGCAGGTTAGAAAAGGGACGCCCCGGCGGGGACCGGGGCGTCCTAATGGATCGAGCGACGGGTTACGCCGCCTTTTTACCCTCAAGGGCCTTCTTCACGTTGACCTTGATGGCCTTAGGTTTAGTCTCTTCCACCTTTGGGATGGTCAAAGTGAGGACGCCTTCGTCGTATGTAGCCTCAATCTCGTCCGTCTTCAGGCCCTTGGGAAGGGTTAGGGCACGGCTAAATACGCCGTACCTGCGCTCCCTCATGAGGTAGCTCTTCTCCTTCACCTCGTCCTCGCTCTTGGACTCTCCATTGATGGTGAGGATGTTATCGGTGACGGTGACATCCACCTCCTCTGGCTTCACACCAGGGATCGCGGCCTTTATCACCAGGCTCTCCGGGGTCTCGTAGACATCCATGCTCAGTGTCTCATCGGGCCGGAAAGCTACCCACGGCCCAAGAGGACGGGCAAACCCCTCCTCAGCAAAGCGGTCTATTGCTTCCCGCATGCCTGCCAACTCCCTAAAAGGCTCCCAACGTCTTAACACCATACTCTTATACCTCCTTCGATAATACTTCTTTCGGTGCTCTCCTCCACCCCTCATCCTTTCAAGTACGAGTATATAATAGTTGACAATAGTTTATCAAGTCTTTTGTTGGATAGCATTCAATAGTTGTTGACAAATACGACTCAGCATACTATACTTGTCTACGGGAGACCAGAGAGCCAATGGCTAAGAACTACTACGATATCCTGGGAGTGAAGCGGGACGCGTCGGAGAAGGAGATCCGCCAGGCGTACCGTCGTTTGGCGCGCAAGTATCACCCTGACGTGAACCCCGGTGACAAGGCCGCGGAGGTCGCCTTCAAGGAGATCAACGAGGCCCAGGAGGTACTGTCCGACCCGGAGAAGCGCAAGAAGTACGACCGCTTTGGAGAGAACTGGAAGCACGCCGACCAGTTCGCCCAGGGCTCTGGAAGGCCGGGAGCAGGTCCTTTTGTGTGGAGCACGGAGGGAGAAACCTTCTCTGGAATGGGATCTCCGCACCTGGACGATGTCCTGGGAGAGTTCCTTGGAGGACGGGGCTTCGGGCGCACTGCTACCACATCTCGCCGAAGAGTGAGGCTTGAGCAAGCGGTGGAAGTGACCCTGGAGGAGGCTTTCGCAGGCACCACCAGGGTCATCCAAATGACCGACAGCCTCCACGGGGGAAGCCGACGTCTGGAGGTGAAGATACCCCCTGGCGTGGACAACGGCTCTCGTATCCGGGTGCGGCCCGAAAGCGCAAGCTCCGGTGAGGAGCTGTACCTGGTGGTGTCTGTTCGACCCCATGCCAGTTTTGAGAGGCGGGGCAATGACCTGCACACCAAGGTGAATGTACCCCTGGTAGACGCCGTACTGGGCGGAGAGGTTGAAGTTCCTACTCTTACGGACAAGATTCTCTTGAAAATACCGTCGGAAACCCAGAATGGACGCTCCTTCCGTCTATCCGGGAAGGGGATGCCACACCTGGATTCGCCCCAGACCAGGGGCAGCATGTACGTGACGGTCCAGCTAAGCATACCCTCCCATCTATCGGAGAGGGAAAAGGAGCTGTTCAGGGAGCTCCGAGCCGTCCGCGACAAAAAGGAGTGAGACTATGGCCGCTTACCGAAATCAGACGTGGGACGACGACGACCCCTGCTACGTGATAAGCGTGGCCGCCCGAATGGTACGTGTTCACTCCCAGACCCTACGGTACTACGAGAGGGAGGGTCTCCTGGAGCCGGCCCGCTCCAGGGGAAACATTCGCCTGTACTCGCAGCGGGACATAGAGAGGCTAAGGCGCATCAAATCCCTCACGGACGAGCTGGGACTTAACCTGGCCGGCGTGCAGGTGGTGCTACAGATGATGGAGCGCATGGCCCAGATGGAGCAGGAGATACAGCGTCTCACGCAGAAGCTGGACCAGGTGCAATCAAAGAATGCACAGTCGAGTAACGATAAGGGCGGGCCAGCGGCATAACCGTGCCCGCCAAAACCGCAGTAGGAGGAAGAGACAATGGTTCTCAAACCAGACGACTTTACGGAGCAAGGCCAGGAGGTGCTGGGCTCGTCCCAGGAGATAGTACGGCGGTATCGCCACAGCCAGTGGGACGTGGAGCATATCCTGCTGGCGCTGCTGGAGCTAGAGAAGGGAGTCCCGGTGGATGTCCTTCGGCAGCTGGGAGTGCCAGTGGAGGCGATGAAGAGGCGTGTGGAGGAAGCGCTGGAGCAGACCCCCAAGACGGCCCACGAGACCACCCAGATTTACGTCACCCCCAGGTCTACCCGGCTCCTGGAGAACGCCAAGGCTGAGGCCGAGCGGCTCAAGGACGAGTTCATCGGGGCCGAGCATATACTTATCGCCATGACCCAGGAGCGCCAGGGGGATGTCTCGGAGATCCTCAAAGAGTTCGGGGTTGAGCAGGAGAAGGTCTACCAGGCCCTGGCGGAGATAAGGGGTGGACATCGCGTTACCGACCAACGGGCAGAGAGTCGCTATCGCTCTCTGGAAAAGTACAGCATTGACCTTACGGCTCTGGCCAGAGAGGGCAAGCTGGACCCCATCATCGGCAGGGATGAAGAGGTGAAGAGGGTTATGCAGACCATCACCCGCCGCACCAAGAACAACCCGGTCATCATAGGGGAGGCCGGCGTTGGGAAAACGGCCATCGCCGAGGGTCTGGCTCAGCGCATCGTCTCAGGCGATGTGCCCGAAGTGCTCAAGGGCCGACGGCTGCTGGCCCTGGACATGGGCGCACTGGTCGCGGGAAGCAAGTTCAGGGGCGAGTTCGAGGAACGGCTGAAGAGCATCATAGACGAGGTCAAGCAGGCTCAGGGCGAGGTGATCCTATTCATAGACGAGATCCATACCGTGGTGGGAGCGGGAGCGGCAGAGGGAGCCATAGACGCCAGCAACCTGCTGAAGCCCGCCCTGGCTCGGGGAGAGCTCCAGTGTATTGGGGCTACCACCATTAACGAGTACCGCAAGCATATAGAGAAGGACGCTGCCCTGGAGCGGCGTTTCCAGCCAATATACGTGGAAGAGCCAGATGTGGATACGGCCATAGAGATGCTGCGCGCCCTTTGCCCCCGCTATGAGGCCCACCACAAGGTCAAGATCGAGGAGTCGGCCCTGGTGGCCGCGGTGAAACTGAGCCATCGCTACCTCACCGAGCGCCACCTGCCTGACAAGGCCGTGGACCTCATAGACGAGGCCGCCAGCAAACTGCGAATCGACGCGGAGAGCCTGCCCAAGGAGCTGAAAGAGCAGGAGAACCGCATTCGGCAGCTCCAGAACCAGGAAGAGGCGGCCTCTCAGCGGGCGGACTATCAGAGGGCGGCGGAGTTTCGGACGGAGCGGCTGGGCCTGGAAGAGACGTATAACTCTGCTCGGGAGATGTGGCTCGGGGACCACAAGATAGATATGGTGGTAGACGCAGAGGACATCGGCCGCCTGGTTGCCCAGTGGACGGGCATCCCCGTGAGCCAGATGCTGGAAGAAGAAGCAGAGAGACTGCTGCACATGGAGGAGCGCCTTCACCAGCGAATCATAGGCCAGGACACCGCCATCCGGTTGGTCTCCGAAGCCGTTCGCCGCTCTCGGGCAGGCCTAAAGGACCCCAAGAGGCCCATCGGTAGCTTCATCTTCTTGGGCCCCACCGGTGTGGGGAAATCGGAGCTGGCCCGAGCGCTGGCCCAGTTCCTCTTTGACCATGAGGAGAACATGGTGCGCATCGACATGTCGGAGTACATGGAGAAGCACACGGTGTCTCGTCTCATTGGGGCACCTCCGGGATACATCGGGTACGACGAAGGTGGACAACTAACGGAGGCAGTCCGAAGACGGCCCTTCCGCGTGATCCTCTTCGATGAGATAGAGAAGGCCCACCCCGATGTATTCAATATCCTCCTCCAGATACTAGAGGACGGCAACCTCACCGATGGTCACGGGCGCACCGTGGACTTCCGGAACACCCTGGTCATAATGACCAGCAACCTGGGCACTGGAGAGATAGGCCATCAGGTAATGGGGTTCCGGCGAGACGGACAATCTACCACCGAGCAGGAGCGAATGCGCGCTTCCATAGAGGAGGCCCTGAAGAAGACCTTCCGGCCAGAGCTGCTCAACCGCATCGACGAGATCGTCATATTCGAGTCCCTGAGCCAGGAACAGGTCAGGCAGATCGTGGACCTCATGGTGGGGGAAGTGCGCAAACGCCTGGAGGAGCGAGGAATTGGGATAGAGGTGTCCAACAGCGCCAAGGAGTGGCTGGCAAAGGAAGGGTTCGACCCGCAATATGGAGCCAGGCCTCTGCGTAGAGCTGTGCAGCGATACGTGGAGAACCCCCTCTCCAACCGCATACTGGCAGGAGAGTTCAAGGAGGGCGACATTGTAAAGGTGGAGGCAACCCCTGAAGGACTCACCTATGCTCGGGTAGAAGCGACCATCGAAGCCTCTGTATGATTTGACCCGAAATCCCATGGCAGAACACCACTTTGTAACCGTAGACAGAATTCGGACCCACTATGTAGCAGCAGGAGAGGGCCCTCCACTCCTGCTGCTACATGGCTTGATCGCAAATCTAATGGCCTGGGCGCCTAACATAGGTCCCCTCTCCCAAAAATTCACCGTATACGCTCTGGACTTTCCCGGCCGTGGCGACTCAGATAAGCCGAATATAGACTATCGGGTGCCCACGGGAGCACGCTTTATCCGGAAGTTCATGGAGGTCCTGGGCATTGAAAGGGCATCCCTCGCAGGCTGTTCCATGGGAGGAATGGTGGCGCTGCGGACAGCCCTGGACTTCCCAAATCTGGTAGACAAGCTGGTGCTGGTGAGTGCCGCGGGCCTGGGGAGAGAGCTGACCTGGTCCGTGCGCATGATGAGCCTACCTTTGCTAGGAGAGCTCCTGGAAAGCCTCTCGCTTCGAGGAACCAGGGCATCGCTCAGGAACATCTTCTATGACCACAGCCTCATTCAGGACGGCTTTCTCCAGGAGATACACCGCACAAGAAGATTGCCTGGAGCAAAGCAAGCGGCGTTAAAGATGATTCGAGGCGCAGTTGGCTTGCGCGGGTTGCACAAGCAATGGATAATGACTGAGCATCTAAAGCACCTCAACATCCCCGTGCTGATTGTTTGGGGTGCCCAGGACAGGATAATTCCCGTTTCCCATGCCTACAACGCTGCCAGGAACGCTCCAGGAGTGAAGCTCCACGTCTTTGACCGGTGTGGCCACTGGCCCCAGATCGAGAAGAGCGCCGAGTTCAACCAGACGGTCCTGGATTTTCTGGGTGAAGAGTAGATGTTCCCTTACAGTGGGTCCCCTTGAAACCAGGGATGTGTATGTATGTATGAAGAGAAAGCGTCGGCCCAAAGGCTGTGGAACAACGAAAGGCTGCTCAAGGCCCTTTCCATCGTTCTTGTACTGGCGCTAATCACTGCCATCGTTCTTCTGAAAGACCGCCTCCCCCATTACCAATCGATCGGATATGTGGGGGTCTTCGTGCTCAGCTTCGTGGGCAGCGCCTCCATCCTGGTTCCCGTACCGGGTATTGCGGCTGTATGCGCCGGACCCGGCTTGATTGGGCTCTTCCCCTTTTGGGTGGCCCTTCTGGCATCGGTAGCAGAATCTCTGGGAGAGCTATCGGGCTACCTGATAGGTTTCAGTGGCCGGGGGTTTGCGGAGAACAACCGCTTCTATCCCCGCATAGAGCGGTGGATGCAGCGCCGAGGGGGAATTGCCCTCCTTCTGGCATCTTCAATCCCCAATCCCCTGTTTGACCTGATAGGGGTAGCTGCGGGTACCCTGAGGTATCCGGTATGGCGGTTCCTCCTGGCGGTGTGGGCAGGCAAGCTGATAAAGTCCATAACCATTGCCTACGCCTGTTTCTATGGATTCGAGTGGGCCCTCAGGTTCTTCGGCCTAGACTGAATCGTAGCATCGTGGATACTTCCTGGGCACACATGGAACCATAACAAAGTGCACAGGGCATCCTCCGACAGCCCAGTACGGGCCTGAAACATTAGACAACCGGAAAGGGAACTGGAGACTAGCTGGGGTAGGTTAGAGGTGGGGAGAGGATATGCTATACCTACAGCACGGTCATATCATACCAGCCGGGGCTCTGCAACAAAACCCTTTCCTGCCCCGGGAGCCTCTGCTCTAAAGTATGGACCTGAGGAGGATCGACTCCTCGCGGGCTGGGCCTGTGGAGACCATGCTAATGGGACAGCCCATAAGCTCCTCAAGTCGTTTCACGTAGTTTACCGCCTCCTGGGGAAAATCGGCGATGTTGCGAGCACTGGCCGTAGGCTTTTCCCATCCGGGGAGGTCTTCATAGACAGGCTCACACGCCTCCAATGTATGAGCGCTGGTAGGAAAGCCATCAACTAACCCGCCATTCAAGCGATATGCTACACATACCCTGAGGGGTGAAACGCCATCCAGCACATCCAATCGAGTGAGGATGGCAGAGGTCACACCGTTTATGGTGGCGGAGTACCGAGCAGCCACGGCATCAAACCAGCCGCAACGGCGGGGCCGTCCAGTGGTGGTGCCGAATTCCTGGGCCCGCTGTCGAATGAACTCCCCTACCTCATCATTCAGCTCTGTAGGGAGTGGGCCAGATCCCACCCTAGTGGTGTAAGCCTTGTACACCCCCGCTATCTCCCGGATATGTCTAGGGCTGATGCCCAGGCCGGTGCAGGCACCTCCCACAGTAGACGAGGAGGAAGTGACGTATGGATAGGTACCGTGGTCCACGTCCAGCATGGCACCCTGAGCTCCCTCCAGGATAAGACGCTGGTCCCTGGCAAGAGCCTCTTGCACTATCGGCACCACCGGCCTGATGAAACCCTTGAGGCTCCTTCCCCACTCTCGACACTTCTCATAGGTCTCCTCCAGGGAAAGAGGCTCTCCCCCGTAGAGCTTTGTGATCAGGGCGTTCTTCTGCTCCAGCACGAAGCTGAGCCTGGATAGAAGCGCCTTCTCATCCAGGAGGTCTTCCATTCGTATGCCAGTCCGGGCGACCTTGTCCATATAGACGGGACCGATCCCCCTCCCAGTGGTGCCGATGGCTGCTCCACCCTTCGCGCGAGCGTTCTCTTCCAGGTGGTCCAACGTTACATGGTATGGCATGATCACATGGGTCCTATCGCTGATGGACAGGCGGCCCAGGTCCACAGACCGTGCCTGGAGATCAGATATCTCTTCGAGGAAGGCTTCGGGGTCTACCACCACGCCATTTCCGATGATGCAGGAGACCTGGGGTCTCAGAATGCCTGAGGGGATGAGGTGAAACTTGAACTCTCCTGCATCGGTGATGACGGTGTGGCCGGCGTTGTTGCCGCCGTTGAAACGGGCCACTATGTGAGCCTTCTCCGAGAGAAAGTCCACCACCTTCCCCTTCCCTTCATCGCCCCACTGGCCTCCGATAATGGCGTATGCGGGCATATCCTACCTTCCAAGCGCAATGGTCTGCTGTCGAGCGTTGGAGAGTATACCAGACAGGGGGGCATTTGGAAAGAGAGGGTGGGCGGTGGACGAAGCTACTCGATACTCCAGACAACCAAGTCTTCAAAACGGGTGGACTGCCCCACAATCTCATTTCCTTCGTAATAGCCAGTAGTAGCGGTCACATCCCCAGGTTGAACCACGTCACCCAATCTCAGCTTACCGACAAAGGAGTCGTTGATGAACAGCCATCCATCATTTCCTATGGCAATTAACCTAAGATGATTGCTTCCGCTGGCGCTCCTATCGATGATTGAAGACCATTGGCTTGCCATGTCTCTATCTAACTCTACAGGCCCCGTGCGCTCATTGTGATACCAGTAGCCATTACTCCTAAGTCCCACGCTATGAAAAACATTCGAATCAGAGCGCCGAATCAGGAAACCGTAGTCCCAAGAACCAATGGAGGTTGAATAGGGGTTGAAGAAACGGGCTTCAATCACAGCATCGGAGAGATTGACTTGAGTGCGATGGACTTTGATAAATCCGTCATTGTCATGCTCCATGATGCCATCGGTTGGGCCATACCTGTTTTGGAGCGGACGTACAGCAAAGCCTTCGAACCCGGTGGATTGCCCTGTAACGCCATCGCCAGAGAAATATCCATTGATAGCTCTCACAGTGCCAGCTTCCGTTAACCCACTTAGATTCAACTGACTTGTGAAGGTGCCGTTGATGAATAGCCAGCCTTTGTCACCCAATGCAACAAGCTGTAGATGATTGTCCCCACTGGCGCTCGTATTGATGGCTGAGGACCATTGGCTTACCAACTTCTCAGTTGACTCTTGCGTTCCTGTGCGCAGGTAGTGATACCAATAGCCATTGCTTCGTACGAAAATGATGTGGAAAGTGTTTGGGGCAGAACTGCGTAGAATAAACCCGTAGTCCCAGGAACCAACAGAGATCGAATAGGGATTGAAGAAGCGAGTTTCAATCACCATATCTGAAAGGGAGACTCCTGTGTTGAACTCATCAATGAAGCTATCGCTGGGATTGTGTTCTATGGCTCCGTCCCTTGGGCCAAAACCTCCAGTTGACTGAGGCGTGAGCGTTGCCGTCGGCAATGGCACCAGTGGCTGGTTCTTGAGCCCCGGCAGCACTACTTTGATTGTCTCCTGGGAAACGGCGAACCCGAAACCTTCCACAGCCACTCCCGACTGAGAGCTCCTAATGATATATGTGTTGATTCCAAGAATCTCTCCCGATGCCGAGAGCAGTGGCCCTCCACTATTTCCAGGGTTTATGGGAGCATCGGTCTGGATGACCCATCGAGAGGTGTTGCTATCATAGCGAACGGCGGACACAATTCCCCGGGTCACTGAAGCGGCGCCTTGAATGCCTAACGCGTATCCCATCGCTATCAACTCGTCCCCCGCCTGGATTATGGAAGCATCCCCGAAGGGCAATGCTTGAAAGCCCGCATTACAGCATATCCTAACCACCGCCAAGTCTCGAAGGGAGTCCACGCCCAAAACGGTCCCTCCGTAGCTTACTGAGTCGTTGACCACAACTGTGATGCTGCTGGCACCCTCAATCACGTGGTAGTTGGTGAGGGCCTTGGCACTTCCATCCGAAGCACTTACTTCGAAGATAACACCTGAGCCTGTACTAAGATTGGTGTCAATACGGACTACGCTGGGCCTGACTTGTTGTATCACGGATGCCAAGGTAACTGAGGGCGTAGCAGACGGCATCGGTGTTGGGACTAGCGTAGCTGTGGGGACGGCCGTTGAGGTTGCAGTTGGCGTGGGCACCGGAGTTGGAGTGGATGTAGGCAATGGGGTGAGAGTCGGATAGGGAGTATACGTGGGGTACGCCGTAGGCGTGGGCACTGGGGTAGGAGTGGATGTAGGCAATGGGGTGAGAGTGGGATACGGAGTATACGTAGGGTACGCCGTGGCCGTGGGCAGTGGCGTCAGGGTTGGAGTGGGCAGAGGAGTAAGGGTAGGATATGGTGTATACGTGGGATAGGGAGTCGCAGTTGGAGGCACAGGGGTAGGGGTAGGAGTAGGCGTCGGAAGAGGTGTAGGCGTAGGTGCGCCACACGCCACAGCAGCCAAGACGGAAAATCCCGCCAGAGCGACAAGTAACCTTCTCACTGCTCGCCCTCCCAGGGGGATCAGGACTCCAGGCTTTCCTCCAACCGTTGAATCTCCTGCTCCACCTCTTGCAACCGGCGGTAGTCCTCCTCGTGGAGCTTGTAGCACCGCTCCAGGTAGAGCCGGGCCAGCATTGCCGCCGCCGCCGCCGTCATCTCCGTCGCCTGCACGAGCCTCGGTATTCGATAGTTCTCCGGCAGATACCTGGCCAGAGTTGATATCTCGTCCTCCGTCTCTTTCATCAGGCGGGAGTCCGATCCCTCAGTGGCGAAGCGCAGTTTTCCCACCAGCTTGGAGAGCTCGCTCAGTTTGTCCGGCTCCCCCATCAGCTCATAGATGAGCTCGTTCACCGTGGGCGCTTCAGGCAGGGCCCGGGTCTCCAGGGACTGCTCCCACAAGCGCGAATACTCCTGTTGCAGATCATTCACCACTTGGAGCAGCCCCATGGGGTCGTTGGAGTCGCCGGTGCCGCCGTCAATAAGGTCGTCGTCCCTGGTCTCCGCCAGATGCTGGAGCCGGGCCAGGCTCTCGACCTTCTCTGGCAGAGGGGGAAAGGCAAAACCAGAGAGGTCCTGGGCAGCCATACCCTGCATCTGAGCAGCGAACATGGGCGGAATGTACTTGGACACGTCTACCTTGACAGGCAGCGTGATTATGTAGGTGGCCAGTATCGCTTCCGGGTCAAACTTCTGACGAAAGTACACCAGGGCATGGCCCTTAGGAGCCTCCCTTGTCCCACGCTCGAAGTACAGGTCCACTGTTCAGCCCTCTTCGCCTTTATTCTTGACCATCATTATACTACGAAAACAGTACGTGCCCAGCACCAATGGTGTGCCAGTGTCACCGTGATCTCTGAATATGGTAACCACAGTATGGGAGGCACTCTTTCTTGGCGAGACTTTGATGTGGTGTGGTAGAATGGGAGGGCCACAAAAGGAGCCCCTCGACACAGCCCATGAGCATCGACATCAAGCAGGAAATCCAGGCCTCCAGAGAAGAGATGGTCTCTCTCAGGCGAGACCTCCACGCCCATCCAGAGCTGTCCTTTCAAGAAGAGCGAACCTCCCTGCTGGTTGCCCAACGCCTGGAGGCCCTTGGCCTCGATGTTTCCACTGGAATCGCCAAAACGGGCGTGGTGGGCCTGATAAAGGGAGGAGTGCCAGGCCCCACCTTGATGCTCCGTGCCGACATGGACGCCCTGCCTATCCAGGAGACCTCAGACAGAGCCTACAGGTCCCAGACCGCAGGGGTGATGCACGCCTGCGGCCACGATGGGCATACGGCGGTGCTGCTATCCGTCGCCGGCATCCTGGCCAGGCACCGGGAAGCTCTGAAAGGCCAGGTGAAGCTCATTTTCCAGCCCGCGGAGGAGAACATGGGCGGCGCTCGGCAGATGATCGCTGAAGGGGTGATGGACGATCCTCCCGTGGACCGGGTTTTGGGGTTTCATATCTGGAACGCCCTCCCAGTGGGCCAGATAGGAGTGAAGCCAGGTGCCATCTTCGCCAGCGTGGACGAGCTGCTCCTGGTGGTCAAAGGCAGGGGTGGACATGGTGCTATGCCCCACCAGGCCGTCGATCCGGTGACAATGTCGGCCCAGGTAATCACCGCCCTCCAGACCCTGGTGAGCAGGGAGAAGCACCCTTTGCAGGGAGCGGTCCTCACCATCGGAACAATACACGGAGGCACCGTCTTCAACGTCATCGCCGACCAGGTGGAGATGAAGGGCACCCTGCGCACGTTCAACCAGGGGGTGCGCCAGATGTTCCTGAGACGCATTCCTGAAGTCCTAGCCGGGGTCTGTGCTGCCCTCAATGGCACCTTTGAGTTCGATGCTGTGCAGGGATGTCCTGCCGTGGAGAACGACCCCTCTGTAGCCGATTTTGTGTATAGCTTAGCATCCAATGTAGTGGGGCAGGCCAATCTACCCCCTATTGAGCCCAGTACCGTGGGTGATGACATGGCCCTCTTCCTGCAAAAGGCCCCGGGGTGCTACTTCTTGGTGGGGTCATCCAACCCCGTGGCAGGACTGGACGCTCCACACCACAGCTCCTCCTTTGACTTCGATGAGTGTGCTCTTTCCATCGCCGCGGAGGTGCTGCTGCGGGGGGCGTTGGAATATCTCAATTGAACCTTCCTCAAGGCTCCCAATGGCCAATACTCCAGCTAACGATGCCAAACAAAACCACAAGAAGGAGATAAGTTTCAGATGCAGCAGTTCACCGAACCCAGAGAGCGTCTACTGCTGGGGCCAGGCCCCAGCAACGTCAGTCCCAGGGTCATCAGGGCCATGACCCTTCCCCTCATGGGCTACCTGGACCCCACATTCCTCAAGGTAATGGACGAGGTGGTCGATCTGCTGCGCCAGGTCTTCCGCACCTCCAACGAGTTCACCCTGGCCCTCTCTGGAACGGGCACCGCTGGGATGGAGGCAGCCCTGGTCAACCTCTTGGAGCCGGGGGATACCGCGGTTGTTGGAACCCACGGCCTCTTTGGACAGCGGTTGGCGGACATCGCTTCTCGCTGCGGCGCCAGGGTAATCACCGTGGCCGCGGAGTGGGGGCAAACCCTGGATCCTCTAGAAGTGGAGAAAGCCCTGAAAGACGCGGGGCCGGTCAAGCTCCTGGCCGCCGTCCATGTCGAGACCTCCACGGGCGTCGTTCAACCCCTGCCTCCCCTGGCAGAGTTGGCCCGCAGCCACAATGCCCTCTTCCTGGTGGACGCCGTCACCTCCCTGGGCGGAGTGGACCTCAGAGTGGATGAATGGGGCATAGACCTCTGCTACAGCGCTACCCAGAAGTGCGTTGGCTCACCACCAGGGTTGTCCCCTATCACCCTCAGCCCCAGAGCTGTGGAAGCCTTGAGACAGCGCCAAAGTCCGATCCAGAGCTTCTACCTGGACCTCCTGCTCCTGGAGAAATACTGGCTCACCGACCGGGTCTATCACCACACGGCATCCATGTCTATGGTCTACGCCCTGAGAGAGGCCCTCATCATGGCTATGGAGGAAGGGCTGGAGGCCAGGTTCGAAAGGCATCGGCGAAATGCCGACGCCCTGAAAGCAGGGCTGGCAGCCCTGGGTATGCGAGCCCTGGCCCCTCAGGGGTTCCAGGCCGCTCCCCTGACCGCGGCCCTGGTGCCAGAGGGAATAGACGAAGCGAGGGTGCGCCGCAGCCTCCTGGGAGAGTACGGCATCGAGATAGGTGGGGGGTTCGGGCCCCTGGCAGGAAAGATCTGGCGCATTGGCCTCATGGGGGAATCCTCCCAGGGAAGCCACGTCCTCACGCTGCTTCACGCCCTGGAGATTCTACTGTCCCGGGAGGGATGCGAGTTTGCCTCTGGATCGAGTATAGCGGCGGCCCACCAGGTGTTGGCTGCAGCGGGGTAGGAACCAGCCAAAGACGCACTACCGGCCCTGAAAGTCCAGCACTTTCGTTTCCCCTTCCCCTACCTAGGGTTCGCTACACAGTGACCTCTCGGCTGGGCTAAGCAAAATAGGTCGTCCGATACCTGCCAAGTTCCGTCCTCAGCGGCTTCACTCGCTCCTTCAGAGCGGAAAGTAATTCCGCCTTGATTTGTCCGGGCGCCTCCAACATCTTTCGTAGTGCATCTCTGACATAGGCGAACCCGTATTCTTGGAGTTCGACGATCGTGATCTCGCGGCCCGTCGTGAGCTGGACAGTAGGGTATTCGTTGCCTTCGTGGAGCACCTTATTCCTTGCCCGATATAGGGCATGAAGATTGACGAAGTGCTTTTCGCGAGTTGGTCCATCTATACCAAGGAAAACCGCGCCCCGTTCAGCCAGTGTAACAGCCTTCTTGTAGTCCCCGTCGAGAAAAAGGGCCTCAAGAGCTACAATGAGGTTTATTACGGCATCCGCAGGCAAGGCGCTATCCTCCACCGCCTTGTGGAACCACCTGATTAGGGTCGGTACCAACGGGGCGTCTGTCGCGGCACCCAACTGCTCGAAAAGGGTTTTCAAAGGCACGACATCCGCCTCACGGATCAGGTACTGGTTGGGAGGCCCGAAAAGCCCTTCGCGTGCCAGCCGAGGAATCAGCACCATTGGAATCGTCTCGCCCTGAGCGTCAGTGCTTCTGAGTTCGACCATCGCACCGCATCTTGCTTCCTCACCGAAATGTAGAAACAAGGCTGTCTGAAACAGCCTGAGGACAGCAGTGGGGTCACCATCTACCAGCCGGCTGTCCCCGAACGTTTGCGTACTAACCGAAAACCATGTGGGATAAGTTTCCCAACGCTGATAGACAAACGGGCCACACTCAGCAAGCAGATCCAATGTGGCTCCTGGAAGAAGGCACACGCGAAGACCCCTTCCGAGGTCAATCTCTCCGACGGCAGAGGAGACGTTCTTTAATGAGCAAACATATTTGACAGTCGCTCGGTCGCTCACATCAGTACTTGACTCCTGACCTACGCCCTACACCCTGGGCCGGTACTGGACCGCCTCCGCCACATGCACCACACCGATGGCCTCCGCACCCGCCAGGTCTGCAATGGTACGAGACAGCTTCAGGGTGCGGTGAAAAGCCCTGGCCGATAGATGGAGTTGCTCCATAGCTGCCCTGGCCAAACCCTGAGCCGCGTTATCCAGCTTGCAGTGCTCCCACACCTCCGCCGGGCCCATGTCCGCGTTGGACTGACTGCCCGTGCCCGCAAACCTCTGCCTCTGTCGCCCCCTGGCTTTTTCCACTCGCTCACGTACCTTTGCCGACTCCTCCCCTATCTCCTCCCCTGTGAGCTTATCGTACTCCACCCTGGGGACATCCACAAAGATGTCTATGCGGTCCAGCAGGGGGCCAGAGATGCGTTTCTGATACTTGCTGACCATGCCGGGAGAGCAGGTGCACTGCTTCTGAGGATCGCCGTAGTAGCCACAATAGCATGGATTCATAGCCCCCACCAGCATGAAGTTGGCGGGGAAAGTCACCGAGCCCTGGGCACGGCTGATGGTCACCACCCTGTCCTCCAGGGGCTGTCTCAGCACCTCAAGAACGTTATGCCCGAACTCGGGAAGCTCATCGAGGAAAAGCACTCCACGATGGCTCAAGGTGACCTCCCCGGGGCGGGGCAAACGCCCTCCCCCCACAAGTCCGGCGTGGGATATGGTGTAGTGTGGTGACCTAAAGGGCCTGTGCACTATCAGGGGGGTGTCCGATGGCAGCAGACCGGCAACACTGTATATCTTGGTCAAGTCCAGGGACTCCGATGAGATCATCGCCGGCAATATAGAGGGCAAGGAACGGGCCAGTAGGGTCTTTCCGCTGCCAGGAGGGCCGCTCATCAGCAGGTTGTGCCCCCCGGCGGCCGCGACCTCCAGCGCCCTCTTCGCGTGCTCCTGTCCCCTTACATAAGCCAGGTCACCACCGGCCCACATAGGCTCTCCCGCGAGCTTCTCGTCCGTCACTCTGGTGTAGGGTGCAATGGCCCTCTCTCCCCGAAGATGAGCGACCAACTCTCCCAGAGAGTTGCTTGGATAGACGGTAATGCCCTCCAGCAGAGAGGCCTCTTTGGCGTTCACCGCGGGCACATAGACCTGGGCAATCCCCGCCCCTGCGGCAAGGCCCACCATGGGCAGGATTCCGTTAGTGTGCCTGAGGCTTCCGTCCAGAGAGAGCTCCCCCAGAAATACCGCCCGGGATATGTCCGCCGAGACCTGGCCGGAGCTGGATAGGATGCCGACCGCTATGGAGAGATCGTAGGAGGGGCCTGCTTTCTTCAAGTCCGCGGGAGCCAGATTCACCGTGATACGGCGCATAGGAAAATCGAAACCTGAGTTGCGAATGGCGGCTCTAACCCGTTCCCGGGCTTCCTGCACCGCCGTGTCGGGCAGGCCGACGATGTTGAAGGCGGGGAGCCCGGGGGAAATATCCACCTCCGCTTCCACCACGGCTCCCTCCAGGCCAACTATGGCACAGGTCATGGCCTTGGCCAGCATTGGACACTCCTTTACGAGCAAGACCTGCGACTATCATAAGTAGCAACAGGCTCCTCGTCAAATGCATTCTGGGTTGGGGGGGGGCCGCAAGCCAGTCCCATGCTAAATTACCCAAGCAAATAGCTTCGTTTCTATAATGAGTCTGTTTCCCGCGCCGGACCTATGCCGCCAAGGTTGCTATGAGGGAGCAAGTCGTCGTGACTGTAAAGATGACGATCAGGTCATACCGTGGAATGGTGAACCCTGCTCGTTTCCCGGTAGAACGCGGCGTCGCTGGCTCATTACACCTGGAAAAGCTCCTCCAGGGTAGTCAGCGCGGCCACCAGGCGCTCTTTAGCCTCGGGATCATCTCGTAAAAGCAGGGGTTCAACCAATTCCGACAAGGCTTCCAGGCAGCGTTCCAACACCACTTCTCCTGCGTTGGTGACAGAAACCTGGACACGCCGTCCGTCCCCATCTATGCCCCGCATGCGGGTCACCAGCCCGCGCCTCTCAAGCCCGCCAACTGTGCTTGTGATGGTGTGGCTGGTCCGGGACATGTCATCTGCGAGCTGCGAGATAGTGGCTTGACCACCTCTATTCTCAACGAAGGATAGAATCATTACCCTTTCGAAGGTCAGATCACTAACACCGCGCAGTCCCACTTCTAATTGCTGTCTGAGGTGGTGCGCCAAATCCAGGAGACGGCGCACATAATGAATCATACTCATATTGTCCATGGCCAACTTGCTCCAACCAAGGCTCAAAGTGGCAGGTGAAACATTTCACAATTTGACTAAATTCCGCCTTGGAGAAATTATATCGATATCGATATAATCCAATTGAGGATGCCCTTTGTGCTGTATGCATTTATCACCATAACAGCATCCCACTCTCACCCCTCCATGTGCTTACTGAAGTCGATGGGGTAGCCTACCCCATTTAGCATTAGCTTGTAACAGGAGGACAAGGTCCATGAGTCCACGCTTCAACGGCTCGCGGGTATCCGAATGGATACATCCATTGGGACGTTGTTTTACCCGGCCCACGCCTCCAAAATACACTCGGGGTTTTGCGATTCGGTTGGAAGAGCATTCAGGTGGGCAAACACCGAAGAGGCTCAGCAAAGGAGGCAGTCGATGAGGCAAAACAACCAATATGAGGCACACCGCACCTTTGACAGCCTCAGCCACCAGCAATTGCTGATATACGCCCGAGAGTTGGGGGAATGCCACCAAAGAGGGCGTGATCTCCAAGACACCCTGTCCCAGCGAGAAACTCAGATACAGGAGATGGCTGAAGCATCCTGCGAGGCTCAGAAACGGGAACGGCAGTCCATCGCCTTCGAGGTGCATGACCGCATCGCTCAAAGCCTGGTCTCGGTTTTTCAGCAGCTCCAGGTGCTAGAATCCATGACTCGGGCCGACTCCCAAATGGGGAAGGTG
Organism: Chloroflexota bacterium; assembly: GCA_043816345.1. Taxonomy (GTDB): domain Bacteria; phylum Chloroflexota; class Dehalococcoidia; order Lucifugimonadales; family UBA2985; genus JBDRIA01. The sequence continues at coordinate 33,072 of JBDRIA010000020.1, forward strand.
GTGGCACGCGCCTCAGGTGCGCTGCAAGAGGCCATCCACGAGTGCCGCAACATCATGAACGATCTCCACTCACCTTCCTTAAAGCAGTATGGCATCGTGTCCTTGATAAAGGAGGAACTGCGTCGCTTCCAGCGGGATGTGAACTGCCGGGTGATGTCCTATACCGACTACCAGGTGACACTTTCTCCAGACGTGGAGATGGCCCTTTATCGCATCTTCCAGGAGGCCCTGATGAATATCAGGAGACACGCCCCCAGCGCCAGAAACGTAGTAGTATCCCTGAGGTGCAGACGCAAGACTGTTAGCTTTCAGGTCCATGACGATGGCCCCGGATTCGACGCGAAAGCGGCCGCACAAGACATTCGCGTAGGCGGCATCACGAGCATGCGGCGGCGGGCCGAGGCTATCGGTGGATCATTGGAGGTGACCAGCTTCCCCGGTTATGGGGCTAGAGTCACCGCCTATATTCCCGTGACCGAGCACAACGGGAGAGAGGCATCGCTGAAGTGAGTAACGAGGGAAAAAGCCTTCGGTTACTGCTGGTAGACGACCATACCATCGTAAGAGAGGGGCTGCGCGCCATGCTGAGCACCCAACCGGCATTCGCGGTTGTAGGTGAAGCCTCTAGTGGTGATGAGGCTGTGGAAATGGTCAACCATTTGAACCCCCACGTAGTCATCACCGACGTTCGTATGCCCGGCATGGACGGGATAGAGCTCACCAGGCAAATAAAGGCAATCAGACCCGGCACTGCCGTCATTGTTCTTACCATATATGAAAGCGAGACGTATCTTTTGGAGGCCCTTAGTGCCGGGGCATCAGCATACCTGGTAAAGGACTCGCCTCTAATGCTCCTGTGTCACGCCATAAGCACCGCGGTAGATGGCGGCACTATGGTCAGGAGCAGCCTCCTACAGCAGGCTGCCCAGACGATGCTGCGTGTGCACGGGAAGTACCAGGGTGACCAGCCAGACTCCACGCCGATACACCGGTTCACGGCCCGAGAGCTGAAGTTGCTGGAGATGATTTCCCAGGGATATGCCAACAAGGAGATGGCCAGCAAGCTCAATCTGGCCGAGGTCACCGTCAAGAAACACCTTCAAGGGATCTTCACCAAGCTCGAGGTCTCTGACAGGACCCAAGCGGCCATAATGGCCGTTCGAATGGGTCTGGTGGAGTAGACACGGACGGAATGGCTAGCAATAATGACGCTGCGTAAGAAGACCTTCCTCATGCTGGGGGTGACCCTCATTAGCCTTTTCGGGGTCCTGTTTGTAATCTCCCGCGTCATCGTGTTGGGTGGCTTCGCCGACCAGGAGAAACAAGATACCCACCGAAGTGTCGAGCGAGTATTGAGTGCCCTGGACAACGATCTCTTCACACTGGACACCACAACCAGGGACTGGGCCTCATGGGACGATACCTACGATTTCATCCAGAATGGCGATGAAGACTACATCGAGTCCAATCTGGGTGATCCAACTTTCATCACCCTACGCCTTAACCTCATGCAATACATTGACGCCTTGGGGAACATTGTCTTCGAAAAAGCCTACGATCTCAATGAAGAGAGACAAATACCCATACCAGAGGGTTTGCATCAACATCTCTCCACTGACGACATTCTTCTGAATCACCTCGAGCTAGACAGCAGCGCAACGGGACTCCTTTCCCTACCAGAAGGCCCCATGCTCGTAGCATCACTGCCTATCTTGACCAGTGAGGACCAAGGCCCAATTCGTGGAACGCTTATCTTTGGACGTTTCCTGAATACCACAGAAGTCCAACGGCTGGCCCAGACAACCTTCTACTCTCTCGTCGCCCATGAGCTAAGGGACCCGCAGATGCCTCCCGACTTTCAGGTAGCACTATCATCTCTATCAGAAGAGTCTCCCATTTTCGCGCGGACCCTCACTTCCCAAACCGTTGCGGGATATGCCTTGCTCCAGGACATCTACGATGAGCCGGTGCTTGTCTTGAGGGCCGATATCCCCAGAGACATCTACGCGCGAGGCCGCACGACGGTGAATTTCTTCATGGGGGCGCTCCTGACCGCAGTCCTGGTGTTCGGTGTAGTTATCCTGCTGTTGCTAGACAGATTGGTGCTTTCCAGGCTGGCCCGTCTCAGTGCCGATGTCAACCACATTAGCGCTAGCAGTAACCCCACTGCACGAGTCTCAGTGGCAGGAAGAGACGAGCTATCGGATCTGGGCAGTACCATTAACGGTATGCTGGGGGCCCTGGAGCGGTCCCAGGCGGAGTACAAGCGGGTGGAGGAGGATATGGCGCACCAAGCGCAGGAGTTGGCCCGTTCCAACACAGAGTTGGAGCATTTTGCCTATGTGACCTCCCACGACCTTCAGGAGCCTCTACGCATGGTGGCGAGCTACACGCAGCTCCTGGCAAGGCGTTACAAAGGCCAGCTCGATACCGACGCCGACGAATTCATCGCCTATGCCGTAAACGGAGTCACCAGGATGCAAGCATTGATTAACGACTTGCTGGCCTATTCCCGAGTAAACTCCAAGGGAAATCCCTTTGGGCCAATTGACTGCTCCTTCGTTGTCGACCAAGTGCTCTCCAATCTCCAGGAGGCCATTAGAGACAGCAGCGCTGTGGTTACCCACGACGCCCTGCCGACGGTCTTGGGCGACTCCATGCAGCTTACTCAGTTGTTTCAGAACCTTGTAGGAAACGCCATAAAATTTCATGGCGAAAACCCGCCCCGGGTCCATTTATCGGCAGAGCGAAAGGGAAAGGAGTGGCTTTTCTCCATTCGCGACAACGGGATAGGTATTGATCCACAGTACGCCGAGCGCATCTTTCTCCTTTTTCAGCGTCTTCACAGTAGGAACGAGTATCCCGGTACAGGCATCGGCCTGACCGTGTGCAAGAGGATTGTGGAACGCCACGGCGGGAGCATCTGGGTGGACTCAGAGCCGGGAAAAGGATCGACGTTTTGCTTCACCATCCCGACGGAAGGAGACAGGGAACCATGAAGGTAGACAGATTTGGCAAGCCTGTTGAAATTCTGTTGGTGGAAGACAATCCAGGAGACGTGCGCCTGACTCAGGAGACATTCAAGGAAAACAAGATACTCAACCACTTGAGCGTTGTCTGGGATGGAGAGGAGGCTATGACCTTCCTGCACCAGGAGGGGGAGTATGCCAATGCTATGCGCCCGGACCTTATCCTGCTGGACCTGAACCTGCCCAAGATGGACGGACGGGAGGTGCTGGCCGAAATCAAAGCCGACGAGCACCTAAAACGAATCCCCGTAGTGGTCTTGACTACTTCCAGTGCTGAGCAGGACATCCTAAAGAGCTACGACCTCCACGCCAACTGCTACATCACCAAGCCTGTAGACCTCGAACAGTTCATCACAATAGTAAAAACCATCGAAGAGTTCTGGCTTACTATTGCCAAGCTACCCTATGAAGGATAAAGAGCCGTGGAATCTAAAGTCATAAAAGCCCTGCTTATTGAGGACAACCCTGGAGACGCTCGCCTGCTATGGGAGACCCTGAAGGAAGCAACATCCACCAGGGTCCACCTCATACACGTGCAGCGGCTTAGCCAGGCACTGGAGTGCCTGCGTGAGGGCTCCTATGACGTAATCCTGATGGACCTGGGGCTGCCAGATAGCCACGGGCTTAACACCATTATCCAGACACGGGAGCAGGCTCCCGGAGCAGCCATTGTGGTATTGACAGGCCTGGAGGACGAGGCTCTTGCCCTTGAAGCACTCCGCCAGGGTGCCCAGGACTATCTGACCAAGACACAGATGGATCCTCACCTGCTGATTCGCTCTATTCGATACGCCATGGAACGGAAACGGGGAGAAGAGCAAATTCTGAGACTCAACGAAGATCTCGAACAGCGAGTTCTCCAGCGCACCACAGAGTTGGAAGCCATTCAGTCCAGCATGACAGAGGGCCTCATAGCGGTGAACAGCCAGGGCCAAATAGTGACCTTCAATCAGTCCGCGGCCAATATCACCGGCCTTGAGGCTGAAAGGGTACTGGGGAACTCGGCAGAAATAGTCCTCAGCGAAATCGCACCGGCCGTTGGGAGCCCAGAGACGGTGGAGGCTTTTGTCCAGATATTGAAGGGGGCCGTTGAGCTGCCCACCAGCGTTGAGGTAACCCTACAGGCCCCTCGAAAGCGAGACATAGTGGCTACTGCCTTCCCCATACCCCTGGGTCTTCCCGGACAGAGGATGATCGGCTTTCTCCTTCGCGACGTTACCCAAGAGCGGAAGCTGGAACGCCGCCGGGATACCTTCGTATCCGTGGCCTCTCACGAGCTCCGCACCCCCATTACCACCATCATGGGTTTCTCCGAGCTACTGCTCCGGCACAAAGTACCTGAGGCCACAAGGCAGGAATGGTTGGAGCTGGTCCACCGAGAAAGCCAGAAGCTCACAGCCATCGTAGATGATCTGTTGAACGTCTCGCGTATCCAGGCCGGCACGCTCAAGGCCAACATGGAAAGCGTGTCCCTTCGGGAAGTAGCCGAGGAGACCTTGGACAATATCAGGCGGCTCACCGATAGACACCAGTTCTTGATAAACATTCCCCCAACCACACCAAACACCTGGGCTGACCGGGGCAAGCTGTGCGAGGTGCTCGTGAACCTGCTGGACAACGCCGTCAAGTACAGCCCTCAGGGGGGACTCGTCACCATTGAGGCTCGCCATGAACCGGAGCAGGAATGGGTGGAAGTCTCAGTTGCCGACCAGGGCATTGGCATCAGTCCTAAAGACCAGGAATATCTCTTCACCGCCTTCCATCAAATACGCCGGCCCGAGACCGAGGGGATCAGCAGCACAGGGTTGGGTATGTACATCGTGAAGGCATTGGTGGAACTGATGCAGGGCGAGGTGTGGCTCAAAAGCGAACTGAACAAAGGGACCACTTTCTTCTTCTCACTGCCTGTTGCATGGGACGATACTCCACAGGGATAGCATTGCCACTCCAAAGGAGGCGGATATGACGAAAACGATCCTGCTGGTCGATGACGAAGAGGCGATCTTGGAGCTAATATCGGCGACTCTGACATATGGGGATGGGTACCAGTTTGTCCTGGCCAGGGACGGAGAGGAGGCGCTGAACACCGCTCGCAGGGATAAACCTGACCTCATCCTCCTGGACATTCTGATGCCCAAGAGAGACGGTTATTATGTCTGCCAAGCTCTGAAGCAAGACCCAGAAACCGCCCACATCAAGGTGCTCATCCTGACCGCACTGGCCCAAGAGATGGAACGTCAAAAGGCGCTGGACGCTGGAGCGGACGGATATCTTACCAAGCCCTTCAGCCCAATGATGCTGCTGGAGAAGCTGGAGGAGTCCCTCTCTGAAGTTTAGGGCGCTATGTCGTCAACGCCAACAACAGAAAGCGGGGGGATGCCCTCCCCCCGCTTTCTGTTGTACTTTCCTTTATTCCATGCAGGTACTAGTCTAAGTACCCCGCAAACGTGGGTCCATCACGTCTCTTATGGCATCCCCAAAGAGGTTGAACCCATAGACCGCTAGGGATATGGCCACGCCCGGCCATATGGCCATCTGAGGCGCCAAGGCGAAGTACTCCCTGCCTCTCTGTGAAAGCATGCCTCCCCAGGTAGGCGTCATAGGCGGCACCCCCATACCCAGGAAGCTCAGGGAGGCCTCCGCTATGATGGCAGTCCCCAGTCCGGCGCTGGCTATGATGAGCCAGGGAGCAATACACTGGGGAAACATGTGATATATCATAATACGTACATCATTTGCTCCAATGGACCGGGCCGCCATAACGAATTCCGACTGTTTCACCGACATCGCCTGGGACCTTACTATGCGATTGGCCCTGGGTATCTGCACTATACCCACGGCCAAGACGACGTTGTTTACAGAACCACCCAGGGCGGCCATGATGGCGAGGGCCAGGATAAGGGTTGGTATGGACATGAAGGCGTCCATAATCCTTTGGATGATTATGTCCACTTTGCCACCGTAGAAGGCGCTTATCAGCCCGAAGGCTCCTCCGGTCCCAGAGCCGAAGGCCACGGCGAGTATTCCCACGTAGAGGGATATCCGGGCGCCGTGCACTACCTGCGCCCAAATGTCTTGCCCCACGTCGTTGGTGCCAAGCAAGTGCTTCGTTGAGGATCCCTGGTAATTCTCACTCAGGTTCCATGCCATGGGGTCCTCGGTGATTATAGGTGCCGAAAGGGCCAGGGATATCATCACCAGGATGATGATCGCACCAGCGGCCCCCAGGGGTTTCTTAACAAGGAATCCAATAACACCCTTCCATAATCTCGTCGCTAGTGGTGCCCGAGCCAACCTCCCGACCGCTACAAACTCTGCACCTTCTTGCTGCACTGCCATCCTTGCCTCCTTGCCGAGTACTACTCCTCGACACGTGTCGATGGTCTTCTAATTAAAACCTGACCCGCGGATCAAACCAACCGTAGCTGAGATCCACAGATAAGTTGACTATCACAATCCACATGGCCATGAAGAGAACCACGGTTTGCACCACCGGGTAGTCCCATCGGGTCAGACTGTAGATCAGGAACTGCCCCATCCCGGGTAGCATGAAGATCGTCTCCATGATAACGGATCCCCCGATGGTAATGGCAATGCTTATGCCGATGATGGTGATCACGGGTATGAAGGCATTTTTCATCGCATGACGCCAGACCACCGCGCTGTAGCTCAAGCCTTTGGCGTGGGCGGTCCTGATGTAGTCCTGACGCAACACCTCCAGCATGGATGAGCGCATCATTCTGGCTCTAGTGGCCATGGTCACCCACCCCAGGGCACAGGCAGGCCAGAAAAACATGAAGAAGTTCCCGGCGGGGTCCTCAAAGGGGTTCACGTACTCCAGCCGGGGGCTCCAGTTGAAGTACAACGTTCCTATCAGAACTATCATAGTGCCGGTCCAGAAGTTGGGGATGGACAGGCCCGCCAGGGAGAATATCCGGAGAACGTAGTCCATCCACGTATCCTGCTTTAGAGCCATGACTATTCCTAGGGGTAGCCCCACCACAGTTGCCAGCGTTATCGTGAAGAACATAAGCTCGAGGGTTACAGGCAATCTCACTCTGATCTGGCCCCATATGTCCTTGCCGTCAACGAACGAGACTCCCCAGTGGAGGGTGACAAAGTCCCGCATAAAGGTAAGGTACTGTACATGTAGAGGGTCGAGTAAGCCTAGCTGCTCTCGTATCTCGTGGGCCGCCTCTTCCGAATAAAACGCTCCTTCCCCGCCCAGGATGATGTCTACCACGTCCCCCGGAGCTACGCGCAAGATGACGAAGATCAGCACAGAAACCAAGAGTGCCGTAAGCACCCCCAGCAAAAGCCGCCGCACCGTGTACTCTAACATGGTCCCTCCTGCTAGACCTTAATGTTGTTATCAACTAGTGCCCACTGTTGCATCAATTCGCGGGACAGATGCCTCACTTTGCTCTCAGAATCACATCCCTACACTGCCACCCCGACAGCAGAACAAAGGATCAAAGGATCTCACATTCCCACCCTTCCTGAAAGGGTCAGAAATGACACATCACCCTTGGCATTGAGAATTAGCATTTCAATGTCGCCTTTTCCCATCATATCCTCAACCTTTACCCTGTTCTTTCTTGGGTCCCGTGGCAAGAGAAGGGTCCGGGCTGGGCAGGTCACCCCACAACATCCCAGACCCTTCGCCGCCACACTTCTCATCCCTAGTGGACCAGTAGGACAGATGTCACACCGTTTTTCCTTTCCTGGTCAGTCCACTCTACACTACTGCGCCAGCCATATCCGCTCATGGAGGCCCTGCTGACCGTATGTCCCAAGGTTGAAGTAGTAGACCCCTTTCACCTCTCTCCGGTTGGGCCAGGCAACATTCATGGTCCCCACACCGGGGGCGGTTGTGCGCTCATTGACCATGTACAGGTTCAACTCCCGAGCAAGCACGTGGCGCCGATCCTGGTCCAGGGTCGTGTCCAACTCCTCTATCATCGCATTCGTCCTGGCATTGGCCTCTTCCTTGGTCTCTGTCCCTGTATCTTTGTAGCCTTCTTTGGCGCACGGAGGATTGGCACCCCATACGGTGTGGGCTCCCCAGAACGCATCAGCGGGGTCCTCAATGTAGCATTGCGTGTTTGTGTGAGGGTTGGCCTCCGCCCTTATGGTATAGAGACACTCATACTGGATGTCCCCATATGTGTCCACATACTTCACATTGAAGTCCCAGCCAAGATGCTTGTGGAACTGGTCAAAGCCCCAGACACTGATCTCTCTGCGGCTAAGCGTCTGTATAACATACTGGTCTGTCTTGGGGCGAACTCCTGCTCCGAAAGCCTCGTCCAAGAGTCGGTTGGCCTCGGCGATGTCCGCGTCCTTCGTGGCCGGATCGTACCCGGGGTACGTCAAATACTCCTCTTGAGGCACGCCCCATCCGTTATTAGCTACGTCCCCGTGCAACCAGAAAGAGGGATCCGCCATATTCACCACGGCACCGTCCTTAGCAGTCACCGTCATGAACTGATTCCAGTCCTGCCTGTCCAGGAATATGTGAACCGCCCACCGCACATTCCAGTTATCAAAAGGCGGTATGTGGGGGTTCAACTCGAAGTGAGAGATGTGGTTGTACCGCACTATGTGCAGCTCGATGTCGTCTAGATAGCCATCCAGTACCTGCTGGACCTGGGCTTTGGTTATCCCGCTGCTGCCATGGCCGGCCTGGTGTACCCTACCCGTCACCAACGCCGCAAACTTGGTGTTATAGTCCTGTATGACGTAGAACTCTATGCCATCCACAAAGGGAGCCCCTGTACGGAAGTAGTTGGGGTTGGTCTTGGTCTTCATCACCAACTGCGAATTGGCGAAGGTGGGGATAAAAGGCCCCGTCCCGTGGTTGATCATATACCCTTCGTCCTTGGCGGTGGACTGTATCCCGGGATACGCCATATCTTGCCATTCAACGTACTCTTTGTGGCGTATCGGAATACCCGAAGTTATCCAACCCAAGGTAGCATTCCTGACATGGGTGAAGTTCAGGACTGCCGTGTAACCATCTGGACCATCCGGACAGCTCACGTCCTTCAGGTGCTCCAAGTGTGTCTGCATTAACCTTCTACTCGATGGATACGTCTCCTCTGGTGGGTTGGCCCACCACTCCATGCTGACCTTCACGTCCTCGCAGGTCATCTCAGCGCCGAAGCTCTCGGCCGGAGCTCCCTTATCCTGCCCCCACCCCTCGGCATGGAACGTGACGCCCTCACGCAGCTTGAACGTGTAGTGCAAGCCGTCCGCGCTTATCTCAAAGGTCTCGCACAGGTCACATTTGGATGGAGAGCCTAGTGGCAGCCAGGGGTCATATACCAAGAGACCGTTGTACTGGGCATACTGCCATCTGGAATAGGCGCCATAACCCCCAGTTATCTGGAATCTTGTGGCCGCACGTGGGTCGGCAGTCTTGTAGATACCACCGTACTGAGGCGTGCCCCACTCTTCTTTGTAGCCAGGGTGGCTCATCAAGTAGCCAACCCAATCTTCAAACTCATCCGGCAGAGCCGTGGCTTCCGGCACCGCCGTGGCCGTGGCCGTGGGCGCCGCCGTCTCCCCAGGCAACAACGTGGGCGTGGGCGCTACGGATGTGGCCGTAGGCGCCGCCGTGGCCGTCGGCTTACTAGTGGCCGTCGGCTTAGTGGTGGGCGTTGCGGCATCCCCCCCGCACGCCAGTGCCACCACCAACATAGCGGCAGCAAGAATCGCTGTAAGAGGCCTCAAGTGAAACGCATTACGCAAGCTCATATCTCCTCCTCAGAGAATATTGGCTCGGATAGTATCATAGGGCAGCATTGTTGTCAATAGATTCTGCACCCTAATATTACAGTATCCTCATGCTTGGGCCCCAAGGTTATCGACGTCCCCTATCTGGGTTCTGGTACCCGCCTATCCTTGATCCTTCCACAACGCGTCTGCCGAGTGACTCGCCTTGCTGGCATTCACAGTGTATGCTAGGATATCGCCAGTCTTGGAGTAGCTTCGCTAATCTACGTGGCGCATTCGTCTAGTGGCCCAGGACGCCGCCCTCTCAAGGCGGAGATCACGGGTTCGACTCCCGTATGCGCCACCACCTCCCCCCTCAGCCACCAGGAAATGAGTGGCTTATCCCATCCACAAGGGCGAAGATGGCCTCAAACGTAGCGTTCTATCGGAGTCTCACCCAGGACGTACAATAGATTGTCATTGCTTCGTCGTCCTGGCTGTACAGGAAGGCCGGGGCAGCCAGGTGGGGGGGGGCCCTCGGCCGAGATTGCCACGGCCCTCCGGAGCCTGTGGTGAGGACATCGAACCATCGGGCCTCGCAATGACATTCGCGGCAAACTTCGGGGACACCACGCTAAGAACTGTCTCGCCTGTTCCTGCCCTGATACCGGTAGTCCGGCGCGTCGATGGGTACTATGTTTACCAGCGTGACATCCTGTAAGCGCGAGATTATCGGGTCGCCCCTTTTTTCCTCGCCCAGATCCACTGCGGTGATGAGAGTAGGAAGGCGGGCGTCGTAGCGGTGGACCAGTAGCTGATGCAGCTTCTCTCTGGCCCAGGGCGTAACGTGCTGCATGTCGAAATCGAAGTCCCGCAGGACGAGGAGGTCGGCGGTACGCACCTGCTCGAAGAGCCTATAGTAGCTCACAGTACTATCGGGATTGAAGGCGTCTCGCAGACGGTCTAACAGGTCGGCCACCAGGAAGTAGCGGACGTCCTCCCCCAGTTTGAGGCGCTCATTGGCAATGGCTACCGACAGGTGGGTCTTGCCACAGCCCCTGGGCCCAAAGAATACCAGCCACCCATCTGGATCCCTGGCAAAGTTCACGGCCATCTGCAGCGCCACTTCCAGGCTTTGCCTCTGCGGATAGCTGGCCCTGTTACCCCGCACATCGAAGCTCTCGAAGGTCATGCGCCGGCGGAGCTCCGGCTCCACCATGCCCCACGGGCTTGAAGACTCCGCGCTACTTCTCGCACCAAGGGAACAAGTGGTGACTAGCTCGGGGTCTCCCAGGCGGGTCTGCCAGCGGGGGTCCAACTCCCCCATCGGAAGGCTCAGCGTGATCACCGTCGGCATCTGGGCGGTATAGCGATGGTTCAAGATTTGATACAGCTTTTCCTGGGCCCAGGGAGTGCTGCTGTGGCCTCCCAGGTCATCCAGGACAAGAAAAGGGGTATTGCGCACCTGCTCAAAGAACTGGTCGTAGGATACCTCGCTGGAGGGGGTGAAGGTGGAGCGAAGATGGTCCAGCAGGTCGGGGACAAAGACGAAGAAGACGGATTTCCCCCTCTCAACTACCCGGTTGGCAATGGCCGCTGCCAAGTGCGTCTTGCCACAGCCGCTGGGCCCGCTGAGGACAAGCCAGCCTCGGGGGTCTTCGGCAAAGGCCAGAGCCTGCTCATACGCCCGATGAAATAGATCCCGTTCCTCCGGCTCTGTGCCACGTCCCTCCGGTCTGGTGGCCTGGAAGTTCAAGCGAGTGAGGGGGCCCATGTTGCTGTATCGCTGTAAGCGAGCCAGGCGGGATGGGTCATCGTCCCGCTGCTGACACCGACAGGGGATGGCCTTACCAAAGTAGGGATGGCCTACGGGCACTTCCACCCGGACCCAACCGAAGTCGCCGCAGATGGAACAGGCAGAAGGCCCCGGGTCCTCCTCTTCGCTATCGTGAAGGTCGGGGTAGGCCATGCCGCCTGATCCACTCTCTGGCGTCAACCTTTTTAGAATGTCTCCCAGACTCTCCATGTTCTCTTCCTTCCGTCATCCACCCTTTCAGGATGGCTTCGATGTAACGCCAGCTCCGTTTGTTATGCACCACCGCCTCTCGGAAAGCTTCCTCAATCCACTCCTGGGGATAGCTCTTCTCCGCCTCCTTCAGCTCCTCGGCCATGATATGTCCTATGATACCGATGTTCTCCTCGTATAGTGAGAAGATATTGGGCCTGGACACCGGGGAGGGTTGGGGGTTCCCATGGATCGGAAGAGCCGTATCCAGCGTGTGGGCCTCTAGGTGCTGGACGGCCCGGCGTCCCTCCTGGCTATTGGGCATATAGACATCCACAACGCCCCTCTCCGTCTCCATCCGCAGATGGATAAGCACACCAAGCTGTTGAGCTTTGTTCAGGGTGTCCTGCAGGGTGGTATTGCTAAAGGAAGAGCCTTCGGTAGCCAGGGCCCTGGCCAGGGTCCGGTCCGCCGTCAACTCGTCCCAGGTCAGGAACCTGGGGAACCCTTTCTTCTGATAGTGGAGCCACAGTATCCGTAAAAGGCACTTGAGCACCAGCAGGTCGTCGATCTCCTCCAGCAGCGGCCCGAAGAGAAGGTTGGGAACAGGTGTAAACCTGGAGTTGTCGGGAAATCCCTCGGGGAAATCCATTACATCTCCCGAGAGGTTGGGTTGTCCTCAAAGCGGGCCATAGCACCGTTGAAACGCAGGCTAATGGTATCCAGAGGGCCGTGGCGGTGTTTGGCCACTATGAGGTCGGCCAGACCCCTGGGGTACTCCTGGTCCGGATACTGGCGCTCCCACTCCTCCCTGGTAAAACGCTGGTCCTCTCGGTGGATAAACATCACCACGTCGGCATCCTGCTCAATGCTTCCACTCTCCCGCAGGTCCGAAAGCTGGGGTCTATGAGAAGGACGCGCCTCCACGGCCCGGCTTAGCTGAGATAGCGCCAATACCGGTATGTTCAGGTCTCGAGCAATGCCTTTCAAGGAACGCGTTATCTCCCCTACCTCTTGTACCCTATTCTCTCGCCTGCCGGTCCCTTGAATGAGTTGAAGATAGTCCACTATGGCCAGGTCCAGCTTCCTCTCCATGTGAAGACGACGAGCTTTGCTGCGTATCTCAACGATGCCCTGAATGGGCGTGTCATCTATGAAAATAGGCAGCTCGGAGAGAGTGCCTGCGGCGTTCACTATTCGGCGCTCGGCCAAGTCGCCATAAAGCCGTTGGCGCACAGCGCGGAGGTCTACGTTGGCCTCACTGGACAGAAAGCGATGGCCTATCTGCTCCCGGCTCATCTCCAGGCTGAAAATACCCACCGCAGCCCCCTGACCGGCGGCATGGCGAGCTATGTTGAGGGCCAGGGTGCTCTTGCCAACGCTGGGCCCAGAGGCCAGCACTATCATATCGGAGCGCTGAAGACCTCCCAGAAGCTGGTCCAGGTCCACGAAAGCCGTATATATAGGAGTCTCCCCCCGCTCCAGGGGGCTTTCCAGCCTGGCACTCTCCTCCAGGTACTGGTCCAGCACATCGCGAATAGCAACGAAGTCCCTTGTCTCCTGGCCGCTACGGATGTGAAACAGCAGGTCCTCAGCCTGGGAAAGCGCTCGGTCCACATCCACCCCACCATCGTATCCCAGGGAGGCGATCTCCCCCGCCGCCCCAATTAGACGGCGCAGGGTGTGGGTCCTGCTGACGATTCGGGCGTAGTGCTCTACGTGGGCTGAAGTGGGAACCGAGCCCACCAGATGCCCCAAGTAGGACGGTCCTCCAACCTGCTCCAGCCGCTCCAGCAGAGCCAGGCGATGGCCTACCGTAACGGGGTTGATGGCCTCGTTGCTATCCCACAGGGAGAGACAGGCCTCGTAGCACCATCGGTTCCTCTCTCCGTAAAAATCCTCCGGCTGCAAGAGGGTCGATACCGTGAGGATGGCGTCGCCATCTATGAGGAGAGACCCAATGACCGACTCTTCGGCTCTTTCGTCGTGAGGCGGAAGTTTCTCTACGTACATCCTATACTTCTTGTAAAGGCTCTACGACCAGGTTGACTGTAGCGGTAAGCTCCGGATGCAGTCTCACCTTTGCCTGGAAGCTACCGAGCTCGTGAATGGTATCCTCCAGTAGCACATCCCTGCGGTCGAACTCCACATCCATCAAAGTGGAGAGCTCCTGGGCCACCATGGCGTTGGTAACGGCTCCATAGAGCCTGCCCGTTGGGCCAGAGCGTGCCTTCAAGACGACGTTGGCACTCTCCAGTCGCTCTGCCAGGGCCTGAGCGCCCTCTTTTAGTTTCGACTGCCGCTCCAGGCCAACCTTACGAATGGACTCCAAACGCGCCAACTCCTGGGCAGTAGCCGCGACGGCCAATTTCTTGGGCAGCAGGTAGTTTCTGGCATATCCCGTCTTGACCTCTTTAACATCTCCCGTGTTAGCCACGTGGGGGATATCCTCCAAGAAAATCACTCGCATAGCAATCACCTCTATTCAGAGTATTTGTTCTATTATAGTGAGCAGGAACCCATTTGGGAAGGGTTTTGGAACGTTATTGCTAACGGCACCCGCCCGCACAAAGAATAGCACAGGCTCATCGCCAACGGGTCAAGGGGATAAGGCCTACTTTTGAATGGTTTTATCCCCGCAAAATCCTGGGGTCGCTTTGAAGAGAGGGTATCTTCAATGGCGCTATCCAGACCCTCATCCTCCGCCATTGAAAACCCCTCGAACTCGGCGGAGACGTTTCCCAGAACATCTACTATAAAGGTAAAGGGCTCGCTTTCAAGCCTCCACTCATCCATAACAGGTCTGCCCCAGAAGGGCTAACCGTCGCGCCGCCGATGTATCTCCACACCCGCGCTTTCCAGCATCGACCCTTTTATGGGTACATGGGGCTTGGTCACCCGAACCCGGACACCATCCAGGGGAAAGGTGTGAAGGAGCTTCTGGGCCACCCCCTCAGCCAGGCTCTCCAGAAGGTCACGGCTGGGTCCCTCCACCATCTCTTTCACCACCCGGTACACCTGGGAATAGTCCACCGTATCCTTCAGGTCATCGGAATTCCCAGGGGCCTTCAGGTCCATCTCCAGCTCCAGGTCCACAACAAAGGGTTGCCCAAGCTCTTTCTCTGGGGGAGTCGCTCCGTGGTATCCGTAGAAAACCATCCCTTTGAGGATTATGCGATCGCTCACCTCTTCAACGCTCCCAGCCCCCTATCTCTCTACGGTTTCCGGGGACAGCAATAGAGCTTCTCAGGAGCCTCACATTCACCTCTCGTTACTAAGAGCATCGGGGTCAAAGTATACTATCTTGATGCTCCCGTCAGTATATCATCTTTGGGACGTGCGGATTCACATGGTAAACAAGTGACTAAAACAGAGGAACTCGCGCCCTCCGAAACTCAGGAGCGGACTCCTCACCTATTCATTCGGTTTCCTCTCTGTTAGACCACGACACTACCCATGAGACTGTGAACCATAGCGAAGAGGAATGGGTACGTGGTGACATTCACACCAACACTGTTGAAGGTGTCTGGAGCCTCTTTAAGCGGTCTATCACTGGCTCTTATCATAAGCTCTCTGCCAAACATCTTGATGCCCACCTAGACGAACTGGAATGGCGGTTCAACAATCGCAAGAACCCATATCTGTTCAGGGATACACTTGTGAAGTTACTCAAGTCCGAGAATCTACCTTACCGCGACCTCACCGCGCAGAGTTAGCTTCCTTGCGTTTGTTACCATACTGGTCATAAATGACTTGGCTTACCATCATTTTCACCATCATGACCATATTGGAGTCTTCGCCAATATCAGGCATGGGCCCCTTGATCTCGAAGGATTGGTAAAGATAGGCTACGAAATTCTCTTCCCTTCCTGGGAGATGAACCGTCCCCTCAATCTTTACTTTATCAAAGGAAAAACTGACCATACTGCCATCCCCTAAGAGAAAGCCTAGTACCTCTGCTGCTCTTTCAGGACTGACTGGCTGCTCAATAAGCATCCCCCATCTATCGTTAATACTGGATATTGGGATAGGGAGTCGTGGCGCTCGAAGTGGTAAGACAAAATCCTTGCCAAGAGAGTGAATCACTCCGCTAACAGAGTTGATTTCTAGCGGCCACTGAACTGATCCAACAAAGAAGTTGAACCCAATGCAAGGCTCTGTGTCTCTGAGTTTGGTGATATCTATTGAGTGCGGTTCTATCACTATGGTCCGAGGGTTAAATTTGATGGCCGCTACTAGTTCATCTCTCGCTGCGAGTGTGGTCTGATCGGGCTTTGGTCTTATTCGACCAACTACACTGGTGATTCCGCGGGCGAGCAACTTCAGAAGTGCGAATGCTGCGATGAATGCTGCGACAAGGAACCCCGCCAGCATAGGGCCAGGCATCTCCCGAACCACGTCCAAAGCCCACCATAGGAGGGCTAGCATTGCGGCCCCTGCCAGATGCAGCCACCATACAATGGTTTTGATATCGTCCGGGATTCCAGCGAGGCCAATTTTGTCGAGAATCTTCCAAGACATATCCTTAGTTTACCACAATACCCCGTCTGATATACAAGCCCCTACGATATCACTGCAGAAGCCATCATCAAAAGCATTGGCACTAAGGTCAAAGGTTCTGGAAGGAGCGTTTAGTGCAACCTCATAACCATCAGCATGATCCAAAGCCGGCTCGACACCGATTTCTACTCTCTTTACTGTTCCATCAGCGATCTTGTCAGCCCAGGTTGACAGGTCTGCCGTAACTACCCAACTGCCGCCTGCTGCCGATACGGTCGTTATACGCGGATGACCTGCATCTGGAAGACCAACGGGAGTTTCCAAATCTCTACTGTCGTCTATCGTACGGCGGTGCGGACCAGCGAGGAAATCCTTGGTGTCATAGCCATACAATGCGACCAGCAGGGTTGGGGCAATATCCGCTGCATCAAGCGATGAAGCAGCACCAGTCTTTGTCGCACTGAAGTTGATTGTAAGAACGTTGGCACTGAAAGATACTGAATCAATTGCGACGGTAAAGACCTCAGAATACTTCGTTCCAATAGCGTCAGCATAGATTACCTTGTCATAACCGGTGTGAATTTCACTGAATGCTGGAGCAATCCCAGCAGCAGCGTGGCATGAAGTACAGTCCATAGCATCGGTCCATGCATGAGTGATTATGGTTTCCAGTGCGAGCCCGGTAGTATCATATAATGGACACTCTGAAAAACCTCACTACTGCGGCATCGCTATCTGAAGAAGACTCCGTAGGTGGTCAGGAAATGGCTAGGGAGTATCTTGCATGAGATGACGCACCTCTTGGAGGGCCATCCCCCTGTTCTTTTGGCCGCTTAAGCAGCATTTTAGCTGCGATCATGGTGCGCAACGGAGCTTGCCCTTCCCTGGAAGGGCAAGCGCCGCGCTTTGAACAGGTTTACAAGCATAAAGAGCGTATACAGCTGGCCAGTATTCTTGCGAAGTCCTCGGTAGCGTGTTTTAGTATACCCCCACTGGCATTTGATGACCTGGAACGGATGCTCAACGATGGCGCGAATGGAGGAGAGTTTT
>JBDRIA010000021.1:0-8039 GCA_043816345.1 Chloroflexota bacterium
CTTCCACTTGGAGCGGATGACGTACCTCTCCCGGAGGACCTCGTAGACCTTGGGGACAGAGACGTGGACACCATGCTCCCGCTCTAGGAAGTAGACGATCTTCTGCCCGCAGCACTGCTCCTCCCGCTCCCGCAGCTCCCAAACCCAGCGTTTCACCAACGGGTCCACCTGTCGCCCTGTGCGTGGGCCTTTCTTGGCCTGCTGGTACCGTTCCAGGAAGGGTAGAAGCCCTTCCGCTTCAATCCTTTTCAGCCAGAGGTGAATCGTCTCCCTGTTCTTCCCCAGCCGCTTCGCGATGCGGCTCTTCGGCACCCTCTGCTGGTACAGTTCCCAGGCCAGTGTGATCAGTGTGAGGTTCGACATGTCCATGAGAATACACGGACAGTCGGATTTCTACGTAAACATTGCGGATATCGAATTGCCTAAAAAAAGGTGTTACCCAGGGACAAGCATGAGTCGGGGCAGCATCCGAGAGTATGTAGAAGCAATTAGAGAGCGGTACAGCAAAGGGGGGCAGAAGGAGAAAGGGGAGATACTGGAGGAGTTCACCCAAGTGACGGGGTACCATCGGAAGGCGGTGATACGGCTGCTGAAGAGGGAGCATGGGCCGCCAGCGGGTCGGCGGGGACGCCCGCGGAGG
Source organism: Chloroflexota bacterium (assembly GCA_043816345.1). Classification (GTDB taxonomy): domain Bacteria; phylum Chloroflexota; class Dehalococcoidia; order Lucifugimonadales; family UBA2985; genus JBDRIA01. The sequence goes on from JBDRIA010000021.1 coordinate 641, forward strand.
TATGAGTTAATGGACGTGAAGTACGTGCCTCCGGAGCTCTCCGGGTTGCCCTACACACGCTACAAAGTAGGATTTATCCTTACCAAAGTAGACGAAGGGGGATCGCTCATTGCCTTGTACCATGCTACCCAGACGTTGCCCTTCCCCGTGTGTTACGTGCAGACCGACAACGGCTTGGAGTTCCAGAAGCGCTTTCTGGACACGTACAACACTACGCGTCCCCATATGGGCATCAATATGCTAACTCCAAAGGAGGCCATCAACCTGTACCATATGTTGTGAGAGATTAAGAAGGCGTTGTCCCACTGAGACCGATATGATATACTCACCTTCCAGGTTTTGGGCAATGGTACTCTGCCACGTAATTCGGGCAGGAGTGCTTTCTTAGAGAGGCAGGAAGACAGGATATATGGTTTTATCGGGGGAAAGAGAAGTAGCCCATGAGACGCTTACGATGAAGTCTCTGCTGGAAGCAGGAGTGCATTTTGGGCATCAGACCCAGAGATGGCACCCCCGCATGAAGCAGTACATATTCGCGCAACGTAACGGCATTCACATCATAGACCTTCAACAGTCCATGTTCCACCTGGAGCGGGCTCGCAAGTTTATTTCCCAGGTTGTAGAGGGGGGAGAGAGCGTTCTGTTTGTGGGAACCAAGAGGCAAGCCCAGGACTCCATTGAGCAGGCGGCCAAGCGCTGCGAGATGTTCTACGTAAAGCACCGATGGCTTGGTGGCACATTGACCAACTTCACCACCATTCAGAGCCGCATCGACTACCTGGTCCGGCTGGAGGAACGGAAGGCGCGAGGGGCCTTTGGCCTACTTACCAAGAAGGAGGCCCTGAAGCTGGAGGAAGAGGTCCAGCGATTGAACAGGAACTTCGGGGGCGTGAAGGAGATGACCCGGTTGCCCGGAGCGTTGTTTGTGGTGGACATAGGCAAAGAGAAGATAGCCGTGGCGGAAGGTCGGCGAATGAATATTCCCATAGTGGCACTGGTGGATACGGATGGCGATCCTGATCTGGTGGACTACCCCGTTGCTGCAAACGACGACGCCATTCGTTCCATAGGCCTGATAACGGCCCGCATAGCCGACGCCGTTATCGAAGGAATGCACAGGCGCAGAGAACTGGCGAGTGCGGTCCCAGAGCAGGCGCAGGAAGAGATGGAGATGGAAGTGGAGTTGACCGAGGATCCTGCCGCCAACGGCGCTGCACAAGAGGCGACATAGGAGATGGCCGAGGTATCGCTAGAATCCATTAAGACTCTGAGAGAGCAGACCAGTGCGGGGATTATGGACTGCAAACATGCCCTGGAGGAGGCTGGTGGAGATGTGGTCAAGGCGGCGGATCTGCTACGGCAGAAGGGACTGATCCTCGCTGCCAAGAAGTCTTCCAGAGAGACCCTCGAAGGAGTGGTGGACTGCTACATTCACGTGGGTAGTCGTGTTGGGGCTATGGTGGAAGTGAATTGCGAGACGGATTTCGTGGCCAGGACCCCGGAGTTCAAGGAGCTAGTCCATAACCTGGCCATGCAGGTGGCGGCCATGGCGCCACGCTACGTAGATAATGGATCTGTCCCCGCCGAAGATACCGTCAACCCAGAAGAGGCTTGTCTAATGGAGCAGCCCTTCATCAAAGATCCGGCGATAACCATAAAGGACTTGATCAACGGGGTGGTGAGCCGGGTGGGGGAGAACATTCGCGTGAGGCGTTTTGAGAGATTCGCCCTTGGGGAGTATCTGAACCCCCAGAGCTAGCATTAAGTACCAGCGGCTTCGCTCAAACCGACGGGAGCGGCCCTCATTGGTGAAACGAAGCTACGGCGCGATCCTGAATCTGTATCTCTTGTGGCTCAGCAGATTGAGGAAGCGGTGGGAAAGGGGGTGCACACGATAGCGCAGCCCTACACAAGAGGTGATGGATACCACCGCACTCTCCCTTTCCAGAGACTCTAGTAACACAATTCTCTCACGAATGGAGTAATTGATGGCCACCATAAAGGAGGTCCTTGAAGGAGGAGACAAGAGAAAGAAGAGGTCGGTAGAGGCCCTGAAGAAAGAGATGGGAACCTTCAGGACTGGAAGGGCCAACCCTGCCCTGATAGAGAACGTTACTGTAGACTATTACGGAACATCCACACCATTGAACCAGCTAGCCTCCATCACCGTGGCCGAGGCTCGTCTGTTGGTGGTGCAACCCTGGGACCGGCAGAGCTTGCCGGCAGTAGAGAAGGCCATCCTGAAGTCTGGAACGGGGTTGAATCCCTCCAACGATGGAAACGTGCTACGACTGGTTATCCCTCAACTGACGGAGGAGCGCCGGAAGGATCTGGTACGGCTGGTACGCAAAAAGGTGGAGGATGGGCGAGTGGAGGTGAGGAATATCAGGCGAGACATCCTGGAGCAGCTAAGAGCCATGGAGAGAGACAAGGATATCTCCCAGGACGAAGGCAAACGGGCCCAGGAGCAACTCCAGAAGATGACCGACCTTTACATTGCCCAGATAGATGACCTGGGAGTTGAGAAAGAGAAAGAGGTGATGGAAGTCTAGGCTCTGTTTTAGGAGTCCGTCAGGGCCTTTAGTGCAAGGGCACCATCCCTCAAGGTAGGACGGTTACCATCACTCCGAGACTCTGTCATAGAGTAGCTCGCAAGACTGGACCAAGCCATGAAGGTAAAAGAGAAAGCAGCTGTGGAAAGCAGGCCAAAGATTTGGCCCATTCCCACCCACGTCGCTATCATCATGGATGGCAACGGCCGATGGGCCGAGCAGAGGAAGCTTCCTCGTCTGGCCGGCCACCGGGCTGGGACGGAGAATATCAGGCAGGTCATAGAGGAGTTCGCTAGCTTTGGGGTCAAGCACCTGACCTTATATGCCTTCTCCACGGAGAACTGGGAGCGTCCCGATGAAGAGGTGCACGGCCTAATGAACATCCTGGAGGATGTCATCCATCGGGAGACCAAGGCGCTGCACGAACAGGGGATCAGGTTACTGCACCTGGGGACGTTGGAGCGCCTTTCTCCGGGGCTCAAGGATGCTGTGTGCCAGGCCGTGGAGTTGACAAAGGATAACCGCCGCATGACCTTAAACATCGCCTTTAACTATGGAGGAAGAGCGGAGATCCTGGAAGCAGTACGGAGGATCGTGCAAGAGGGAGTACCTCTCCAGGAGATAGATGAGACCACCTTCAGCAGCTACCTGAATACCGCCGGTATGCCAGACCCCGACCTGATAATTCGCACCGCAGGGGAACTGAGACTAAGCAATTTCCTACTGTGGCAGTCGGCATACAGCGAGTACTACTGCACCCCGGCATTCTGGCCTGACTTCGATGAGAAGGAGCTGCGTATGGCTCTGATAGCCTACAGCCAGCGCCGCCGCCGCTTCGGGAGGGTGAAGGTCTAAGGCTCGGATTTCCTCCGTCAAGCCTACTACACCCTGAACCTACCGAAGCCGCTAATAAAGGAGCCAAAGCGCTCATACACTTATGAAGGACGGCTATGGTCTCCCTTTCCAGTTTTCTGCGAGGCGGGGCCATTCGCACGAGATTGTCCTTCCTCCCCAGAGACAGTTGAACATCTTCTGACAAATGGCTTCAAGGGTTATCAGCGCTATCGTTGGGGTCCCCCTGGTGATGGCGGCCATCTGGGCTGGCCTTCCCTGGCTTTCCCTATTGGCAGCCTTCCTTGCATCCCTGGGTGCGCTGGAGTTCTACCGTATGGCAGAGCGAAGGGAGGTGCAGCCTGCAGTCTTACCGGGCATCGCGTGGGCCCTGTCTTTTATTATCAGTGGCCACATGGGCGGCTGGCTGACCCCCTGGATGCTCCTGGGGGGGGCTGTCGCAACCCTCTCCTGGCACCAACTGCGTCGTCTCATTAGTCTGCCTCTATTGGTAAGGGAGGGGGTAGCCTCCCGGGGCTTCAACGATGCCCTGGTGGACTGGGCGTATACCGCAGCCGGGGCCTTATACATGGGGTGGACCCTCTCCCTGGTCTTGGTCCTTCGTACGGAGGTAAAGGGGCTTGAGTGGGTCCTGGTGGTGATACTGGGCACCTTTGCCACGGACACCGGAGCCTTCTTCACCGGCAGGATGCTGGGCAGAAGACCCCTGGCACCGCGGATCAGCCCGGGTAAGACGTGGGAAGGGGCCATAGGTGGGTTTCTATTTGGGGCCGGGACGGTTCTGGCCCTTGCCTCCTGGTTAGATCTGCCTCTATCCCCATGGGAGGGCGCTATCCTGGGAGCGCTGGTAGGGGTCTCCGCCCAGGTGGGTGACCTGGTGGAGTCCATGGTCAAGCGAGCGTCCGGCGTGAAGGACGCGGGGAAGCTCATCCCAGGCCACGGGGGCATCCTGGATCGCCTGGATAGCGTTGTGTTCGTCTTGGTGGTGGTATATCATTTTTCCATATGGACGATAAAGTGAAAGGTCTGGCAATCTTGGGTTCCACGGGGTCTATTGGAAGACAGACCCTGGATGTAGTCCGCTCTTTTCCCGGGAAGTTTTCCGTGGTGGGGCTGGCCGCGGGGTACAATCTGGAGCTGCTGGCGCAAGAGACCGCGGAGTTCCATCCCAAGGTTGTGTCTTGTCAGGGGTATGAAGAGGCTTCGGCATCCAGTCTCACACCCGGATGCCGAATGGTATCCCCAGAAGAGGTTGCCTCCCATCCCGAGGTGGACATTGTGGTGGCTGCCAGCGTGGGCAAGGCTGGCCTGGGGCCTATCATGGCGGCGATTCGCGCTGGGAAGACCGTGGCTCTGGCCAACAAAGAGCCGTTGGTCATGGCGGGGAATGTGGTCATGGAGGAGGCCAGGCGTAGCGGTGCGGACATTCTGCCGGTCGACAGTGAGCCCAGCGCCATCTGGCAGTGCCTGAGGGGTGAGGAGAAGGAAGTATCCCGGGTAATGATAACGGCCTCCGGTGGGCCTTTCCGAAAGCTGCCCCCGGATGAGCTGGCTGCGGTTACGCCGGAAGAGGCTTTGCAGCATCCAACCTGGCGTATGGGGAGGAAGATTTCCATTGACTCCGCTACGCTGATGAACAAAGGCTTTGAGGTGATCGAGTCCCGCTGGCTCTTCGACCTGCCCTGGGACAAGATAGAGGTAGTGGTGCATCCCCAGAGCATCATCCACGCGATGGTGGAGTTCACCGATGGTTCGGTGAAGGCTCAGCTAAGCCCTCCGGACATGCGCCTGCCCATTCAATACGCTCTCTTTTACCCCAAACGAGTGAAGAACGGGGGCCTCTCCCACTTCAACCCTGTGGAGACGGGAGCACTGACTTTTGAGGCGCTGGATGTGGCCGCATATCCCTGCTTTCAACTGGCCTTAGAGGCAGGGAGGAAGGGGATGACTTATCCCGCGGTGCTCAGCGCCGCGGACGAGGTTGCGGTGGAGCTTTTCCTGGCTGGCGCTATTGGTTTTACTGCCATTCCCAATCTGGTGGAGTGGGTGCTATCGAAACACGAGCCCATATCCAATCCCGACCTGGAAGGTATCCTTGAGATGGACGACTGGGCTCGAAAAATGGCCTACGCTTGGCCCCGGTAGCCTGGGGTGGAGACGAGAGAAGGAGCGATATGCTAGGCGGGTTCATGGTGGTAGCTGGGTTCATCGCTATCCTGATGCTCCACGAAGGTGGCCACCTGGTCGCTGCCAAGGCCTTTGGCATGAAGGCCACCAAGTACTTCCTGGGCTTTGGGCCGACCCTGTGGTCCTTTCAGCGTGGTGAGACGGAGTACGGCATTAAGGCTTTCCCCGCCGGTGGATACGTCCGCATTATCGGCATGAACCCCCTGGAGGAGGTCCCGCCCGAGGATGAGGACCGTGCGTATAGAGCCAGACCCTTCCTGCAAAAGGCAGTGGTGGTCATGGCCGGCATTGCCACCCACTTTGTCCTTGCGTTTGTCCTGCTCTGGGTTGCCAACGTGGTCGTTGGGGAGCCCGATCGGAACCTGCCCCAGCTCGAGATAGCTTATGTGGTCTCCCAGACCGACGACGGCTCTCCAACGGCGGCAGTGCTGGCGGGCATTGAGCCGGGAGACAGGGTGCTCGCTGTCGACGGTGTGTCCGTTACGTCCTGGAGCGAACTGACCTCGATCCTCAAGGTTCACCCCAACCAGCACATTCTGCTTGAGGTGGAGCGGCACGGGGAGCGCCTCCATCTGAGCGTTACTCTGACCGCCAGGATAGACCCCAACACCGGCGAAGAGCAGGGGTTCTTAGGGGTATCCCCCCACATCGGCAGGAGCCGTGACAACCCCATCCTGGGGATCGGTACGGCCGCTGGGGATGTGGTACTATTCACGAGGCAGAGCGCCAGGGGAATCTGGGCGTTCGTCACCAACTTCGGCAGCTTCATACGTGCTGTATTCGGCAACAACGAGGTGCTGGACGAGGTGCGGCCGGTGAGTGTGATCGGTATCACCCAGTTCGGCGCTGCCAGCCAACGGGCTGGCTTCAACTTCACCCTGGAGTTGATTGCCTACATCAGCGTCTTCCTCGGCGTAGTCAACGCCATCCCACTTTACCCTCTCGACGGTGGCCACTTTGCTGTTGCTCTCTACGAGAAGGTCACAGGGCGGCAGGCCGACATGCACAAGCTGGTTCCCTTGGGAGCGATGGTCTTCTTCCTCCTCCTGCTGGTGGGAATCCTGGGCATGTACTTCGACATCGTGAGGCCCCTGGACCTGGGGTGATACTATGTTGCCCTAAGTGAGCATACACTAAGCTCATCCTTCCCAAAGGCAAGTACCTCACCACCTTGTCCCCCGGGAGTCATCTCCTGCACATAAGATCGACTTGTTGATTAGGGTCAGACACATGTCGGACACCAGCAAGGGAGATGAAAGGACGGTATGCCGGTGTCTCGATGAGTATCTACGGGGCAATATTGCCGGGAGCGGCGCGCCTGGCACGGCTCCCGGTTGAGCCCACTGCAGAAGCCACGCACCGATGGAAAGTATGGAGTTGCCCTGATAGAGCCTGTCTCAGCAGGTTTTCCAGAGAGATCTGGAGCGATCGTCTTCTCGTTCGTATGGCGTTCCGGGCAACAGCGTTGCCCCTGACGATAGTAGGAAAGGCGAGCGCCGTCTTTCCCGGTGGTATGGCGTGCGATTCGCGGCCTGTCCTTCTGCGTGATCCGTGCTAGAGTACGGTGCTTATAAGTTCGGCAGTCGTGGGCACCGTAATCGGTCTTATCTCTGGCCGCATCGGTGGCAATCTTGGTCCCATCGACCGCTTGAATCGCGAGGTCCACCAGACCCAGATCGAGCGCCACATGCACGGTCCGTTTCAACAACTCCGCATCTGCTGCCGGTTGGCTTGGTAGGACCGCCACAACGTGTTGTGGTCCGGGTGTTGCCATCCCGTCAGCCAGAGGTACGGAATGCAATCGCGGC
>JBDRIA010000022.1:0-28764 GCA_043816345.1 Chloroflexota bacterium
CGCCGTGGAATCAGCGCTACCCTTGGGCAAAGGCCGAAGCCACCCTCAGATGAGGGTTTTTCTGCAGGGAGGCGAAGAGCTTGAGCAGGTTGTGGCCGGTGCAGATGATCTGCCCTCCGTTCCAACTGATCTACTCTGTGATTCTGCGTTCCTGTTCCTCAGACGGCAATGCGGAAGGCCCGAAGCCTGGCATGAACCGGAGAACGAGTTCGTAGAGCAAAGGGATACCCATGACATGAATGCGGCAAACTGCAGATGGCAGAGGTTGACATGCTTGATTTGGTTGCCACATCAAGCATATAATCGCCACATTGTATGTGTGGGGGCCAGGCTAGGGGAAACAGTATAGGAATGGAGGAGAAGTATGCCCAAGACTATCCCGGTACCTGATGACGTAAGCAAGCCTTTTTGGGACGCCGTTAACGAGCGGCGGCTGGTGTTACAGTTCTGCACCGGTTGCAACAAGCTGCAATACCCACCGGCAGGACGCTGCAGGAAGTGTGGCTCCGAAGCTGACAAGCTGGAGTGGAGCGAGGTTCAGGGGCGAGGCCATATCCTGGAGACCATGGTCGTCCACGACACCCGTGTCGTGCGGCGCAAGAGCGATGTACCCTTCAACGTGGCGCTGATATCGCTGGACGAGGACCCAGATATCAATTTCTTGTCCAACCTGCCAGGGACGCCGCCTCACCTCGCTCCGGCGCATGCGGCAGTGGAGCTGGTTTTTGAGGAGGTCGCACCGGGCCAGCTGATCCACGAGTGGCGGGTGATAGGCTAGCCCCACCCCTGCTAGCAGCTCTCGTCCTCGCAGGTCTTAAGTATTCACAAAAAGGAGGAAACAAGCTATGGCGATGAGTTCGCCGGATACAAGGGGTAATCCTGTTAATGGATGGCCGAGATTGGCTACTACTAGAGAGCAGGGGCTCTGGGAGCACCGGGGCAAGGTGGCGCTTACGGGCTACGGGTACTCCGGCCTAGACCGGCGTTGGGACGGGGTGTCCATGGACAAGGCCCTGGGCGCCTACCACATTATCGCATCCCAGCGGGCGATCGAGGACGCGGGGCTGTCGCCGGACGACATCGACGGCCTTATGGTCTGCCCGGATTGGGCTGGTGACACCTGGGCCCAGGGGGACCGTGGCGAGCCGCGGCCCTTCTTTGATCCGCCCTACGACTCCGAGGACGGCCTCTCCCGGGTGACTTGTCAGTGGTTGATCAAGGGCATGGAGCGGGAAGGCACGCCGCTGAAGAACCTCACGTATATCGACAACGAGAGCTCCTCTATCGGCCAGTTGATCGGCAAAGCCGCCCAGGTCGTAGGTGAGGGCCAGGCCCAGAACCTGCTGATGCTGTACGGCATGGGCAACGTACCAGGCCGGTACCACCTGGAGGAAGGCGACTACTCCAGGGGGGCTCGCGCGTGGTCTTCTCCGTGGGGTTGGATGACCTCGGCCATGATGCAGCATACCTTCGTCTTCTTGCAGTACTGCACCAAGTACGGTGGGAGCCACGATAACCTGGCCCCCTTCGTCATCAACCAGCGCAGGAATGGTCTCATGACTCCGTGGGGATACTACGCCCAGTATGAGCCGTATCCGCTTACCCTGGAGGACTATCTGACTGCTCGGCCCGTCGCGTGGCCCTGCACCATATTGGACTCAGACCGGCCGGTGCAGCATGCAGCAGCCTTTCTCTTCACCACCGCGGAGCGGGCGAGGGACATGAAGCAGAAGCCGATCTACGTGCTGAGCCATGCCCAAGTCGCCCAACCCCCTACTAGTACTATGGCAACCCTGGAGGACCATGAGGCGTGGACCGACAACTTGGCCCGGACGATCTATGAGGGTGCGGGGGCCACAGCCGCTGACCTTGACATCTTCAACCCGTACGACGGCTTCTCCGTCTTCACCCAGAGCTACTTCGAGGGCTTCCAGTGGCACGGTGTGAAGCGGGGAGAGTCCTTTGACTTCTACGCTGGCGATATCAGCGTCGAGGGGCCGCACCCCTTCAACTCCAGCGGTGGGAACCTCGGCTGCGGGCGGACCCGCACGGCCATGTACACCGATATCATTGAGCAGCTCCGGGGGACGGCGGGCCCCAGGCAGGTCAGGATACGTGCCGAGACCGGTGCCGCTGGTCAGGTTACGCCCGGCGGCAATGGCTGGATCTTCTGGGGTGTGAATCCGAGCTAGCTCGTTGGTTTGAGGGAAGGCGTCAACATATCCCTGGACTTGGGCATCCCGGGGTGTTCAGCCCGGGTCCAGAGAGGGTACACCGTGTTGCGGCCCCTGAAATGGGGGTGCCGATGCCCAGATGAGGAAGGAGGACCGTATTTGAAGAGATTGATCAGTTTTGATATTGATGGCACCCTCGAAACGGGGATTGAGCCTGGCCCCCTCACCATTGCTATGGTGAGGCGTGCTCAGGAGTTGGGGTACATCATTGGGAGTTGCTCTGACCGGCCCGTTTCAGCCCAGCGTGCCATGTGGGAGAGGCAGGGGGTTGTCGTGGACTTTACGGTACTCAAGCACATGTTGGAAGAGGTACGGACCCAGTTTGAGGCCGATGAGTACTTTCACATCGGCGATACTGATCTAGACCGCCACTACGCCGTCCTAGCGGGTTTCGAGTTTCTCCCCGTGGCTACGACGACTGGGGAGCCATGGATGTTGAACGGCGCCGAGGGGCTATCCTCGTAGCTCACATTACCTATAGGATTCAGGGTAAAAGGGAGATACAATGGCGGTGTCGAGGTGCTAATCTAGCTAGTGAGGGATGAGGCGATGGCGCAAGTACTGGAGAATATAGTTGTCTTGGACTTTTCGTCAGGCTGGGCAGGCTCTGTTGCCACCATGATCCTGTCGGACTTCGGGGCGGAGGTTATCAAGGTAGAGCCACCCGAGGGAGATCCGTACAGGGCCTTTCCCCAGGCCCTTCTCTGGAACCGAGGAAAGAAGAGCGTCACTCTTGACCTGAAGACCCCGGAGGGACGAGAAAGTGCCCGGCGGCTGATGATGCGTGCCGATGTGGTGGTGGTGAGCTTCCGGCCCGGTGAGGCCGACGCCCTGGGGATTGGGTACGAGGAGGTCAGCGCTCAGCGGCCTGACCTGGTGTACTGCTCCATCACCGCCTTCGGTCCAAAGGGGCCCTACGCACACTACAAGCCTTACGAAGGGATCGTCGCCGCCAAAGTCGGGCGGTTTTCGGTTTTCACCGGGCAGGCCGGGCGCCCTGGCCCTCACTACGCGGCGGTACAGGTTGCCAGCCACGGTACCGCCATGGCTGCCATACGGGGCATTCTAGCGGCCCTGATTGTGCGGGATAAAACGGGCCAAGGCCAGAAGGTGGAAACGAGCCTCATGCAGGGAATCAGTCCCTTCGACGTCAACAACTGGCTCATCTGGCAGATGATGATCAAATTCCCTGACAGGTTCCAGGATGATCCCCAGTCCGATCCCAACCGCCAGCCTGGGGTGGGCTACCAGCCCGTAAGGACCAAAGACGGCCATTGGATCCAGATGGCCAATATCATCGTTCGGCTCTTTCGGGAAACAATGAGAGTTATGGGCCTGGAAGACATCCTAACTACTCCCGGGTTTGAGCGTGCGCCGACCCTCATGCGGGAGGAGGCGGAGCAGTTGCGCGAGATGATCCTGAAGAAGGTGCAAGAGAAAACCCTGGACGAATGGATGGACATTTTCGTCAATCAGACCTCCTGGGTGGCTGCGGAGCCATTCATGACCACCCAGGAGGGGATGAATCATCCCCAGATAGTACACAATCGCCAGGTGGAGGATGTGGACGACCCCACCGTGGGGAGAATGCGTCAGATGGGTCTCCTAGTGCGCATGAGCGAGACGCCTGGCAGTATCAAAGGGCCTGCCCCAATGCTCGGACTGCATACCGAGGAGGTCATGCGCGTGTTGGGGGCGGCTCCAGTCAGAGGGGGAGCGGGCTCCCTGACGGCATTGCCCCCTCACCCGCTGGCAGGGTTCACAATCCTGGACCTCTCGACTGTTATTGCTGGGCCCCTCTCCACGTCTCTCAACTACGAATTGGGGGTCAGGGTCATCCGCATAGAGACCCTGGATGGAGACACCATGCGCCGCAACTACGACGGCTTGGGCGGCAACCGCACCCAGGCAGGGGCAGAGAATATCTCCATCAACCTGCAGACGCCTGAGGGGATGGAGATTTTCGACGCCCTGGCAGCCAAGGCCGACATTCTGGTGCACAACATGCGTCCTGGAGCCCCGGAGCGACTGGGGATAGGGTACGAGCGGGTGCGCCAGATCAACCCTCGCATTGTCTACGTTTACGCGGGTGGGTATGGCGATTCGGGCCCTTCCTCCCACCGGCCGGCAATGCACCCCATCGGCGGGGCAGTGATGGGCGGAGCTCTCCTGCAGCTTGGCCAGGGAGTCACACCACCTCCGGAGCAGCCAATGACCATAGATGAGATCAGGGAAGTGGGACGCCGGCTCATGCGGGCCAACGAGACCAACCCGGACCCAAATGCCTCGATGGTTATCTCCACCGGGGTCCTCCTCGGCCTCTATGCCAGAGAGAGATTCGGCTTTCCCCAGTATATCCTCTCTACTATGCTCGGCGCCAACGCCTACGCCAACGCGGACGACTGCTTTTCCTATGAGGGGAAGCCGGAGCGCCTTATCCCAGACAGCGATGGTTATGGCCTCCACGCCCTCTACCGGCTCTACGAGGCCCAGCCGGGCTGGATCTTCCTGGCCTGCCCCTTTGAGGAGGAGTGGCGTGCCCTCTGCCGAGCCCTCAACCGGGAGGAGCTGCTGAAGGATCCCAGGTTCGAGACTGCGACTGCACGCCTGGAGAATGACGAAGCCCTAGTCGGGGAACTGCAGAAGGTCTTCGTCACCCGAAACCCTGGGGAGTGGGAGGAGATGTTGACCGCCGCCGATGTAGCCTGTGTGGAGGTCGAGGGAAGCAGCATGTTCAACTTTTACTCCCATGACCCCCACGTGGCTGAAAACGGCTTTATCCAGCCGGCTGAAAGTCTCCGCATTGGTAGCTACTGGCGCTACGGCCCCGTCGTCAACCTATCCCGGACGCCGACTCGGGTGGGTTCAGGCCCCCTGCGTGGGCAGCACACTCGCAGCATCCTCCAGGAGCTAGGTTACTCCGAGGCGAGAATCGAGGAGTTGAACCAGAAGCGGGTAGTGGGTTGGGAGGAGCCTACCCGATGGGATGAAGAGGCCGGTCACTAAAGTCATCCCGAAACTACCCTGGCAGATGAGGGGACTCTTGAACTCGTCATGTAGTTCCCTGTGTCGCTATGGCGCGGCAATTTTGGTTCAAATTCCCTATGGTGGAGTTGAGGGGATGATATCAAGGACCTTTGATACGGTGCTGCCTCTTGAAGGGTTGTGAGTTAAGGAGTGACTTGGAGTTCGACTATACCTCCGCCTGGTATGTTTTCGGGCAAGTTTGCCACTTTAGATGAGTATACTTCCTGGATAGAGGCAGAAGCCTATGATTCTCCTATGAGGGCCCTTGCCGATGCTGCCGCGATACTCTAGACAGGACGAGAATCATGGGGATACTCTAACAGTCCGGTCAACCTTTGGGACTAAATCGGCACCGAGATTCTCTTGCTCGCTGTTGAGGGGGGTGCTACACTGAGCCATGTACCATGGAGAGGGGACTATGACGCAACTGGAAGCCAGCGAGAGAAAGATATCCCGTCGAAAACTGTTGGTACGCGGGACTGTTCTGGCAGGAGCGACCCTGGCGGGACTCTACGTGAAGCCGAATCTGATGTCTGTAGGCGTACCTGCGGCCTATGCACAGACCAGTCCCGTTGGAGATATTTGCATCACCAACCATCCTCCGAGCGTCACCGTAATACACCCCAATATCTGGGCGGTATACCACGTGGGTGAAGTGATGACGATCGAATGGACAGCAAACGACCTAGACGGTGTTTCCAACCTTAAACCCCTGATTGTTAGCATATACTTTGATAATGGCTGGGACGAGCCTAGAACTTATGATGATCTCGTTATCGCCACAGGTATTGTCCAGGACTCTCCTGGCACACATTCTTATAATTGGCTTATCCCGGCAAACCCAGTTCTGTACTCTTCAAAGTGCAAGGTCAGAATCGTCGTTGAAGACCAATGCGGTGCTGTGGCCGACGATGAGTCCGACAACGTCTTCTGCCCTCCTCCTCCGGCGTAGTGGACGCTTCGTAGGTAAGGCGCCGCAATCGAAGACAGCAGGGCCATAACAGTTTCGACTTAGCTGAGGGAATGCCCGTTGAACGAGTGAGGCACATTACTCGGTAGCGGAGGCATCGAACCCAACAAGTTCCACGCTCAAAGTCGCTTCGAATACTCGGAACTCGACAGGATCCGCTCTTCCCTCGACCTGTACACTCACCAGCCACGCCCCTTGATCAGGTTCCTTGATCGCATCCCAGGTTCCCCTGATGGAACCCGCGTTATCGACGATGTCTTGGGCAGCCGCCGCCAAGGCCGGAGAAGGGGCGTGTGTGCCCCTGCTCACTTCAAACAAGAAGATCTGGGTCACGGCGATCGCCTGTTCACGGCCAAAGCTCGGTGGTGGGGTCGGAGCGTTGCCTAATGCACAGGCCAGCATCGCCGGAAACGCTGCGAGTATCAAGAACAATCGCATGAGCCTATGCTACACCAATCCCAGGAGATACACAATAAACATGCCTTTGGGCTTGTCCCATAAACCTTTGATTGAGTATGGGGCGTCCTCAAAGCGGTCATCCGGTTCCCGCCCACGCCGCTCTATCAGTCTATATGGAGTCCTACTTCCCTGCTTAGTTCCAACGTGCCTTGTTCCACCCCCATGGAGCTTGGCCACTTCGCCATAGCTTAAGGAGGTTGTGGGTTATCCCTACCAGTGACCATTCACTCTGGGCAGCATCCAACCCCCGTCTCATAAACCGCCGGAACCCTTGCTCCTCCTTGAGACGGCGATGGCAGGTGGAGTCACTACCGTATTCCGGAGGAAGATCGCACCAGCGATCTCCCGAACGGAGCACCCACAGGATCCCTTCAATGGTTCGCCGATCATCTGCACGGGGTCTGCACCGATGCTTCTTGGGTGGCAAGAGAGGAGCGATGAGATCCCATTGGGCATCGCCCAACTCCACCAGCGTGACTGAAATCCTCATGTACAAAACTCTCGGTCAAAGCATAACCACTATTGGAGAGTTCCAGAATAGCTTCATAGAAGCATCGGATCGCACCTCTGTAGCCAGCGCAGGTGAGAGCTTAATGTATTTCACGGTTGTCTCTTGACTTGGATGATATCGTATACTAAGACCCTACCTGTATCGACCAAATCATGGGGAAAAACCTCCGCTCACTCTGAGCTGGTCGAAGGATGAGCGGAGGTAAGCAGCGGAGTAACAATGACAACACCGCAACCACAAGCAGCGGGTTTCGCACCCATACCACAAAAACTCCGCCTCATCCTGGACTCTATCCGGTTCGAGCACACCATCTTCGCCCTGCCCTTTGCCTACCTGGGCATGGTGCTGGCCCTTCCTCGGACGGAAGGGCTGGCCGCCGATGGCCTGCCTACCTTCCCCCAGTTCCTGTGGATAACCGTGGCTATGGCCTCCGCCCGGACCCTGGCCATGGCCGCCAACCGCATCATAGACCGCCACCAGGATGCCGAGAACCCTCGCACGGCCTCACGTCCCCTGCCGACGGGCCGTCTCAAGCTGTGGGAAATGACGGCCATGTCCACCGTGTCCCTGGTTGTGTTCTTTTTCGCAGCCGCCCAACTTAACACCCTGGCCCTGGCCCTGGCTCCTGTGGCCGCCATAGTGATGGTGGGCTACCCCTATGCCAAGCGGTTCACCTGGACGTCCCACTTCATCCTGGGCTGGGCCGACGGCATTGCGCCCGTGGGAGGTTGGATTGCGGTGACAGGCTCGCTTAGCTGGGAGCCGGTGCTGTTGGCCTTTGCTGTGGCCACCTGGGTCGGCGGCTTCGACATCTTCTACGCCTGCCAGGACTACGACTTCGACGTAAAGTGGGGCCTCCACTCCATACCCCAGAAGTTCGGCATCCCCGCGGCCCTGTGGTGGGCCAAAGGGATGCACATCCTCACCGTCGCATCCTTGCTGGCCCTGGGGCCCTGGCTGGGACTGGGCTTCCCCTACTACATTGGTTGGGCATTGGCTGTAGTCCTCCTGGTGTACGAGCACCGGCTGGTCTCACCCACGGACCTGTCGCGGCTCAACATGGCCTTCTTCAACGTCAACGGGTACATTGCCGTAATCGTGTTTGGATTTACCTTTGCCTCTATATACGTGTAGTATGGGAAGATGGTTGGATTAAGGATGAAAACGACCTCATACTTGTCACTCTGAGCGAAGCGAAGAGTCTCCTCTCGCTCTGGAGATTCTTCGCCCTTCCCGCCGCGGGAAGGGCGAAGAATGACAGCCCCTGAGGAGGAGCGAATAGATGGACCCAGTAGTGGTGGGCATATCAGGTGCCAGTGGCTCCATCCTGGCCCAACGCGCCATCGAAGCGCTGCTGGAGCGGGACATCCCTGTCATCGCCACCTGCTCCTCGGCGGCCAGGATGGTGTGGCAGGAAGAGATGGAGGATCCCTTTGGCTTGGCCCTGGCCCGCTGGCAGGAGTCGTCCCACTTCACCTACTGTCCCATCGACGACCTCAGAGCGCCCATAGCCAGCGGCACCACGCCCACCGCAGGCATGATGGTCATCCCCTGTAGCACTGGAACCCTGGCGGCCATCGCCCACGGCCTTTCCTCCAACCTGCTCCAGCGGGCCGCCGACGTGTGCCTCAAAGAGATGAGGAGGCTGGTGCTGGTGCCCCGGGAGACTCCCCTCTCTCCCATTCATCTGGGGAACATGCTCGCCCTGGTCCGCCTGGGAGTCGTCGTTCTGCCTCCGGAGCCTGCCTTCTACCTGCATCCTACCTCGGTGGAAGACATCGTGGAGTATATAGTGGCCAAGGCCCTCAGTGCCCTGGGCTTGCCCGACTTCATGGACGGACGATTGCGCTACCAGAGGCGCAGCCCTTCCCAGGAAGGGCGCAGCGAGTAATTTAGTAGAGGGCGAAGAGATGGTGCAGCTGAAGGGAGACGAGAAGGCCCGATACGTGGCGGCCATGTTCGACCGCATATCCAGCCGCTATGACCTGCTGAACACGGTGATGAGCGGTGGAATGCACCACCTGTGGCGACAAAGGGCCGCCTATTTGGCTGCCCAGGAAGACCAGGGAGAGGCTCCTTCGACAGGCTCAGGACAGGCTCTGGACGTGGCGACGGGAACGGGAGACTTCGCCCTAGCCCTGGCACGAAGGTTGGGGATAGGACGGGTGGTGGGCCTGGACTTCGCTCCCAGAATGTTGCCCATGGCCCGGGACAAGGCTCAAAGGCGCGGCCTGTCCCACTGGGTGCATTGGATGCTGGGGGATGCCCTGGCCCTGCCCTTCTCAGACGACCATTTCCTGTGCGCCACCGTTGGGTTTGGGCTGCGCAACTTCTCCGACAAGGAGGCAGCCTTGAGAGAGATGGCCCGGGTCGTCATACCAGGGGGGCGTGTGGTGATCCTGGACATGGTCCCCCTTGGTGACAAGGGCATTTCCCATCGGCTATTGCGCGTTTACTTCCGCAAGGTAGTGCCCCGGCTGGGGACATTGCTGACTGGCAACAAGGAAGCATATACGTACCTGCCGGACTCGGTGGATAGCTACCTCACCGCCCAGCAGCTAGCCGCCATAATGGAGGGCGCAGGTCTTCAAAACGTACATTACCAGATGATGGGCCTGGGCACGGTGGCCCTACACGTGGGGGAAAAGGCTCCCTGAGCCTGCATGGTCATGAGCACTTCAGAGACGTTACGGGAGAAATACGCCCACCTGTGGGACCGACTGTTCCATCACCCTTTTGTGGCCGGCATCGGCAGCGGAGAGCTTTCCCTGGATAAGTTTCAGTTTTACATGAAGCAGGACTACTTCTACCTCTTCCAGTATAGCCGGGTGCTGGCCCTGGCGGTGGCCAAGGCCCCGGACCTGGCAAACATGGGCCGCTTCGCCGAGCTGCTCAGGGAGACCCTGAATACGGAGATGTCCCTTCACCGTGCCTTCTGTCTGAAGTTCGGGGTCTCCTCCAGCGATCTGGAGAGCACCTGTCCCGCACCCATCACCCTGGCCTACACCGACTACCTGCTCCGGGTAGCCTATGAGGGCACCATAACCGACGTAGTTGCCACTCTGCTGCCCTGCCAGTGGGGTTATAGCGAGACGGGCCACTACCTGTCCCGGACTGGCGATACCTCGGAGAAGAACCCGTATGCGGAATGGATTCACATGTACTCCTCGGAGGAGTTCACGGCCTTCGTCGGGTGGCTGCGGCAGCTCCTCGATGAGCTGACCGTGGGAGCCGGGGAGAAGGAGATAGACCGCCTGGCAGAGCACTTCCTGACGGCCACCCGCTACGAGTTCCTCTTCTGGGAGATGGCCTACAATCTCCAGGACTGGCCTCTATAGGACTTGTCTCAAAAGTCTTCGGCGTTGTCCTTCGACGGGCTCCGGACGAACGGAACCCCTGAAATCCGCTCGTGGTGAGCCTGGCAGAGTATCACGGAGACTTATTGCCTGTGCTGCGTCTCGCTGAGATGGGCAAAGGAAAGCTGCGACCAGCAGACCGTGTGCTGATTGGAGCGGGGGGCACTCTCTCCGGAGTAGTCTTGAATTCCCCTGGCATAGAGGACTCCGCCTGGGGAAGCTTGGCCCAATGGAAAAGGTTATCTAGGATAATGCGATCATCATGCTGGGCTTGACGCAGTGCGAAGATTTCCCCCGCGTTTTGTTGATTTGGTCTGCTAGTTTAGGAATACCAGTGGTCTTACTGTACGTCAACCAGCTTGATAATAGCCCTCTGCATAAATTGGCAGAATCTTCACCATCTCCTCAGCGGCTATCCTATGGTCTCCTGTCATTTCATTGAGGTTTCGATGGCAGCTTTGAGGTGGTGCCACATTGCTGAGTATGCTTCCTCATAAGTGAGACCAAGAGCTTCGAGGGTGCATGCTCTGATCCGGGCTGGGGTCAATTGGTCAAGCCCACGGCTATTACGAAGTTGGTTGCTCAGAGCGGCTAGGCATATTGAAGCAGCTTCGTACCGAATTACGCCATCGTTTGGAGCGAGCTGGGCTGCCTGCAATGAAGCATCCCACGCCTGCCTATAATCCTCTGCAAGATAGCTCACCCTTCGCAAACAGTCCCATGCGGGTGCATCATCCCTGTGCCTTGCAACATACCCCTGAATCTTGGGCAAGAAGTCTGCAACATTATCCTCACGAATCGCGTCGATCATCTGGCCAAGCTCAGTTGTTGCGCCAACAGAATGGAAGTTTTGAGGTAGGTAAAGAGCCCCTGTAGCTTGGAACCTCCTGATTGAGCTATGAAAATCTTCCATCACATCCTCAGGCAGCCCTAGTCGATCTCCGAGCCAACGTGCCAACTGCAACGTTGGACCAATTGAGGCTTCCCACTGTCCGGGTTGGTATTTTCTCACCGTCCATGATTTGCCAGGCGCGTCTTGCCAGATATCTAATTGGCTCTTCCATTTCCCACCGGCTTGCAGCCTATGCATGCCGCGAGCCTCTCGGAGTTGAACGAAAAGGCCTAGCTCATTACAGCAACTACGTTGGCCGATCGGGAGAGTGTTCTTGATCTGTCCTATCTGCTGCAATTCATCCAGCAGGCGCAGGTCGATCTCGGCAGCCAAAGGCTGGACTCTAGTTCTGAAGAGACTAAATATTCCCATGCCGTGTGCCATGATAGCATAAACTCGATTGGGCGTAGGCCCTGGAGCATCGCTCAAAGGTACGTATGATATCAAGCGTGGTTGTCGAACCATGCGAGCGGAGGAAAAGTCTGCTCATGTCCTTCCCTTCGGCTGCGCTCAGGGTAAACTCGGCTCAGCAAGAGCGGGACCTCAGGTTATGCTCTTGCGTACACTAATTTACGATAGTAGGTCCTAGTGCGGGTGGCTCAGTCCCTGGCCCGCGGTGCGGAGGGCACTCAGGATCTCGTCCCGTCGTGATGGCATTCGCTCTGCCCATGCACGGATGAGGCCGAAAGAGCCCGCCAGCATCATGGACCCGTGGGGTGCTGCAAAATAGGGCGTCAGGGTAGACCCCTCTAGAATGCCCCTCATGGGGCCAATCACGCTGAGGAAGCCCATGTCCTCGCCTCCCTGGACGACTATGGCACCGTGACCCTGCTCGCGCCATACCATGTCGCCATCCAGGTCACCGCGAACCAGCTCCTGGAGGTGCTGCTCCAGACGTTCCCGCGACAGGAGGTGGGTATGGTGCTCGAAAACGCCCCAAATAGTGGTGTCATGTAGGTGAAAAGCGAGGGTGTGCTCATTGCCGAGATTGGCTATCACCTTGCACCGCTGTGACGCCACATGGGAGTCCTCCAGGGAGCCCAGAACCGCAGCCTCCGCCGTATCCATGAGGAGCAAGGGGGCCTCGTCCCCCGCCGCCTCCACTACAGCCCTCATGCGTGTGAGGTAGTCCGGCACCTCCCCGGCCAGGTAGATGAAGGAGAGGACATCTCGTTGGCTGCCCAGGACCTGCTGCCGAAGGTGATCGAAGCGGAACTTCCTGTCGCTGTACCCCGGCGGAGAGTTACCATGGTCGAAGACCGCCACGGCCAGAGCATCCCACCTCGGGCTTACCTCAAAGGCCTCCAGAGCCCGGCGGACCATACTCAGGTCCAGGTCCCTCAGCACCACCTGTGTTCCAGGCAGTCGGCTTGCTTCCTCTTCGGATACAATGGTGAGTCCCATTGTTCGCACCATCTCCAGGTCATCGTCGAAGGTAACGGCGGCAGATGGAGTGGCATATACGGAGAAGCCCGCAGTGATGTGCTCCTGGACAGCACCGGTGACCGGCCCACCACCCATGTTGGTGCCGGTGAGAACCAGAGATTTGCCAGCCGCGGTGGCGGCTCGAACCCTCTCCGCAGCGATGACGGTGGGTGCTGGCATCACAAGTTGGACTGAGTTCTCCACGGCCCGGCTGGAATTGAACAGGAGGATGTCCTGGGTGCCAGTGCCAATGTCTAAGGCCAGGATTTTCACGGGATTCGTTCTCTTATTGCGCCGTCAACGCCCTTGGGTTAGGTTCGGTCTCATTTTAGGTTGGCTTGTCCCATCGCACAAGGCTAGATGGCTTGAGATCGGGGGAAGCCTCCTTCTGTGAACCATGGGAACCCATCATGGGCCTCGAGAGCAGATTATGATATATTCAAGTCCCATGATGGAGGAAGACAGATACTGCTCTCGCTGTAGTACGCCCCTGGAGATGAGAGATATTCAAGGCTCCCGTAGGCCGTCCTGTCCCAGGTGCGGCAAGATAATCTACTACGACCCCAAGCTGGCGGCAACGGCGGTGGTGGAGCAAGAGAATAAGGTCCTCATGGTGCGTCGATTGACACAGCCCGGTCTGGGTCTTTGGAGCCTGCCCGGCGGCTACGTCGACCGGGGAGAGGTGGTAGAGCGAGCGGCGGCGAGGGAGGTGCTGGAGGAGACGAGTTTACAGGTTGACATAACAAGCCTGATAGGGCTCTTCTCCGAGGGCGGCCAGCCTGTGGTCTTGGCTGCTTTTGATGGACGGATCACCGGTGGCGAGGCCAGAGCCGGCCCTGAGGTCTCGGAGTTGGGATTTTTCCCCATGGAGGCGTTGCCTCCCCTGGCCTTCCTCAGGGATATCAAGATCCTGGAAGCCTGGCAGGGTTTGAGAAACAGCGGCAGCCAGAGGGAATAATAGCCAGTCGCCGATGTCAGTAGGAAATCCCAGCCACGGCATGGGCACTAGTTCTGCCCCCCCAGCATCTGGTCCAGGGCCTCCCGGAGGCCTCTCGCCGTTGAAGGGCCGACGTATTTGCGGACCAGTTGTCCCTGGGCATCTACAAAGAACTTCTCGGGGATGCCCCTTACGGCGTAGTCCACCAGGATTGTGCCCTGGGTGTCCAGGCCCGATGGGTAGGTTATGCCGAAGCGCTGGACGTAGTCCTCGGCGTCCCGAGCCTGTCCCAGATGCTTATACCAATGAACTCCACCCCTCGCACCTGGTACTCCCTGTAGACCTGGGCCAGGCCCGGGGCCTCTTCGCGACAGGGCGTACACCAGGAAGCCCAGAAATCGATCATCACCACTTTGCCCTTCAGATCGGCCAAAGTGATGGACCCACCATCAAGGAGCTGGAGGGTGAAGTCCGGCGCGGGCCTCTCCTGGATGCTGACCTCTCCAAAGGCGTCGTTCATCCCCAATCCTCCCGGTATACCCCCGGAGCGGGCCAGCGCCCAGCCCAAAAGGGAGAAAAATGCCGCCAAAATAAGCAAAGCGGAACCCAGGATGACTGAGCGCCTGCTCAAGGTTCGGCTCTCCCTGACCCTTCGATACTGTTCTGCTACGTGTACATATGGATTCTCGAGATTCGAATCCCGTTGCGCCGATGGCTCTTTTTTGAAGCTAGGTCCGCTCCTCATTGCGTCATAGTTGGCTCTGGCAGTTGGGTCTGATAGGACTGCGTAGGCTTGATTGAGTGCCGCCATCTTCTGATTGGCGTCCGATGAAAAATTCATATCAGGATGGTAGATTCGGGCTAGACGCCGGTATGCAGCCTCAATGACTTCCTGTCGGGCCTGAGGGTCAACTTGCAAAATCGCGTAGTAGTCTGCGGGATCAGCCGCCATGTTTGGCCTCCTCTCCCCCTGTCTCTCCGGCAGCTGGGTCTGAGGGAGGGCCTCCTCCTTCAGATGTGGGCCGGGTAGACCTGGGTCGGGCTTGCGACCACGGGAGACGATCCCCAGAACCAAGAATCTGGCCTTTCAACTCGCGCCTGCGCTGGAGGTACTCCTGCTTCCCAATCTCTCTCTGCTGGAACCGGTCATCCAGACGGGCTATGGCCTCTGTCAGAGCGGGGTGTTGCCCCGGGTCTCCAGGAACCCCGGCGGTCGCCCTCGGCGGCTCTCTCTTGCGGAAGAGCACGTAGGCCAGCAGGGCAACCAGGGCCATGCCAAACGCCCCGGGAATCACCCCTTTCAACAAGCCTTCCCCAGATACGGCGTCCTGCCAGCGCTGCCATAGCGATGGCTCCGACATGCCCGTGAAATTCAAAGTTATCCTGTCTCCGGCATTCAGGCTGTAGGCCTCCAGGCGCTGGTAGTTTCCATCGTCTAGGACAAGGTGTTCCATCTTCTGCAACCCCGTTCCCGTGACCTGACCCAGATCCTGCAGAAGGAGGACACTAAAAGTGTCAGCCCCAAAGGGGAAGGAGTGAGCAAAGGTTAGCTTGCCGTCCGCATAGGATGCGAGGTATGTGTAGGCAATCTCGTGGGTGCCCGGTGGCACTGGGGTGTTCAAGGCAAACCCCAAGTCCACCTGGAATATCTGGCCACTCCACAGAGTGCTCTGCACATCCAGGTTGCTGGCCGTTGGAGGAAGGGAAAACCGAAGCATGTTCATTGTCCCAGCCGGGGTGGGGCCTGGCACAAAGGTGCGGTCGCCGGTGTTCTCCAGTCTCACCCATTCCTGGGCGTTCATGAGCCGTGTATCGGAGTCAGCCATGTTAACTACCAGGCTATGCAGTCTTACTTCAATGGCCTCGCTGCTGCTGGTGCTTTCGTATACCATCATCTCTACCAGATCCGGGAGCAGCACGTAGTCCCTCTCGAAGAAATAGACTGCCTCTGAATATTCGGTGCTTATGATGTATCCATACTCCTGGCCGCCAGGGACTCCTTCGAAGCTGAAACGGCCCTCGGCGTCGGTCACTGCTTCCTTTGTCTCCAGGTTCTGACCCTGGCTGAACACCTCCAGAGTAACCATCAGGTCCTGGGGCACCTCCGCCCCAGCTGTCCCGTTTGTCACCTGCCCCTCGATGGTTATCACCTCCTGGGCGCGGGCTGAAAGGGGTACTACGGTCAGTGCCAGAAGGAGCGCCGCTCCCAGAAGAGTTCTCTTTACTGCTCTACCCACGGGCCTCCTCTTCTACGGGAGAGTCTCCTTCAGGAGCGATCTCTTCCTCTCCAGGGAGATCACACCTGGGGCAGAGCGTGGCATTGATGTCCCTCTCTCCTCCGCATCCACCACAAATGGTCACTCTCT
Source organism: Chloroflexota bacterium (assembly GCA_043816345.1). Lineage (GTDB taxonomy): Bacteria > Chloroflexota > Dehalococcoidia > Lucifugimonadales > UBA2985 > JBDRIA01. The sequence continues at coordinate 16,178 of JBDRIA010000022.1, forward strand.
TCACTGTCCCCCAGGACATACGAAGCGCTAGCACCCTATCCTCTATCTCTTTCTCCAAGTATGTCAGCTCATGCAGGAGTTGCTCCTGCTGCCGAAGGAGGTCGGCAGCCCGGAGACGATAGGCTGTCAGCCTGTCTTCGTACTCCTCGGGAGGTATGTTACCTAGCTCGTAGTCCAGGATGAGGGTCTTAATCTCGTCGTACACCTGCTGGTGCCGCCATTGCACATCCTCAAGGGAATCCAGGGATGATGCAGAGCTAGACGTGGTCTGCTCCCGTCTCAGGATAGGCCGTGCCAGGAGCGCAATTGACGCCAGGGCCAGAAGAAGACCAAGGAAATAGGCCATACTTATCCCCCGTTCAGAGCTTGAAGCCGAAGGGATCCGCTCATAATCATAGTGCGTACCTGGCAATGACTCATGAGGAGGCCACGACTCCTCTACTGGGCACGCGGGCATACACAGCGGCCACTTCCCTCTGGGGCCATAGGGCTACGACCACCCCAAGGAGCACAAGAGGGCCAGCCATCCACATCCACATAACCAGGGGGTTGACGAGGATTCGGAATAAGGCACGCCCATCTTCCAGGGACTCCCCAGGGATGATGTAGAGATCCTCTATAGGGGTGGTCCTGATGGTCGCCTGGGTGGAGGACATGTTGAAGCTGGGGTAGTAGTCCCGCCTGGGGTAGTAGGTTCCCAGAAAGCTGTCGCCTCGGAACACCTGGACCTCCGATGTTAATTCTATCCTGTCTACCTTTTCTACCATGGAGGAGGTGATGTATTTTATGGTGTATCCGCCCACATCGGCGCTCTCGCCGGGCCATAGGACCACGTCTCTCTGGACATCGTAGAAGGTGGAACCGGTTATACCCAGGGCTAGCAGTACAATCGCCAGGTGGACCAGATAGCCGCCGTAGCGGGGACGGTTGCTGGCGATGAGCCTGGCAAAGGCAATGGGATAGGATTCGCCCCTCTTGTGCCTGTAGTGAGCGCCCCGCACCCATTCACGGAGTATTCCAGAAGCCACCAGGGCGCATACAGCGAAGGCTGCCACGGCATAGGGCTTGTTTATTCCCACGAGGATGAGGAAACAAGCTACCGCTATGGCCGCGGCCACGGGCACCATAAGCGTATGCCTCAGACTACCCCAGGAGGCATGTCGCCAGGGCAGGAAGGGGGCTACCCCCATGAGAAAGATGAGGGCCAGGAATAGGGGCCCGTTCACCTGGTTATAGAATGGCTGGCCTACAGTTATAATCTCCCCCTGGACTATATCCGAAATGAGGGGATAGATGACACCCCACAGGGTCACGAAGGCTATGGTCAGGAACAGCAGGTTGTTTATCAGGAAGGAGGCCTCTCGGGAGACGGCCGATTCCAGGGTCTGGGCGCTCTTCAGATTGTTATAGCGGAGGAAGAAGAGCCCGAAGGAAACAAGCAAGGTAAATATCATAAATAGCATGAAAACCCAGCCCAGGGTGGACTGGCCAAAGGAGTGGACGGAGGGGACTGGCCCTCCCCGGTTTATGAACATCCCGAACTGGGCAAAGGCAAAGGCAATGATGATCAAGGCCAGGTTCCACATGCGGAACATCCCCCGGAGCTTCTGTACCCTGAGAGAGTGGATGAAGGCGGTGATGACAAGCCAGGGCATGAGGCTGGAGTTCTCCACCGGGTCCCAGCCCCAGTAACCTCCCCATCCCAGAATAGTGTAGGCCCACCACATCCCCAGCAGGTTCCCCGCTCCCAGGATAGTGAATGCTAAGATGCCCCAGGTGCGCCCGGCGTCTACCCATTCGTCCCCTGTTCTCCCCGAAAGCAGCGCTCCCATGGCAAAGGCAAAGGGCACCGCAATTGCTATGAGCCCCGTCATAAGCATCGGCGGATGAAGGAACATGCCTGGGTGAGTCAGCAGCGGGTTTATACCCTGGCCGTCGGCAGGTACAAAGTCGAGGCGGGAAAAGGGATTGGCCAGAAAGATCGTCACCGTCACAAAGAAGATTAGCACCAGCATCAGTACCACGTTGGTGTAGGGCAAGCTGGCTTGGAGCACCCTGGGAGCGAGAGAGATGGCCAGCGCTGCCAGAATGGACAGGACAAAGGCGATGAAAAGGAGAGAACCTTCGTTGCCGGCGTAGAAAGCCACCCATATGTACTGGGGTTCCATGGCCCGGCTGCTGTGCAAGGCCACGTACTCCACCTGGAAGTCATGGGTTACAAAGGCTCCTACCAGGCTGGCCGTGGCTATCCCTAACGCCACGGGGGCGAGATAGGTGGCATGGCGAGCGCTTTGTAGAAGTCGGGGATCCTTTTTCCATACCCCCAGCAGAGACCCTGCCACGGAATATGAGGCCAAGGCCAGAGCCAGAAGCAGGGATACGAACCCAAGATCGGCCACGGCTATTCCGCCCTTCCCTCGGAGGTTCCAATATTGGGGCCTTCTGGCACGGTATCCGGAGGCTCCCTCGTGTCGCCACCCCCCCTTAGGGTCAGCCGTTGAATCTCCTGGTCCACCGCGGAGAGGTATGGCTCCAGCTCCGCCGTAGCCTGGGGTGCTTCTTCATCGGTGTACCCTTGATGCCCTCGCCGCATTGCCCGCACCGTCATCACTAGAATACTGCTCCCCAGTAGCAATACTATCGGGGGAAGTACCCATACCAGGAGACTGAAGCCACTTTTGGGAGGCTCCGCCAGTATCCCAGGGCCGTACCGGTCCGGGTCCGCGAAGAACTTTAGAATCTCGTCCCTGCTCTCTCCCTGGGCCAGCTTCTCCCGAACCATGGCCCGCATCTGCACGGCTATCTCCACCTGGGACTGGTCTATGGTCTCGTTGGGGCAAACGGGGCACATGAGGCTCCTATCTATGCCCTGGGCCACCTCTTCCAGCTCCGCTGGAGAGAGGGTTTCCGAGCTGGAAGCACAGCCAGCCACAAGGAGGGACAGAACCACTATTAAGACGAGAACCAGGAGTACGGGCACTCCTGGTCTGATCCTTGCTATTGACACCTTACCCCTATCCTTCGAGGTGTCGCCGTTTCTCTTTCCTTCCATCGCTCCATGAACCAGAAGAGCAGAAAGCGGTGTGTTTGTCAATCGTGAGGTTCCCATGTCAGGCTGGCGTATCCACGGGGCTAGCGTCCTGAGTTAGAGATTCGATGCATAACGCGAGGTTTGTATTGTCATGCTGAACGAAGTGAAGCATCTGGTGGGGAGGTGACCCCACCACCAGATTCCGAGTCCCGATGGAGTCGGGACTCGGAATGACATCGTGGCGGTTTTTCTGTTTCATAACACTAACTACCTTTGCAGTACTCAACAGCCCTGATCCCGGCTCTTCTCCCAGGCCAGCCGCCAGCCATCTGTCCCAAGACGGCCACGGCGATGAGAATGGGGACGTAAGTCGATGACACGTCCAGGGTTCAGGCGCAGGGCCATGATTGGCGGAACGGCCATATGGACAGCCGCAAGCCACTGCCAGGATAGCCTTTTGGTATTGGCTCGCCACAGTCCCAGGGGGACATTCATGGCAAAGGCCAGGTTAGCTGTTAAGAGAAGTGCTTCCATTGTCCGTTATCTATGGGCCTGGGGCACGCTGAGCATACGATCCTCTGGTGGGTTGCTCTTGGGCCTCTGGTTGGAAGATGCAGACCGGGTCGGACTCCAGGTAGTCGCCGGTCATGGCGTAGGCCCGTGCGCGGCAGCCTCCGCAGACCTTGTTGAAGGAGCAGATGCCACACTTCCCTTTGAGGAGGCCCGGATCCCGGAGTTCCTGGAAGAGAGGGGCCTGACGGTAGGTCTCTACCAGACTCTCACTGCGCACGTTGCCCGCGGAGAGGGGAAGGAAGCCGCTGGGCTGGATCTCGCCTACATGGGAGATGAAGCAGACCCCTTTGCCGTCGTTGGTGGAGGGCACGCCGTGTCCCGCCGGCCTGGGCGATGCCTGATTGGTGGCGGACTGGCGCTGCAATAGGACGCGGCGGTAGGGCTGACCCAGAGTGGTTCTTATGCTAAGGGACGACTCCTGGGACAGGTCGTACAGCCAGTTGAAGACCTCCTCGTGCTCCTGAGGCGAGATCAAGTCCTCTCTGAGGGCGCGCCCGGTGGGGACCAGGAAGAAGAGGTCCCATGCGGCGACCCCGGAACGCTCTACCATCTCCACTAGTGTTGAAAGCTCTGGGAGGCTGTGGCGGGTGATGGTGGTGTTGATCTGGAGAGATAGGCCGGCGTCCATCGCGTCGGCGATGCACTCCTGGGCGCGCTGAAAGGAGCCTGGAATACCACGAAAAGCGTCGTGACTCTCTGGCCGAGCCCCATCCAGGCTGAAGGAAAGGCGTGATAACCCCGCCTCTTTGAGCCACCGCAGCGTGTCGGGGCGCACCAGGGCCGTGGTGCTGGGGGATAGGGACATGATGAGCCCCTTGTTGAGGCCGTAGCTGATGAAGTCGAAGACATCGCTCCGCATCAGGGCGTCGCCTCCGGTGACAATCACAATGGGTCGGTTCCCGAACCCGCCATCTGATCCAACAGGCCGAACCCCTCCTGAGTGGTCAACTCCAGGGGGTTGCGCTTGGGTTGAGCCTGGGCACGGCAGTGGCGGCATGCCAGGGCACAGGCCCTAGTTATCTCCCAGAAGATAACCGTGGGGGCCTGGTGGTGGTCCTGGGTCATGCAATTACCTCCAGCAGGGGCACCGAAGCGTCTATCTCCTGGTCAGTCAGGTAGCATGCCGGGTCCTGGGCCCAGACCCGTCCGTAGGCGGCTTCCGCTCTCGCCCGGAAGTTGCCGTTACATATCTCCAGGAAGCGGCATTCGGAGCAGCGGCCCTCTAGCAATGCCTTGCGGTCCTTGAGTCCGGCCATCAGGGGGTTGGAGGTATCGGTCCATATCTCTCCGAAGGGACGCTGCCTTACGTTACCCAGGGAGTGATTGCGCCAGAACTGGTCGGGATGAACGAAACCCTGCTCGTCCACACACCCGAAGGCTATGCCGGAGTTGTTGCCCCCGTTCCACAGCATGAGGTTATACACCTCCTTTGCTCGTTGAGGGTCCTCTTCCAGGAGCTTCAGGTACATGTACGGGGCATCGGCGTGGTTGTCAACCATGAGGACCTCTTTCTCATAGCCCTTCTGGTACAGCTCCCGGGTCTTCTGGAAAATCTGGCCCACCAGAACTCTGGTCTCGTGGGGCTGCAGGGCAATCTGGGATCGATTTTTGCCTCTGCCCACATCGACCAGGTGGTAGAAACATAGTCGCCCAATCCCCTCATCCACCACCAGCTGGAATATGTCGTCTATCTGGTGGTAGTTGTGGCGCGTTATGGTGAAGCGGAGGCCGGCTTTTACTCCTGCCTCCTGGCAGTGGCGAATGCCCTCCAGGCTTTTCTGAAAAGTCCCCTTGACACCGCGGAAGCGGTCGTGCACCTCGCCCACGCCGTCCAGGCTCACCCCTGCGTAGGATACCTCTGCCGTCTTGATCTCCCTTGCTAACTCCGGGGTAATCAGGCTGCCGTTGGTGGAGAGGACCACCCTGAGCCCTTTTCCTACCGCGTAGCTGGCCAGCTCCAGGATGTCCGGGCGATACAGGGGTTCGCCTCCGGAGAGCAGCAGCACCGGCACACCAAAATCCGCCAGCTGGTCAATGAGAGCTAAACCTTCCTGGCGGGACAGCTCGTTGGGATAGTCCTGGTCATTGGACTCGGTATAGCAGTGGATGCAGTGGAGGTTGCACCTTCGGGACGTGTTCCATACCACCACCGGCTTCTTATCCTGGCTAAAGCGCAATAGCTCCCTGGGCATGGTGGCCGTGTTCCTGCCGTGGCGCAACACCTCTCCTGCATTGAGGTTGCCGCATAGAAGCCTGCCTACGTCTAACATAGAACAACCTCCTGGGATGGAATAATCCGTCTGTCAATCGTACTCATCGTGGAACGCCTTCCCTTGTCAAGCCCGATGTCTCCTCCGGGCCCTTTTGTGCCTTTTCCGCACACAGGATGATGCGGATCCTTTGAGGGTCTGGCGGAATATTCTTGAGGGTCGAAAGAAAACCAAGGATTACCTGGTACAGGATCCTGGATGCGAAGCCCCCCATGTCAATGGATACTCCATCCACAACCAGGGAAATCCCTGGAGCCTCTGTGGCTCCCTTCAGCATCTGGTCCTGGACCTGGTTGGCCAGGGCGTCCAGCTCCTGGAAAGTATAGCTGGGCACCTTCCCTGCCGTCTTGTGGTCGCCGATAATGGCGATGACGTTCTGGGGCGAAGGCGAGAGGTGTTCCTCTCCCATCACCAGGATCTTGGGCGCAGAGCTGCCCTTGAACCCCTCGGCCACCACCAGGTCGTAGCTGTAATCGCTGGATTCAAGGGAGGCCACTATGGCCTCCAGGGATGTGTCCACCTGGGTCACCTCCATGCTGGTCAACAGGCCAGGGGAGGTAGCAACGACCTTGTCCGCCCCCGCCGCAAAGAGGCGGGCGCTGTCGGTGGATGGTCTGTCTACCTTATGACCATGAGGGCAATGCTTCACGGCGGCGATACGATAGCCCCGGGCCACCAGGGTCTGTACTAGAGAGGAGGCTACGGTAGTCTTACCAGTGTCGGAGTAGCCCACAACGGCGATGGCTGGCAGCGTCACGGGGATACCTCTAGCGGTTCAAGTCCCTGGGCTGGCCCTTCCTGTCCAGGAAGGGCCAGCCTTAGAGCCGCGTGGTACTCATCCTCGGTATCCAGGTCTCTGAAGGAAAGGAGATCAGGATCAATGTCCAGAAACATATCAGGCTCCAACGAGCCTACGCTGCAACTTGGGAAGATGGCTTGCAGTGAAGTTACGCCACCATCCAGCAGCCTCTTGGCGATGGAAAGGCACCTCTGGGAGTAAAACGCGTGCAGGGGTTCAAAGTGGCCTGCCACATTGAGGGCCAGCACATCGCAGTTGCTCAGGTGTAGTGCCATGCGTCGTATGACCTCCGGGCGCAGGAAGGGCATGTCACACCCTACCACAAAGCACCAGGGGGCATCGCTGACGGCGAGTCCGCGGGCGAGCCCTACCAGGGGGCCTCGTTCCTGGTGTTGGTCTGTCAAAACTACCGCATCAAGGTCTCTCAGGCCCTTGGAGTCTCGCGCTACCACCAGCACTTGTCGGAAAATGGGTTTCAGCTGAGAAATAACGGCTTCAATAAGGGTTGTGCTGCCCAGGGGTAGGAACGCTTTTGGGACACCCATACGCCTGCTGGCACCGCCAGCAAGGACTATTGTGTCCAGGTCTTGTGTATCAAAGCGGTTACTCACAGGTGATGGGGTAACCTCCTCCGTTATATCGATTCCCGTGACCGAGGGAAGGCCTTCATAGTGGGCTGCAAAGGCACATGCCCTACACAGGGTCTGGCCATTTCGCTCCACCCCTCGCCGACCATTGCCACCTTTTATATAATTGTACCACACTCCTGGCTACGGAACGTACTCTCCTACCTACCTGTCCAGGGTCTTTCGGTTATCCCGAGAGCGGCTCTTGTCCGCCCACCCTTAGCCTGTCGAAGGGCGTGAGCGGGCTCCTGGACGGTGCCCCGCTCATATGGTTCGACAAGCTCACCATGAGCGGGGTCGATCCTAAGCCCAAATAACCGAAAGACCCTGGCCGGAAGGGTAGTGCGTGTTGACAGGGAGACGATCTTAGCCTATACTCCTTCCTCGGACACGGCGGGAACTTCCTCCGCCGTGCACGGAAAGTAAAACGGAAAGCATGAGAAGATATCGGGCTTACGGGTTACTGCTAGCAGTTGTGGGTATGCTATTGCTCCTACTGATAGTAGGGTGTCAGGGGGAAAGCCCAACACCAACTGCATCGCCAGTTGCGCCGACCGGCACCCCAAGCATCTCCCCCACGCCGACGTCTGCTGGTACTCCAACGCTAGCGCCAACAGCTACAGCACCAACAACAACTACCCCTACGCCCATGCCGACCCCGACGGGGCAGGCGTCGGCGGGGCCCCTGATCGCCCACGTCGCAGAGGGGCGAAGCGATTGCTTGGCCTGCCACAACTCCATTGGTCCCTGGCCCGTGCCCGCCAACCACGCCAGAAGGGGCAATGAGATGTGCCAGGCGTGCCACGTAACCTACCCCGGCGGCCCTCCCCAAATAGACCACGCCATTGAGGGCTGGAGGGCGTGTGAGACCTGCCACTCATCGGAAGGGGTGGCAATGGCCCTGCCGATTAGCCACGCAGGGGAGACGCCAAGGCCGGAAAATACATGTAGCGTATGCCACACCGTCTCGCCGGTCCCGCTGCCCATCATCGGCCACTTATCCGTGACCAGGGAGACCTGCACCGCCTGCCACGCCGGGGGCGCCCTGGTTGCCCTCCCCAAGAGCCACGCCGGCAGGGACAATGTCATGTGCGCGGTGTGTCACGATCAGGAAATAGCGATAGTACCCGCCATCGCCCACAGTTTGGCAGGGCGTGGCATGTGCGTTGCCTGCCATGCTGACAATGCCATGTCGCCCCTACCCAACAGCCACAGGGAGCGCACTGTAGCAACGTGCATCGCCTGTCATGAGCTCGGCAAAGTATCGCCCCCGCTCATAGCTCACACGGTCACTGTGGCGAAAGAGAACTGCGCCTTCTGCCATACCGACGCCGTGGTTGCCCTCCCCGAGAGCCACGTCGGCAGGGACAATTCCACGTGCCGGGTGTGCCACGATGTGCTACCCACCCCACCCCCTGCCATCGCCCACGCTGCTGCGGGCAAGGAGGTATGCGCTGCCTGCCACGCCGAGGGCGCCGTCGTCTCTCTCCCCGAAAGCCACGTTGGCAGGGCAACCCCGACCTGCCTGCTCTGCCACGAGACCACCATCCAGCCCACCTTTGCCCCCCATCTCATAGCGGGTAAGACACCGTGTACCGCCTGCCACGCCGAGGGCGAAGTGGTGGGGGCATTGCCGACGACGCACAAAGGCCGAACCGATGCCACGTGCTCTCTCTGTCACGATGCTCTCCCCAGCGGAATTCCACCCATAACGCACAAGCTAGAAAAGCGCGGGGAGTGCATCACCTGCCACGAGAAAACCGTCAGCCCGACACCCACCCCGTCAGCCGACGCTACGCCCGCTGCACCACCGGCCGAACCTGCCGTGAATCCGCCCTCTGTACCTCACAGCCTTGCAGGCATGTCAGAGTGCCTGTCTTGCCACAGTGAAGGTGGCACCAAGCCGGTGCCAGCCGATCACACGGGCTGGGGTAACGATGTCTGCTCCACCTGCCACCAGCCTCAGTAGGCTCGGCTAAAGGAGAGGTGGAGGTATTTTCCCACTTCTTGAGGCATGGCCCCCAACTGGTATCGACGCCCGTTAAGGAAGGAACTTCGTAGCATCTCCTTCGTAGAGCGGAGCAGGTGCTCCCGGCGCAGGCAGCAGTAGTGACGTGGGAGTAAGCGTTGGGAGATCAGGTCTGACTCCAGGCCGTGTTGCCGTAGGCGAAGAGTCTGTAATGCGTCTTTCTCCTCTAGAATGCTCAGTAGGCGTGGCTATAGGACTCCAAGCCGTGGCAGGCGCCGCCCGGATTGCAGGAGGAGCCGTCGTTGAAGCCTGCAATGTTCATTAGATGGTCCATGTCCGTCCGGCCATGGACATCGTGGCACGCATAGCAGGAGTAGCCCTCGGTTCTCACATGGTAAACATGCGTGGCGCGGCCCCTGCGGCCCCCGGTGAACCGGCTTCCGGATGCCCCATCGTAGTAAACCGCATAGCTGTGGCAGCGGTAGCACAGGGCAACCGCGGTGGCAGTGCCGCTGGTGTGGCTATAGTTCTCCTTCAGAATGTGTTGGATGTTTGAGCCATGGGCTCCCTCCGGATCGGTGCCGATCTCGCTGCCGTGGCAATCCGAGCAGTATATCTTGGGGCTGGTGGCGTCATAATCATGGGTGTCCCAGCCGGAGCCGGAGGTGAAGGATTCCTCACGGACGCCCAGGTTGTTGGCCGTCCCCTCCACCGGGTGGTAAGAGGGATTATTGGTGTTGAAGTCTGATCCCTTGTCCGTTCCGGTATAGCCAGTGGTGAATGAGGAGTGGCACTTCAAGCAGTGCTCATATTCGTAGCTAATGGGTTGTATGAAAGTGTAGGTGGGTGCCCCTGGAGAGGCCCCATTGTCCACCTGCACTCCTGAGGCCCCACTGGTGGGGCCCTTGGCATTGGGGGGGTCGGCTGTGGCCTGACTCGAGCTATGTGGATTGTGGCAATCCTCGCACTCCACATGCCGATTGGAACCGCCAAAGGCAGCGCCCTCAGACTCTCCATAGGTGTGGACGCCGGCTTGAGCAGCGAGGTCGTGCGTATAGGTCTTAGTGAAAATGCTCATAATGTCAACAGTTGACCCGGTGCCATTGTGGCAGGTGCCGCACAGGTCTTCCTCAGGCCAGGCTTTTCTCAGCGACCTGCCAACGGCTGTATGAGCCCGATGGCAGGAAGCACACTTGTCGGTTATCGCGGTGTAATTATTATGAGGAAGGCCGGTGGTTTCTATGGAGATGGCGCCGGTTACCTCGTAGCTGCTGAACATAGCGCTGTTGTTGGTCAAGCGGAAATAGTAGGTTTTGCCATAAACGGCATGGTTGCTGGCCTGAATGTTGAACTCGACCTCGGTGTAGTAGCCGTTCTCCAGGGTGATGGAGCTCCCAGCGGGGTTCTGCGTATCGTAGGCTGTTCCAGACCGTGCTGTGCCCGTGCCAGCGCCAAGGCCGAAGTCAGTGGTTAGGATGGTATCCCCGTTGGTAAACTCGGTGGTATCGGTCACGAAGAAGGGAGCCACCCCCGAAGTGGTAGGCACAGCAGCGTAGCTTATGCCCACCTTCGTACTCGACTCCAGTTGTGGTTGCCAGCTAATGTCACTGCCGGTGTTGTTGTAAAGCTGGAAGCGGACCCTGAAGCTGGTATTGCGGAGGACTTCTGTGGCCTTGGTGTCCACAGCGGCGTAGTAATAGGTTTCCAGGTCGCCGTTGGCCAGGGGCTGGTCGTAGCCGATGCGGTAGTGGGCCTGTATTACCGTGGGCCCTGTCTCCATGGTTATAGACCCGTAGACCTCATAGCTGGTGAGAGCTGTCCCGTTGTTGGTCAGCCGGAAATAGTAGGTAATGCCATAGGTGGCGTTGCTGTTGGCCTGGATGTTGAACTCTATTTCGGTGTAGTAGCCGTCGTTCAGGGTGATAGAGCTCCCTGCGGGGTTCTCCGTATCGTAGGCTCTTCCGGACAGGGCGGTGCCCGTACCTGTGCCACAGCCGAAGTCGACGGTGGAGATGGTAGCCCCGTTGCTAAACTGGGCGGTATTGTACACGAAGAAGGGATCGGCCCCAGAGGCGGTGGCCACCGCGGCATAGCCAGAGGTCTGGCTGGTGCTCCACTCAAGCTGCGGCTGCCAGGTGTAATCTGCACTCCCGTCGTTATAGACCTGGAAGCGGACCCTGAAGCTGGTATCGCGGGTCATTCCCGAGGCTACGGTGTCCACAGCGGTGTAGTAATAGCTATCCAGGTCGCCGTTGGCCAGGGCCTGGTCGTAGCCGATGCGGTAGTGGTCCTGGGTTGCTGTGGGCCCTGCCTCCATGGATATCTGCCCGTAAACCGTATAGCTGGTGAGAACCGTCGCACCATTGGCCAGCCGGAAATAGTAGGTGGCGCTGTAGGCGGCGTTGCTGTTGGCCTGAATGTTGAACTCGATCTCGGTGTAGTAGCCCCCCTCCAGGGTGATGGAGCTCCCTGCGGGGTTCTCCGTATCATAGGCTACTCCAGACCGGGCGGTGCCTGTGCCCGCGCCACAGCCGAAGTCGACGGTGGAGATGGTAGCCCCGTTGCTAAACTGGGCGGTATTGTACACGAAGAAGGGATCGGCCCCAGAGGCGGTGGGCACCGCTGCATAGCCAGAGGTCTCGCTGGTGCTCCACTCAAGCTGCGGCTGCCAGAGCCCAGACGAGCCGCCGTCGTTATAGACCTGGAAGCGGGCCCTGAAGCTGGTATTGCGGGGGATTCCCGAGGCCGCGGTGTCCACAAGGGCGTAGTAGTAGCTATCCAGGTTGCCGTTGGCCAAGGCCTGGTCGTAGCCGATGCGGTAGTGGGCCTGTTTTATCGTGGGCGCTGGCTCCATGGATATCTGCCCGTAAACCTCATAGCTGGTGAGAGCCGTCGCGCCGTTGGTCAGCCGGAAATAGTAGGTGGCGCTGTAGGTGGCGTTGCTGTTGGCCTGGATGTTGAACTCGACCTCGGTGTAGTAGCCCCCCTCCAGGGTGATAGAGCTCCCTGCGGGGTTCTGGGTATCGTGGGCCACTCCAGACCGGGCGGTCCCTGTGCCGGCGCCAAGGCCGAAGTCGATGGTGTTGATGGTATCGCCGTTGGTGAACTGGGCGGTGTTGTACACGAAGAAGGGATCGGCCCCAGAGGCGGTGGGCACCGCGGCATAGCCGGTGGTCTGGCTGGTGCTCCACTCAAGCTGCGGCTGCCAGAGCCCAGACGAGCCGCCGTCGTTATATACCTGGAAGCGGGCCCTGAAGCTGGTATTGCGGGGGATTCCCGAGGCCGCGGTGTCCACAAGGGCGTAGTAGTAGGTATCCAG
>JBDRIA010000023.1:0-6434 GCA_043816345.1 Chloroflexota bacterium
TGTCCCACAGCCGCCGGTCCCGCTTCCGCTGACTCCTGACACTGTGGACCTTCGGTGTCCACTGCCCGCAACGCGGGCAAGGTGCACCCTCAGCCCGGTACCTGATTTCCACCGTGATCTCTGTCTCCGTCTCTTCCTCCCGTACCACCCCCACCTCTGGCAACCCCAGGGCTATGGTGATACAGTCATCTCGCACCCGCTGCACCTCCTTCGCTTTGAGTTTTCTTTCGCCTACCCAAAGCTACTGAGGCCAGCGGGTGCTTTCAATATCACCCCTCTTTCACACTTAAGAATGTAGAACCACCAGTCACGTGGACTTAACAAATTAAGGACTAAGTGTATAGGATAGGCGTATCCGTGAAACCTACACGAATCCTATGTGCGTCTTCCCCAAATATCAATGTCGGCTGAATTGCGCAAGGAAGCGATATCGAGTGGAGCGGATAGAGGTAGCCACCACACCGTTCTGGGAGTTGGGGCAAGCGCCTGCGTTGTGGGAAGTGGGTGAGAGCTTCGGGCGGTGCCCCGCTCAACAAAGACGGAAGGGAGCATGATACAGATGGCGTGTTCTTCGCTCAGCCGTTTCTTCTCCGATTTGCCTTGTATCTTGCTCGTTTATAGTTAGCTTTATCTAGGGAAAAAGGAGGCATGTTATGAAGTTAGGTTCCGCTAGGGTCATCGCTGTGGGTCTACTCTTTGGTCTGTTGCTGGGGGCCTGCGCCGCTCCAACGCCTACGGCGACGCCAGTACCTACTCCGACGCCAGTGCCAGTGGCGGCCACACCCACCCCCAGCCCGCTGCTCAAGGCAAAGCAGGAGGCAGAGGCCAGGGGCTACATCTTCGAGACCAGCCACGACGACATAGTGGCCAAGGCCAAGGCCGAAGGCAAGATGCGGGTTCTGAGCGGCTTTTCGGATTATAAGGGTATGGAGTCCGCCTTTAAGGCGGATTATCCCTTCCTTGATGTTTATGTGGAGGAGATAACCGGCACCGAGGCGGCTCAGCGCTTCATCATGGAGTTAAAGTCAGGCACTGCCAAGGGCTGGGATGCCAGCCACCTTAGTCTTGAAATATACAGCGAGTACCAGCCCCACCTATCTAAGTTCGATATCCTGGGGATGGCCCAGCAGGGGGTCCTGAGCATTGCCGTCGCGATCATAGACCCTGTCAACAGGAATGTAGCGGCTCCGGGCAGCAGCATACGGGTGGTAGCCTACAACAAGAACCTCATCGCTGCAGACAAGGTCCCGAATACCTGGGAGGACTTCCTCAAACCAGAGTTCAAGGGGAGAAAGTTCGTGGCCGATATCCGGCCGGATGACATGGCCTTTCTTGTCCCGGCCTGGGGCCTGGACAAGACCGTGGACTTCGCCAGGAAGATAGCCCTCCAGGAACCGGTTTGGGCCCGGGGCGCCTCCAAGGTGGTGACCTCCATGAATGCCGGCGAGTACGCCCTCTCTGTATTGATGGGCTTTGATAAGATCAAGAGGACTCAGGATAAGGACCCCACTGGCAGCCTGGTCTACAAGATCGTTGAGCCGGTGCCCGCTGCGCTCAGAGATCCCAGTGGCGTTCTGCTGACAGCCGACCACCCGTACGCAGGCCTACTCTGGATAGAGTTTGCGGCTACCCCCAATGGGCAGAAGGTCCTGGATGAGACCGAGCCCTACGGGGGATCGATCTTCGTCCCCGGCTCTGCCCTGGAGGGAGTGATCAGGGGGAAAGAGCTATCCCTGGTGGAGTGGGACCTCTATCCAAAGATTGGGGAATACGGGAAGAAGATAGTGGAGGCCTACGGCTTCCCTGTTGCCGAGATTTCGAAGTAGCCGGCCCAGGCATCACCAGTACCCAGGCTGTTGCCCGCATTGCAGTTGGGATATATAGACTAGGGGCTGGGTGGTCCTCTTGGATGAGGATTTACGGGGTTACCTATAGCGCCTCGAAAACGGAAGTCCGCTATGGGCTCAAGTAAGAGGAGGTAGAATATGGGCCTCCATGTGTCCCGGAGCAAGGTGTCTGAAGTCTTCAGCGCAGAGCCTTCGTCAAATCCTGGAGGTGGAAGTAAGACAAGCAGGGGGGCGTCTGGCAACGAGTGTAGCATTTCGGTGGTGACCCGGGTGCCTGGCTATCACACAAGGCCGCACAGGCACGACGCTGAGCAGATCAATTACATCCCAGACGGGGAGATCTGGTTCTTCGTGGAGGACAAGGCCTACCTGTGTCGAGTTGGGGACTTCCAGCGGGTGCCTCGAAACGCTGTTCACTGGGCCTGGAACCGCTCGGACAAGCCGGCCACGGTGATAGAAACGAAATCACCTGGTTCAGGCCCAGTGGGCCCAAACGTAAAACCCCGCCCAGACCGGGGCCTCTTTGATGATGAGGAAACACCGAGGCCACGGACGGGAGCAGGCAGACCCGATGCGAGAGTCCCATACGACCCAGGGAAAGCTGAACAGTCGCCGCCCTTGACCAGCGGGTTCTATGTACCTGCCGAGAAGCTCCCCGTGGTGAGGGAGCACCAGCCACTGGCGGTGAGCGGGAAGGTGGAGGTCCGAGGGGTCTACGGCACAGAGTGTAGTTTGGCTACCGTGGTGTGGCCGGCTGGTTATCATAGTCAGCCTTATGTGCACGACGCTGAGGCCCTTATTCACATTCTGGAGGGGGAGGTCTGGTTCTTCATTGAGGATAAGGGGTTCAAATGCCAGGCAGGCGACTTCCAGCGCATCCCTCGGAATGCCATCCACTGGGAGTGGAACCCATCGGACAAACCGGTACGCGCCTGTGTGGAGTACTCTCCCCCGGTGCTGGAACTAGAGACCATCTGGTTGAAGGGTGGGATAACACCCGAAGGCTGGGTAGCCCTCTTTCATGAGGAGGAGAGACCCCGGTTGTATGGCAATGCGGGGATTTACGGGGTTACCTATGACGGCTCGAAAACGGAAGCCCGCTATGGGCTCAAATAGGAGGAGGTAGAATATGGGGCTTCATTTGTCTCAGAGCGAAGTACCTAGACTCTTTAGCGAAAACCCTTCAGAAGGGTGGGGAAGTAAGACAAGCGGAGGGGCGTCCGGCAACGAGTGTAGCATATCGGTGGTGACCCGGGTGCCCGGCTATCAAACCAGGCCACACAGGCACGACGCTGAGCAGATCAATTACATCCCGGACGGGGAGATCTGGTTCTACGTGGAGGACAAGGCCTACCAATGTCGACCTGGGGACTTCCAGCGCGTCCCTCGAAACGCCATTCACTGGGCGTGGAACCGCTCGGACAAGCCCGCCACGGTGATACAAACTAAGTCACCTCCTTCAGCAGTGCGCGAAAAGTCAAATCGCGGCCTGTTTGATGATGAGGAGACGCCGAGGGTGCGGGCAAGAGCCAACGAGCACGAGTCGAGCCACCAGCACGACCCGGGGAAAGCTGAGCAGTCGCCGCCCTTGACCAGCGGGCTCTTTGTACCTGCCGAGAAGCTCCCTGTGGTGAAGAGGCAGCATCCGCTGATGGCGAGCGGCCAAGTGGAGGTCCGAGGGGTCTACGGCACCGAGTTAAGTTGGGCTATTGTAGCGTGGCCGGCTGGTTATCATAGTTCGCCTCATGTGCACGACGCTGAGGCACTCATTCACATTCTGGAGGGGGAGATCTGGTTCTTCGTTGAGGATAAGGGGTTCAAATGCCAGGCAGGCGACTTCCAGCGCATCCCCCGAAATGCCATCCACTGGGAGTGGAATCCCTCGGACAAACCAGTACGCGCTTGTGTGGAACACTGTCCCCCGGTGCTGGAGATGGAGACCATCTGGTTGAAGGGTGGGATAACGCCCGAGGGCTGGGTTGCCCTCTTTCATGACGAGGAGAGACCCCGATTGTATGGCAATGCCAGGATTTACGGAGTTACATATGACGGCTCGAAAACGGAAGCCCGCTATGGGCTCAAATAAGAGGAGGTAGCATATGGGACTTCACATGTCTTGGAGTGAGGTGCCTGCTCGGGCTACAGCCAAACCTCGCGTGGGGAGCAAGACCAGCAAGGGGGTGTACGGCAACGAGTGTAACATGTCGGTGGTGACCCGGGTGCCCGGCTATCATACACCGCCGCATAGGCACGATTCCGAGCAAATCAACTACATCCCAGACGGGGAAATCTGGTTCTTCGTGGAAGATAAAGCCCACAAATGTCGAGCTGGGGATTTCCAGCGCATCCCTCGAAACGCCATTCACTGGGCGTGGAACCGCTCGGACAAGCCCGCCGCTGTGGTGGAACCGCATGCACCTCCTTCAGGAGAGCACGCCCACCCAGATCTTCAGGGAGGCCTCTTTGATGATGAGGAAACGCCGAGGATCCGGGCAAGAGCTAATGAGCACGAGGATGTCCAGTTCGACCCAGGGAGAGCTGAGCAGTCGCCGCCCTTGACCAGTGGGCTCTATGTGCCTGCCGAGAAGCTTCCCGTGGTGAGGAGCCAGCATTCGCTGATGGTGAGCGGCCAGGTGGAGGTCCGGGGAGTCTACGGCACCGAGATGAGTCTGGCTATTGTGGCGAGGCCGGCTGGTTATCATAGTTCGCCTCATGTGCACGACGCTGAGCAAATAAGCCACATCCTGGAGGGGGAGATATGGTTCTTCGTTGAGGATAAGGGGTTCAGATGCAAGGCAGGCGACTTCCAACGCATTCCTCGAAATGCCATCCACTGGGAGTGGAATCCCTCGGACAAACCAGTGCGCACTTGTGAGGTATGTTCTCCCCCGGTGCTGGAGATGGAGACCATCTGGTTGAAGGGCGGGATAACGCCCGAGGGCTGGGTTGCCCTCTTTCATGACCAGGAGGAACCCCGGTTGTATGGCAATGCGGGGATTTACGGGGTAACCTATGACGCCTCAAAGACGGAAGCCCGCTATGGGCTCTGATGAAAGCGGGCGACCCCGAGTAAAAAAGAGCGGACGGGGAGTGTGAAGGGGACCAAAAAAGTACATGGCGTCCCGTAGTTTCGAACGCCGTTTAAACTGGGGATCGCCATTCCTGCACTACTACACCTTCAGACAAGACATCGTATAGGAGTGCCCCTTGGGGCACAAATAAAGGAGGAAGACATGGAGAGAACCGGGGCTGAGCTGGTTATAGAGTGCCTCAAGGCGGAAGGTGTAAGTCACATATTTGGCGTTACGGGAAGCCCCTTTCTGACCATCCTGGATGTCCTCTATAGCACGCCGGAGATTCAGTATGTGATGACCCAGCATGAGCAGGGGGCCAGCTACATGGCAGAGGGCTATGCTCGCACCTCAGGGAAGCCCGGGGTGGTGCTGGTGACACACGGAATGGGGCTGACCAATGCCTTCACCGGGGCGGTCTCCGCCTTCAACTGCTCGACCCCCTATATCATGCTCTGCCCTGAGAATAGCACCATGGAATACGGACGCGGGGCCTCCAACCGCGGCGAGATGGACCAGGTGGCGGTCATGAAACCCGTCACCAAGCTGGCGGTACGAGTGGAGCGGGTGGAGCGCATCCCGGAGATGATGCAGCGGGCCTTCCGAGCGGCCACCACCGGAAGGCCCGGGCCAGTATACGTGGGACTGGTCCGGGATGTCCTTCGGGGAAAGGCAGATGTCCCAGTCCTACCTCCAGAGCGGTATCGGCCCTTGGCCCGCCCCCGCGGAAACCCTCAGGATATTGACCGGGCCCTGAACCTGTTACTGAAGGCCCAGAGGCCGGTTGTCCTGGCTGGTGGAGGGGTGAATATGGCTCAGGCCAATGACGAGCTTCTGAACGTAGCTGAGCGCCTGGCAGCTCCGGTGGCAAGCACAGCGGGACATAAGGGAATTATTCCGGAGGACCACCCCCTGGCCTTGGGAGCCGCTGGCTATCAGGCAAGGGAGCCTGCCCTTCAGGCGTTGAGGCAGGCAGATGTCATACTGTCCTTGGGCAGCACTTTCTGCGCCAATACCACAGCTGAATACACCGACAAGGTGCTGAACAAAAAAGCCAAGGTCATCCAGGTGGACATAGACCCCTTTGAGATAGGCAAGAACTGGCCGGTGGACGTTGATATCGTTGGAGATGCCAAGGCCGTCCTTCAGGACCTTCTGCAGGGATTGAACGAGCGGAAAATAGACCGCCGGCCGGTGGAGCAGGTCCCCTTTGTCAGGCAGGTCATGGAGTGGAAGGCGGCGTGGCAGGACAAGTGGAAGGCGGAAATGGCCTCGGACAAGATCCCCATCCAGAGGATGCGCCTGCTGGCTGATCTGAGGAAGGCCCTACCCAAGGATGCCATAGTGGGAGGGACTGAGGTAGGATGGGAAAAGTGGACACCAAAGGTGGATAGGATAGAGCGACGGAGGTGTCAGCATGAAGAGGATCCCGCAAGGAAGGTACACGAGAGAGTTCCGCCAGGAAGCAGTGAAGCTGGTAATGGAAGAGAAACTGTCCTTACCAGAAGCAGGGCGC
>JBDRIA010000024.1:0-2850 GCA_043816345.1 Chloroflexota bacterium
CCAACTCTTCTCGTTCCTCTTCAGTCAATTGCAAAGGCGGTATGGGTCTCCCCAATGCCATCAAACATCCTCCTGCTCGTTTGCAGCAGTATACCTGAGCCAGAGCACTTCTACCACCTACTTCAAGGACAGGACACTAGCGGGGGAAGGTTAGAGCTTGTCCTGAGCGAAGCCGAAGGGATGGGGGGCCTTCCACAGCTTGGGAAACACCTTCTTAGACGGGGTACGCTTTTCCACCTTACTCTACCGTGACGGTTTTGGCCAGGTTTCTGGGCTGGTCCACGTCACACCCTCGCCGCACGGCTATGTAGTAAGCCAGGAGCTGCAGGGGCACCGATGCCAGCATGGGGGTCAGAAGGTGAGATGCCTGGGGAATGTACAGGATGTGGTCCACCAGGTCGGCGACCTCCTGGTCTCCTTCGGTGGCCACCGCGATGATTGTGCCGCCCCTAGTCTTCACCTCGGATATGTTGTTGAGCATCTTGTCACGCAGTCCATCTCTGGGGACGATGGCCACCACGGGCATGTTCTCGTCAATGAGGGCTATGGGGCCGTGTTTCATCTCCCCGGCGGGACATCCTTCGGCGTGTATGTAGGAGATCTCCTTGAGTTTCAGCGCTCCTTCCAGGGCCACAGGGTAGTTTATCCCGCGCCCCAGGTAGAGGAAATTGGACTTTTTGTGATACAGCTCCGCCAGAGCTACGTAGGGGTCGTGATGAGTGATCAGTCTGCCCAATAGATCGGGCAGCCGTGCCAGTTCTCTTAGCGCCTCTCCCAGGTCAGTCCCGGAGAGAAATCCTCGGTGGAACCCGATGTACCCCGCCAGGAGGTACAGGGCCTCCAGGGAGCACACAAAGGTCTTGGTGGAGGCCACTCCTATCTCTGGCCCTGCCCTGAGATAGATGTGTCCCTCCGCCAGCCTGGTGGCCTGGCTTTCCTCTGCATTGCATATCGCTATCAGCCTGGCCCCTTTTCTGGCTGCCTCCTCCATGGCCGATAGGGTGTCGGCGGTCTCCCCTGATTGCCCTATGGACACTACCAGGGTCTGAGAGTCCAGAATGGGGTCTCTGTACCTGAACTCCGAGGCGTTCTCTGCTTCGGAGGGGATTCCGCTCAGTTGCTCCATCATGTGGCGGGCGACAAGGGCAGCGTGGAAGCTGGTGCCCATGGCTGTGAATATCACCCGGTTTATGCCCCGAATGTCCGATTCGGTGAGGTGGACGTCCTCCAAGAAGATGGCCCAGGGATCGAAGGATACTCTACCCCGTAGGGTGGAGATAGTGGCCTGGGGTTGTTCCGATATCTCCTTGAGCATAAAGTGCTTGTACCCACCCTTAGCTACCGATACGGGGTCGTAGGGGGTGATCTGGGGTTTTTTCTCTACTGCAGAGCCTTGCAGTGAGGCATAGGACGCCGAGGTGGGCGTCAACGATACCATCTCCCCGGCGGAGAGAAAGGCGACTCGCTGTGTGTGAGGGATGATGGCAGGCAAGTCGCTGGCCAGCAACATCTCGCCCTCCCCATACCCGACCGCGATGCCTCCCGCGTTGCCAATCCTGAAGGCAATGAGCTTCTCTGGCTCCCCGTTGTATATGGCGACTACTGCATGGGCGCCCACCAATCTCAGGGCTGCCTGGCGCGTTGCCTCTTCGGGGCTCAAACCCTGGGCCAGGAAACTCTCTATCAGGTGGGGAATTACCTCGCTGTCCGTCTCAGAGGCGAAGGTGTGGCCCTGGTCTATGAGTTCCCGCTTTAGCTCCAGGTAGTTTTCGACGATGCCGTTGTGGTTTACAACCACTTCTCCCAGGCAGTCCTGGTGGGGGTGAGCGTTGGACTCGTTGGGCGCGCCGTGGGTGGCCCACCGGGTATGCCCTATGCCCATCTTCCCAACAGGAAGGGCACCATCAAGGGAGAGGACCAGGCTGCTCAGCTTGCCAGGCGCCTTTCTGACGGCTATGGCGCCGCTGGCAGCGACCACGGCGATGCCCGAGCTGTCATAGCCGCGGTACTCCAGGCGGGCCAGGCCGTCCAGCAGGATGGAGGCGGCCTCTCTGCTACCGGTGTACCCTATGATGCCGCACAAACCTACGTGCTCCCCTTTCCGTTTTCCCCACTCCCCACTTCCGAGAAGGCTCCATTCTCTTTGAGGGCGTACACTCCGCGATAGCTTTCCGGAAGCAGGGCGGCCACCCGCTCCATGATCATGGTGGTGATGACCTCCAGTTGCCCTCGAATTACTTTTCCCTCCATAGGAGGCACTGAGAAAGGCTGGCCTATCCTTACCTTGAACTCCCCCCTGGGTATGGCTATCTGCCAGGGGGGCCCAATGCTCTCTGTCCCAGTAATCCCCACTGGCAGAATAGGTGCTCCCGACCTGAGGGCAATCATGGCGATCCCGGGAATGGCCTTACGGATGGCCCCAGGGCTTCTGGTGCCCTCTGGGAAGATTACCAGGGCCGCGCCCCGGCTGAGCATCTTCAGACTCCGCTGGATTGCCGCCAGGTCGTTTCCACTTTGATTAAGGGGAAATGCGCCATAGGCCTTCAAAAAGAGCGAGGCTACGGGGTTGTGGAAGAGGCCTCGTTTTGCCATGAAGTTAATGCGCCTGGGAATGCTGACGGCCAGGATGGGTGGGTCCATGTTGCTCTGGTGGTTGGATACAATAATCAGGGGGCCCTTTGGTGGCACATACTCCCTGCCTTCCACTTTCCAGTCCCCAAAGATGTGCAAAGCGCCTTTCAAGAGCACATTGGATGTCCCGTATACCACGCCCATCAATCATCCTCCGCCAGGGCCAGGATGCGCTCTACCACCTGGGCAAGGGCAATACGGTTCGTGTTCAAGATGTGG
>JBDRIA010000025.1:0-33031 GCA_043816345.1 Chloroflexota bacterium
CTGCCGAGGCCCCAGACTGCCTGTGGGTAGCAGATATCACCTATGTGCCCACTCGGGTGGGATTTCTCTACCTTGCCGTAGTGCTGGACGTGTTCAGCCGACGGGTGGTTGGCTGGGCCATGGAGTCCCACCTACGTACTGAACTGGTGCTCCAGGCCCTCAACATGGCCTTATCCCTGCGTCGGCCACAGGATGTCATCCACCACTTTGATCAGGGGGCGCAGTACACAGCCCTTGACTTCGGCAAACGGTGCCGTGAGTGGGGTGTCAGGCCGTCTATGGAATCCGTGGGCGATTGCTATGACAACGCCCTATGTGAGAGTTTCTTCGCTTCTCTGGAGTGTGAACTCTTGGACCGCCGATCCTTCCAGACTCACGCTGAGGCACGGATGGCTGTCTTCCAGTACATCGAGGGGTGGTACAATACCCACCGTCGCCATTCCTCCATCGGCTACCATGCCCCAATAGCCTTTGAGAGGAGGTATACTCCTAGCATTCAGCAAGTCGAACCACTGACTGTCCACCAAATCGGCGCAACTCCACTTGCCAATTGGGCACCTTTGGAAGATTCCACGTAGTATCACAAAGATCTATACGGTTGTCTCTTCCACCAGAGGGCCTGTTTGCCTGCTAAGTCCATCCGGCTTCCTCCAACTCCAGCATAGCTGCAAACCATCCGCCGCGGAGCATCAACTCCTCAGGATGGCCCTGTTCAACGATCCGGCCTTTCTCCATCACGACGACACGATCCGCCTCCCGAGCAGTGGACAGGCGATGGGCGACGGTGAGCACGGCACGTCCGCGGTCGGCAATGGCCTTACGCAGCGCATTCCTAAAGGCGGCCTCGCTGGCGCTATCCACGGCGGCGGTCGCCTCGTCCAGCAGCAGAACTGCTGGGTCCCAGACTAGGGCTCGAGTTAAGGTAAGTAGCTGGCGCTGGCCGCCGGAGAGCTGTGCGCTGCTTCCAAGCACAGTATCGTACCCTTGGGGCAGGGCCCTGATGAAGGAGTCAGCACCAGCGATTGCGGCTGCCTGTCGGACGGCATCGCCGGACACGGATGCGTCGCCCAGCGTCAAGTTCTCCAGCACCGTGCCGCTGAAGAGCTGCACCACCTGCGGGACGAACCCTATCAGGCGACGGCGCTCCTTCTCCGCCAGCGTACGTGGATCGATGCCCGACACCCGCACCGTGCCCGCCCAGGTCGTATAGAGCCCGCCCAAGAGGTGAAGCGTGCTGGTCTTTCCGGCACCGGTCCGGCCCACGAGCGCCACGTGCTCGCCCGGCCGAACTACGAGCGAGATGCCGTTCAACACTGGTTGGTCGGGCAGATAGCCGAAAACCACGTCGCGTAACTCGATGGCTTCGCCAGTAGTGCCGCTAACTGCCCGGGGGCTACTAGGCAAGAACTCCTCAGGCGACAAAGCCAGCACCTGGAAGATGCGTTCCAATCCGGAGAGGGCCGCCTGGACAGTCTGCCACTGGTTTCCGAGGGTCGTGATGGGCTGAAAGAAGCGCTGAAAGAGGAGGACAAAGGCCGTCAGGGTTCCCAGCGAGACGCCCCAGGAGGCGAGAGTACCTCCTGCACCTACCCAAAGGATCAGCGCTGTGACCAGCGCTGCCAGGATGCCCATGAGGGGCGTATACAGGGCCGAGTAGATGGAAGCCCTGTTGAAGGCCACCAACCCCTGATGGAGCGCCAGACGGAAGCGAGCAACAAAGACAGCCTCGCGGCCCAGGGCACGAATCATCTCCACGCCACCCAGAGTCTCCTGTAAGTGCGTGTTCTGTAGGCCCACGGCGGTGCGGTTGGCGCGTTCGGCGTCTCGTACCCGGACCTGAAAGGCCCTGGTTACCATCACCAGGGGGGGCACAACCAGTGCTGAGATAAGAGCCAGCCCAGGGATCAGCACAACCAAGGCTACACCCACGGTGAACAGACGGACCACACCGGTCAGGACGCCCGCTCCCGGCGCTCCGCCGGCCGCCGCACCCCCTCCTGCTCCTC
Organism: Chloroflexota bacterium; assembly: GCA_043816345.1. Lineage (GTDB taxonomy): Bacteria > Chloroflexota > Dehalococcoidia > Lucifugimonadales > UBA2985 > JBDRIA01. Next base: position 2,007 of record JBDRIA010000025.1, read on the forward strand.
CAGCACCCCCTCCCCCGCCAGCCCCAGCCGTCGCCGTCTGAGAGAAGAGTGTAGCCACCGTCTCGACATCCGCCGTGCAACGGCTGATAGTGTCACCCAGGGGTGTTCTGTCGTAGTAGCTAAGAGGCAGCGTCTGAAGGTGGGCAAAGAGAAGCCTCCGTAACCGGTGGAGAGCATTCTGGGCAGTGACAGCCATCAAGAACTCGGTGAGGAAGCCCATTGCCTGCACCGCCGCTGTGGCACCCAGATAGAGAAGCGCCAAGAGCAGCAGGCCCTCCCGCTGGCCCACCGCTAGGTGCTGGTCCACGATCTGCCGGATTAGAAGTGGCGGAACCAACTCCAGGGCGGCGCCCAGAAGCACGACCGCGGCTATGAGCACTAGCACCCAGCGCCATGCCTCTACTATGGACCAGAGCTGGCGGAGAGTAACTCCACCCCGCGCTTGGCCTGAGGTCAGAGGGCTGATCGCGCTCACGGAATCTCCACCTTCCCAGCACCGCCGCGCTCCACCTGAAGCTGAGCACGGTAGATGCGTGCATAGAGCCCGCCGGCCTGGACCAGCTCGGCGTGGGCCCCTCGCTCCACGATTCGCCCATCATCCAGCACCACCACAAGATCGGCCTGGGTGAACGCCGCCAGCCGGTGCGAGAAAAGGATGATAGTGCAGCGCTGCTCTGGTGGGACACGAGGTCCAAAGAGGTGCCGCAAGCCAGCGACGATCCTCCCCTCGGTGTCCACATCTACCGCTGAAAAGGGATCGTCCAGCACAAGTAACCCCGGCATCTGGGGGGACGATGCGGCGATAGCCCTTGCCAGGGCTATACGCTGGCGCTGTCCGCCGGAGACCTGGATCCCCAACTCGCCGATCTGGGTCTCCATGTCAGCGGGGAAACCCTGCAGGTCTTCGCCTAGCACTGCACTGGAAATCGACGCATTCAGGACCGCATCGGCTCCCCCCCTGTCTGCTAACGGCGAACCCAGCAGGATGTTCTCGCGGATGGTACCCGAAAAGAGGTAAGGTTCCTGGGCCAGGTACCCGGTGTGGGCGGCGCGCTCGGCGGCCGGGATCTCCTCGAGTGATCGTCCGTCGAGGAGCACGCGGCCAGACTCCAGCGGGTAAAGGCCAATCAGCGCTCTCGCTAGAGCGCTCTTGCCTGAACCCACGGGGCCGGTGACGCCCACCAGGGCACCGGCAGGAACGTCGAGCCAGAGATCTTTCAGCGCGGGAACCCTGGCACTGGGGTAGCGCAAGGTGACCCCTTGCAACGAGACTGCCGTAGGGCCAGCAGCAACAACCGCCGGCGCGGGCACCGGCGTCCCGATGCCAGTGACGTGGTTGTGGCAGAAGGAGGCGTAGCTCGGCTCGCCGGAGAGGGACGGTGGGGGTACCAGCAGGGGCCGCAGCCGGACGTAGGCGGCCCCGCCGGTCTGGATGGAGTTTAGCATCTGGGGTACGCGAAAGCCCCGGTTGACGAAGCGGAGGTACAGCTCCAAGAAGGCGATGAATGCCCCTGGCGTCATCGCACCGCCGATGGCCCTTTCGCTCCCCTGCCACACCACGAGCACCACTCCTGCGGTCATCATGGTGGTGTAGATGGGCCGCAGGCCGCTCCGGAGACGTACAAGGGCCACGTTAGCATCTGCGTACCGTCGAGACAGCCGAGTGACAAGCTCTACTGCTGCGCCGGCGCGACCAAAGAGCAGCAGGACGCGGATACCGGACAGTTGTTCCTGAAGGGCCGTTGTCAGGGAGGCATTGGCCTCCCGAGTCGTAGTTGTCAGCCTGCTAACCCAGCGGCCCGTGGCCTTGGCTAGTAGCATAGCCACTGGCACAGGCAGCAGCGCCAGCACGGTTAATCCGGCGTCGTAAACCAGCATTGCCACGATGAGAGAGATGGAGAAGAGGATGGTGTCCCAGGTCTCGATGGTGAACTCGCGCACACCGACGCTTATCACCTCCACGTCGCCGATGATGCGCGCCATCAGGTCGCCGATGGGTGTGCTGTGCAGACGGGCCATGGGCCACGTGAGAACGCCACGCAGGGCATCCGCGCGGATGTTGGCGCGAATGCGGGCGTTGGCCGTTATCAGCCACCAGCGCTTCCCTATCCGTGGGCCTTCGGTGAGCAGCGTGCCGCCTACATAAGCCAGCGCCGCCCAAGCGACCGCACCGGTGCCGACCTCGCCGCGCTCCAGGGCCAGGACGGCATCAATGGCGCGGCCCAGCAGGATCGCCGGCAGCACGATCATCGTGTTCATGGCGATGCCGGAGATGGAGCCGAGCACCAGTTGCCCGGCCACCTGGCGAAAGTAGGGTCTCATTTGCCAAAGATAGTGGTCCATCTGCTCCGTTCAGTTTGCTTTGAGCGCACTAATTGGCTACTGCTACTGGGTGGACGCTAACAGCTAATACTCTGCCAGCAAACGGGATAAGTGTCGTTGGGCCTGTGCTGCTTGCTCGGGTCGACGCCATAGCGCATTCATCGCGGCCAGGACCGTCCCAGCCTGCCAGGTAGCCATGAAAGCATCGTCTAATCCCTGTTCCTCGGTGTACTCCTCCAGAAGTGCAGCCCTGTCTTCTGGGTCGCTCCACATCTGCAAGTCCAGTGCAGGGTGACTGATGTACGCGTCGCCGAAGTCGATCAGACCAGAGAATCGACCGGTCTCCGGGTCTACGAAGACATGAACGGGCCCTGGATTCGCGTGTAACGCCACCCGTTCCTCGGAGGGCGGAAGCGCTGCCAGGACCTTGGCCGCCACCTCCTGGGGCGAGGGGTCAAGGCTCCATGCGACCTGGCTGCTGAAGATCGCTCCCACCGCGCCGGCAAACGACTCCTCCAAACTGGTCTCGGGGAACAGACCGCTCTCAAGGAAGGGTGCTTGTGGGGCCTGGTGGATGCGCCGAAGCGTCCTCCCCAGGGTCCTGAGCACATCCCTCCGCGCCGACCCTTCCAAAGTAAGGTTTCGCATCGCCACTCCCGGGATGCGGGTCATGCAGAGGTATTCTATGGTACCCTCGCGGCCATACCCGAGCTTTTGGGGCACGACGATCTCTGGGTCGGAGGCCAACTGGTCCAGGAAGAAAGCGTACTTTCCCAAGCTAGTGCGAGGACGCACCCGGTGGGGCCGCTGGGTATTCAGGACCAGATGGTCGTCAATCAGATAAGTGCGGGCCTCGCCACCCGACTCGTCTATGCCAGCAAGGGCCCTGGCGTCGGGAACGTGGCGCCGTACCAGCGACAGCACCGTCTCCTCGCTGAGCACGGGGTCAAGGAGATGAGGCTGCGGGCTTGGCACCATGAGTTTTACCCTCCATTCCTAAGAGAGTGGAGTTGCCGCAATAGGGTGTAACAGTCAATACATTTGTAACGGTTGTTACAATATAGTTCGCCTTGTATAATCATGTCAAGATCTGTCATGGACAACGATTGGCTCCTTCTAGCCTATTCCGTTCCTGCCGAGCCCTCACGCAAACGGGTTGCGGTGTGGCGACGGCTGCGTAAACTGGGTGCAGTGTACCTGGACGAGGGCGTCTGGCTCCTGCCCCAGACCCAGGCCCTGGCTGAGGCCGTCCGGGACGTGGTCTCCGAGGTCCAGCACCATGGAGGCAGGGCCAGCGCGTTCCTGGCGAGTGGCCTCGACCCCGAGCAGAAGGAGGACTTACGGACCCGTTTCAACCAGGCACGAGAGCGGGAGTACGAAGAGCTGCTCCGCATGGGCCAGAGGTTTCTGGACCACATTCAGCGGGAGATCGAGGAGCAACGCTTCGAGTTCGCTCGAGTGGAGGAGTTGGAGGAGGACCTGGAGAAGCGATGGCGTTGGCTGGCCCAGATCAAGGAACGAGATATCTTTGAGGTGGAGCAGCGCCACACCACGGAGCAACTGCTCCAGGAGTGCCAGGCTTCCCTGGAGCGCTTCATCGAGCAGGCCTACGAAAGCGAAGGCAGCGCTTCTTCAGAGGCGTAGCTGATAACGGAGGATCAAGCTCGGTGAAAAGTTTGTGACCTCCGTGCAGTGCTGCTCACTCTTGATCCCAATTTGCCGAATGGCCATCTATGAAAAAGGCTGGTCTTTCAAGAACCCTCAGTACATGATTCAGGCATCTATTGGTGCTGCCCTATTTCAGGGGTGCACATGATGTTTAGAGGAATCAATAACGGGAGCGCTCAGATTCGGAAAGTCTAAGCAGCCAACAGAACTGTTATGTCGCGTTCACGATATGGAAGGTCGTGAGGCGGTTCAGGCGGGCTGGGGGGCCATATTATCGTCTGAAAACTCGTGGATGGCGTTGGATCGCCTCAGAAAAGGTATTACTATCCTAACTCACGACTCTGTGGTCCCGGTCAATGGGCGAGGTGGGGGCCAATGCCTTTTCAACACCATGGGAATAGCAAGACAGGGAAGATACTGGCATATGTGACGACTTCCTTGTGGTCCTCCCGCCCACGATGGGTGCGGCAACATCATGCTCTTGCAAGACCAGCTCTAACTTAAGCCCTGGTACAATCATCGGGGGCAGGTCAAGATTTCCCATGCCCTTGCTTGCCCAACGTCACTTCCCCTGCGTAACCTTCTTCAGTCTGTTTCGCACCGTCATGTAGGAGATGTAGTCTGTTAGCTGTCACCGCCTATTGTACTGCGATAATGACCCAGGGGTTACCCCAGGCTGGGTCTGACTCACAATTGGACAGGCATAATGCCTTGAACGGGAGTTGACGGTCACCCAATGGCCGGTGGTAGACTCCAACTACCCTATTCGAGCCCTGCTATCGGCGTGGTGTCGGCCAAAATAGGGAATCCCGGCTCAACTATTGGAAGGAGTGTATGCGCGTAATCAGAATCAGCGAAGTACAGGAAGAGCCTATGGCCACGGCAACCCCGACCCCTGACTGGCCGGGCGGGCCGATAAGCCGGAGCCGGCAGACCATCATACCCCCCAATGGGTCCAAGGACTTTAACTGTGGCGTGGTCAGCTTCAGCCGGGGGGCTACCACTGGCTGGCATATCCACGACAGCGACCAGATACTGGTCATTACCGCTGGCCGGGGCATAGTCGCCACCGAGCACGAGCAGTTCGAGATGGCGGTGGGCGACGTGGTGCACTTCCAGGCCGGGGAGAACCACTGGCACGGGGCCACCAATCATTCCTACATGTCCCACATCACCATCACTGCTCCCGATAGCCAGAGTCGACGGTGAGTGGAAATCGGATACCGTAAACTGGGAAGTATCGAAGCGTGTTGTCAATCACCCGGGGCTGTTGCCGAAGTGGGTGTGGGTGGAATCAGGTGCGATAGACTGAGGTACTGGCCCTTCTGAGCAGCATCCACAAAACTCGCATAACCTGTGGCACAAAGAATGGGGCAAGACTGACCTTGACCTGCCCCCCTTTCCTTCGGCCCAGAGTCTAACATTACACTTGGACCAGTTCTTGAGGTGAGGACCATCTCAGGGTGGAAAGTTGCACGCCGCCACTGGAAGCGTCTTCATGTCGGGCCAGGAATGGATTGACGGTCAAGCCAAGGCCGGTGGTATACTCCAACCACTCTATTCAGGCCCTGCTGATGGCACGGGGTCAGCAGAAATGGGGAGTGTCGGGTTCACTCAGCCAGCCGACTATCCGAGTTAGCTCGTGACTGGTGAGGTATGTCGATAGCTCCCTTTTTCAGGCCTAAGGTATCTAGACGTGCTTTAGGAGGTGAACCATGGGACAGAACAAGACCAAAGAGAAGATAGCGGCGGGCGAGCCGGTTTTCGGCTACATCCTGTCTTTCCCCGCTCCCAATCTGGCGGAAACGGCAGGGGATGCTGGGTTAGACTTCATCATGCTAGACTGCGAGCACGGCTCCATAACCTCAGAGTCGGTCGAGGATATGATCCGCGGTGCCGAGGTAGTCGGGGTGACACCTCTTGTACGAGTGCCAGCCAACCGGGAGGAAGTTATCCTGAGCTTTATGGATCGGGGCGCTATGGGGGTAATAGTACCCCACGTCAACACTCGCCAGGACGCGGAGGCAGCGGTGGCTGCCGTCAAGTTCGCCCCCCAGGGTCAGCGTGGCATGGGCGGAGGGCGATCGCTGCGGCCCTACCGGAGTGAGGAAAACGTCTATGCCGCCGCCAACCGAGAGACTATGGTCGTCTGCATGGTGGAAGAGCAGGAAGGGGTAAACAACCTTGATAGCATCATTGATGTACCTGGTGTCGATGTAATCCACATCGGGTCCAGTGACCTATCGCAGTCGCTGGGGTACGTTGGGCAGACGCAGCACCCCAAGGTCCTAGAGACCATTGATCATATCATCAGGACAGTGAAAGCTCGGCCAGGGCCCTTCCCTGCAGTGGGTATTGGTGGACAGGGGGGAGGGACCAACATTCCCCTGATGAAAAGCTACGCGGAGAAGGGCGTGCAGTTCTTCACTCTCGCCGCGACCGGCCTCCTGGTCGCGGCAACCCGCCGGATGCTCCAGGAGATGGAGGGGAAGGCCTAGCATCCCGAGATGTCTGCCGGGCTGCCTCAAATGCGTCCGGTCGCATTGGAATGTTGTCACTGGGAGCCAGCTGAGGCTCATGCGAAGGAGGAGGGATGTTCAAGTTTGTGCACCATGTTCACTACGTAGTCGCGGATGTAGATGCTGTTGTCCGCTACATGGAGGAGAGCTTCGACATGAAACCGGACCATCAGGAAGACGTGGAAGATGGCGGCTACAAGGAGGCCCTGTATTCGGCAGGCCAGACCCTCATCGAGTTCACCCAGCCCACGAAGGAAGGCACAGGTCTATCGGACTTTCTAGTGACGCACGGCCCGGGCGTATACCACGTGGCATGGGGTGTGGATAACATAGAGGAGAGGGCAGGTGAGCTGGCGGCCAAGGGGCGTAAACTGCGGGGGGAGGGAGGCCACCATGAGCGCCCGGGGATACAGAACCATCAACATCGAGCGCTCGGATTCTCCGGGTTTCTGGTTCCAGTTGGCGGAGGGGTAGGTCATGCCAATCTATGACGTCCTCGGCACCGTCAAAGTGGAACCCTAAGTCTGCAGGACTGGGGCTAAAATCATATGTGTGAAGGAGGATGGAAACATGGCAGAGCAACTATCGATTGACAGCGGCAAGACGGCAGTCCTTATCATGGATTACCAGAACCGGCAGCTAAGTGGTTTTTCAGAAGAATTCCAGAAGGAAATCTTGCGAAAGGCGAACGAAGTTCTTGCAGAAGCTCGTCACAAAGATATCCCTGTCATCTACGTAGAAGTAGTTCGCGGAGAGAGAACACCGGAATCCGAGATTCATCATGCCATAACTCCGAAGTCTGGAGAGACAGTGTTAACCAAGAGCCGGGCCGGGCCATTCTCAACAACGAATCTTGACGAAGTGCTCAAAAAGCAAGATATCGAGACGTTGGTATTGATGGGGATTTCAACAAGTGGCTGTGTGCTCTCAACGGTGCGTTGGGGTACCGATATTGATTACAAACTGGTGGTGCTCTCTGATTGCTGTGCTGATCGGGATGATGAGGTTCAACGCGTTCTTATGGAAAAGCTGTTTCCACGGCAAGCAACAGTGGTAACTTCGCAGCAATTTCTTCGGGCATTAGAATAAGCTTTAGACTGTTGGAGCATTACCCGGGCGAGCGGGCCGAGGCCCTGGAGCACTTGGACTTTGCCATCGCAGAATTCCGGGACACGCAGGGCAACCTTTGCTGGAGTGGGCATTGAGGCGCAGGGAGATATTAGGAGAGTAGCCCACTGGATGGATTTGCCCAAAGTGCCCTGCTGTGAAAATAAGAATGTCACGCTGGGAGAGGAACTGTCTGCACAGACACCTCAAGTCCTAGGGCTTCCAAGCGACGGATGAGGCGACGTTGGACAGCATGTCGGTCTCGCTCATCGAAGTAGTCCGTTCCCAAGTCTTGGTATGGCTCTCGGCGAGTAAGCAAATGGTAGGCTATTACCACCATGGTATGGGCAACTGCCAAAGCAGCCCGTTTGGCTCCTCTTCGCGCCGCCAAGCGATGGTACATGGCTCCCAGATACGTCTTGGTACGTGCGGCTGCCCTAGCGGCTTCCACCATAGTTTCTTTCAACCATGGACTGCCTTTACGGGTTCTTCCAGATAGGTGTTTGCCAGCGCTCTCATTGTTTCCTGGACACAAGCCTGCCCACGAGGCCAGATGTCCAGACGTGGGGAAGCGCTCCACGGCCAACCCTACCTCAGCCAAGAGAGCTTGCGCCGTCCGTTGGCCCATCCCTGGGATACTGTCCAGGAAGTCAAGCTCCTCCTGAAATGGGCGCATGTGCGACTCAATTTCCGCATCCATTCGCTCGATTGCCTCATCAAGGAACTCTAGAAGGGACAGTTGTTCTGCCAACATGAATCGGTGATGGTCGGTGACTCGACCTGCCAACGCCCGAGCTAGTTCTGGTCGTTTCTCGCGCATCCGTCCCCGAGCCAGAGTGCTCAGAACATCCGAGTCCTCTTCACCTCCAACGATGGCCTGGAGCATAGACCGGGCGGACACACCCATGATGTCGGTAGCTATCGAGGCCAGCTTGATGTTGGCATCTTCCAGAACCTTCTGCAGCCGGTTGACAACTGATGCCCGATCCCGTATCAGACTCTTGCGATAGCGGGTCAGGTCTCTCAGCTCTCGCTGTGGCCTTTCAGGAATGAAACTCCCACGTACAAGTCCATGTTGGAGAAGATCTGCGATCCACTCTGCATCTTTTACATCAGTCTTATGACCAGGCACCGCCTTGAGGTGATAGGCATTGACCACCAAGACCTCGAACTGTTCTTCCAGCACGTTGTGCACAGGTTTCCAGTACACGCCGGTGCTCTCCATGGCTACATGTGTGCATCCTGCATCGGAAAGCCAACCTGCCAGTTCCACCAAGTCCTGGGTCATGGTGCCGAAGGTGCGGAGTTGCTTTTGGGGCTTAGCGTACCGTCCCGGAGTGATCAGGCAGGCGACGATCATCCTCTTATGCACATCGAGACCGCAGCAGCGTTCATAAAGGACTTTCATTCCTTCCCTCCTTTCAACGGCCAGAGGGTAGGTGTCCTCCTGCTAAGACTCTGCTGTGCGTGCTTCCCTCTTGGGAGCTACAATTGGTGGTTCCTGCGGACACCTGGGTCCTACTTTTGCTCGGGCTCAAAGCACCAGGGCACTTCGACCTCTTCATGCTCTGACCGTTGGAAAGAGGTTACCATCCCTAAAGTCATTTTCATACTTTGGTGGTGCCAGCAAACTGGCATGACAACTTTTGGAAAGTTCGCTATCCGCCAATTGCTCCCGACGCCGATTCTTCGGATTCAAGATGGGGCGGTTCCAGCAAGAGTCGGATCTAGATGGCACTGGGCAGAGAACCCAAAATGGTCTTGGGGCCTTGCTGATTGGGACGTATAATAACAAGCAAGGTTGGCTTAACGCCCTAGATTGCCTCGTCATGTCGGCAGTTGCTGAAATTCAACTATGGAGGTAAGTACCATGAGCCAAGCACGGGAACGCTTCAGGACCATTCTCTCTAGGAACGCCTGTACCCCTGCCGCCCCCATCTTTGACCCTCTGTCCGCCCGCATCGCTGAAATGCTGGGATGGGAGGTCTGCAAACTGCAGGGTTCCGTGGGGAAAGCGGCCGACCTGGCTGTCCCCGATAGCGTGGCGCTCACGAATATGTCGGACCTGGTAGACGTGTGCCGCCGCATCACCCGAGCCGCCAATGTACCGCTGACAGCTGACGCCGACGACGGCGGTGCCACCGCGGTGAACGTCTTGCGTACCGTTAGAGAGTTGGAGGCCGCCGGGGTGTCGTCCATCGAGATCGAGGACAACGTGGTCCCCCCGCGGCTGGACACGGCAGCGGGCCGGCACTCCTTGATGATCTCCAAAGAGGAGCAAGTGGGGAAGCTCAGGGCTGCCGTAGCCGCCCGCACCGATCCGACCACTGTCATTGTTGCCCGAACCACCGGCCTGAATGAGCTACCCCTGGAGGAAGCCTTGGAGCGTATCAGGGCGTACTCCCAGACAGGAGTAGAGGCCATCATGCTTCCTTCAGGTGGAGCTCCCAGAGGCCTCGCCGACATCGAAGCCGTGCACCGGACCACGTCACTGCCCATTATAGTCACCATGTCACCGCCCATTCTCGGCCTCTCTGGAGACATCGCAAGGGACTCTCAGTTCCTGCTGGCTCACGGGGTAAAGATCATTTACCAGGCCGTTGGCCCAAACCAGCCCCCCTTCGCCACGGCGGTCAAAGCCATATACGACGCCCTGAAGTACTTGAAGGATGGGGGTGCCCCAGAGGATCTGAAAGACCGTCAGGCCAGCCCGGAGCTCATAAGGGCATTGATCCGGACCGAGGAGTTCCTGAAGTGGGAGCGCGAGTACACTCCTCACTGATTCAGGGTCACACAACGTTCACAGGACTATCACCAAGACTCTGGAAGCGCCTTCGCATAGCCAAGACCAAGGTGAACCTCTTCACGTACAAGGGTTCAGAGGCTCTCCCAGGGCCTGGAGGTGCTGGTCTTCCCAGTCGGCAAAGGCTGCGGATGGGGATAGATTTCTTGAGGAGGGTGCCTGGCCGGGTGGTGCTTAGAGCACGCCGGCTGCCGCCCTGGGGTGATAGGGGTGCAGCAGCTGGTCGATGGTGGCACCCAGCATCGGGCGGAGTTCGAGCGGCACGGCAGGACGCCGTTGGACGAGGAACGTTCTTGCCATTTGGAGCGCGTCGGTGCATAGTGTGGACGGCACGCCCTCGCTTGGGCCTCGTGCCCTGGCCCGCCGCCCAGTGGGGTGCCATGCCGGGGCGGTGTCGCCCCACCCAACGGTAAAAGGAGGAGACCGCAATGCTCACCATTGACACCCACTGCCACGCGTCGCCGTCCTGGTTCGAGCCGATCGAGGTTCTGCTGTTCCAGATGAACCGCAACGCCGTGGACAAGGCGGCCCTGATCCAGCACCGGGGACAGTACGACAACCGGTACCTCCTTGAGTGCGCCGCCCGCTTCCCGGGGCGGTTCGCGGTGGTAGCGAACGTGGACACGAGCCGGCCCGACGCCCCCGACACGCTGGTGCGATGGGCCGCGGAGGGCGTGGTTGGGGTGCGCCTAGCCCCCATGGAGCGCTCGCCTGGCAACGATCCTCTCGCCATCTGGCGCAAAGCCTCGGAGCTGGGCCTGGTGGTGAGCAGCCTGGGGGCCCATGAGGAGTACGCCAACAACGAGTTCAAGAACCTGGTCCAGGAGCTTTCAGACCTGACTATCATCATCGAGCACCTGGGTTACGTGGGGAGTGGAGGGCAGCCGCCCTATGCATCGTACCGGAAGATACTCTCCCTCTCGCAATACCCCAACACGTACATGAAGGTGCCTGGCCTCGGCGAGATAATGGCCCGACCCATGCCGGCCCGCGAGCCCACGTTCGACCTCAGCAAGGTGCCGCCGTTCATTGACATGGCCTTCGAGGCGTTCGGCGCAAACCGCCTGATGATCGGGACGGACTATCCTCCCTCTGCTGCGCGAGAGGGCTACGCCAACGTGGTCAGCCACCTGCGCGAGTACCTGTCCCGCCGTAGCGTGGCGGAGCAGGAGGCTATCTTCGGGAAGACGGCCGCCTTGCTCTTCAAACTAGGAAGCAGCTAGCCCGTCGCCGAGGAGGCCGTCCGGACGAACACCCCCGGTGCCGATCACCGCACACGAAGGACCCCCACCAGCCTCTGTCATGGGGCTCGGCGGGGGTCTCTGGGTTCAGGCTGCCTGGCCCCCGAGTGCTCCTATAGCTACTGCTTCCTTGAGCTTCCTGAGTGGACAAGCGAAAACCAAGCAGCAATGGAGGAGATTCAACGCGAGTTTGGAATCTTAGTCTCTCCATCCCTCACAGGTTGCTCTGAGCTGGGGATTGCTCTGTTGGCTGGTCTTTATGCTGTTTCCAAGTCAGGTCACGTCGGCATTTAATGCTGACCCACGGTTCCTGGCCGAGGGAGTCTCAGCCCTTCGGATATTTGTATTACTTTTCTTTGCGGTTCAGTTGCAGATAATCGCCACTTTCTTCTTTCAGGGCATAGGCAAAGGGACTGCTGCTCTGGTACTGGCGTCTGCTCGCCAGGTTATCTTTTTGATTCCAGGCCTCCTGGTTCTTCCCCGCATATTCGGTCTTGCGGGATTATGGGCAGCGTTTCCTGTTGCTGATGCTCTATCCATTTTGCTTACCCTGGTTTGGACAGGCGTTGAGTTCCGCCGCCAAGGGATACGCTTCCGCTTGCGCTACGGTCAGCCTGTTGCACGCTTCGCGGAGACACGTAGCAAGGCAGATAGTGAGGGGATCTGAATCATCCGCGTCCCTTTTGAGAATTGAGCACCATCACAGAAAGTCCGTTATCTGCTTCTGCACAGTCTGGCAAAGTGTACTGTGCTGAGTAATGCCCGCCTTAGAGTTTGACTGGGTAATATAACCACCAAATTGGAGAAGGAAAACACACACAAACTGGACTTTGGGTACGACAACAGTCAGCTAATAACTGGCTAAATTGGGTAATATGATTACCTAACGTGGAGCTGGGGGGACCCGAACCCTCGACCTCCTCAATGCCGTTGAGGCGCTCTCCCAACTGAGCCACAGCCGCATGAAAACCGCCTGGAAAAGGAAGTCGGCCTAGCCTCTTCTGACAACAACGCAGGTACTCCGTGCCTCCTTCTGTTCAAAGTAGCTTAGTACTTCGTCCTGCAAAGAACTCCGAACTACTATCAGGGTATTTACCGGAGACATCCAGGCTACAGAAACCGCCGGCATGAGCCCTCCGTCGTCCAATTCCAGGTGGCCAACTTCGTCGATAACCACCAGGTCGCACGGCTTGTGTACGGCTCTCTCGATGGCGTTGAGGCCGAAGGCTAGCCCTTCGTCGCTGATGGTATACGCACCAACCGGTACCCCCTCAAAATGCGCCTTGCCCTTCTCTCGCGCGAAGACGATCTCATCGCCTGTGAGGAGGTCAACTAGGTCAAACCCTATTCGCGTGCCAGCTTCGTGTACTCCAGGCGAAAGGACACCACCCACGCTGACGCCGAAACTTCGTAGCCAGTTGACATACTCGTAACACCAACCCGTCTTGCCTGAGCCGGGTTGGCCTGTAAGGAGAGTGTTCAATCAAAGACCGCCTGCAAAGGCAACAGCGCTGACGATCCAACAGGAGGCTCCGATAGTCAAGGCACCAGTGTAGAAGAGCCGAGGTCTCATCGCCCTTAGTTCCTCAAGCCTGGGCCGCAGTGAGATCCCCAGCAGGTAACCGAGGAGCAAGAGTCCACCACCTACCACAGCTATTCCTGTGCCTTCAATCAAGACGTGATTGACCTTTTCCCCAAGGCTCATCCATACCCATTTGCCCAATCCTGCTCCCGATGCAATAACAGCGTAGAGGATTATGCTTAGATAACCAGCCAGGACACCCGCTCCAGCTCTAACTTTGATACTATTCTCGAATTTCCTGAACAGGAGGCCGATTACCATGCTGAAAGCCATCGCCTCCAGGATAATCGCCGTAGCTGGATTGACTACAAAGGGCGCGAAAATCGGCCCACCGAGAATGAGGGCATCTAATCCCTTGAAAAGCGCGGCGATGAATCCCACCCAAATCACTAGGCTAGGGCGTCTGGTAGTAGCTACAAATGTTGCCATGATGGACATTCCGATGCCGCCCATGATGACACCCTTATGCGGAAAATGGATAAGATGAAGCGTCCCGCCCAGGGTGGCCTCCAGAAAACCCCATATCGAGCCAAGGATGACTATGCTAACCAGGATGTCTACGGTTCTTTGCCTATAGGTCATAGCGATACTCCTTTCCTAAACACCTCCACTAACGCCTTCGAATGCAGATGACTTCTCTAATGTTGTTCAGGGCTTTCTCAAGACTATCACCCTGGCTGGAGCAGCCGGATAAGACAGGGCAATGGATCAAGTAGCCCCGGTCTTCTTCGGGCTCCAAGATCACGGCGAACTTATCGCGATATGGGTTAACTTCCTCACTGTGGACTTCGTGAATGCAAGTTAGCTTTACATCAGCATACCCAATCGAGGCATTTTCCAGCTCAGGCACTGATATTTCAGGGTAGGTATCTCGTATATGCTTGATGACAGCAGCCCTATTTTTTATCGCTTTTCGCTCAGAGTCTTCAATTCGGAACCCAGTGACGATGCGCTTCTTCTTAATGTAAGGGCGAACCCTGAAGGCTTTAGGTGGTTTCTCTAAATAGGCAGGTAGTGTGACTTTTCTCTTTCGCGGTAGCGGTTTATCAGTCATCTCCGAGTTTCCTGAGGTTGTAAGTGGGCCAGCCTGGATTCGAACCAGGGACCTCAGTCTTATCAGGACTGCGCTCTAACCACCTGAGCTACTGGCCCCACGTTGAGGAAGGACGGATTGGCCTGCAGGGCCAACACCCTGCTCCGTATAATAACTAGGGCGCAAGAAGAGTGTCAAGGAAGGAGGCTTAGGCTAGTGTAGTGTCTCGCTATCGGCTTTACAGTAATCCACTTTATAGTACACCGGCGGCGAAACCTATTTATTGTCAAGCTATTTGGCGTACACTACACTACTTGGAGGCACATATGGAGATATTGTACGACAAGGAGTTACGGGTATTCTGGACTCTCTGTGGCTCCGATGGTAACAACGCCTACCTCATAGTATGTCCCCACACCAGGGAGAGCATCATCATCGACGCTCCCTTGGGTCCTGAGAAGATCCTGGAACAGGCCAAGGGCACCCAGGTCAAGGCCATTCTCATTACTCACAGACACAGAGACCACCTGGAGGGGCTGAAGGAAATCACCGACGCCACGGGTGCTCCAGTGGCAGCCCACGGCGATGACGCCCCAGACATGCCGGTGGCCCCGGACATCCTGGTCAAGGACGGCGACACCATCACCGTGGGAACCGTAGAGGTGAAGGTAATCCACACCCCTGGTCACACACCAGGGTCGGTATGCTATCTAGCCAGCAACCACCTCTTCACAGGGGACACCCTTTATGCCCAAGCGCCGGGGGAAAGTCGGGGTGTCGAGGCTACACAGCAGATCCTCAGGAGCATCAAGGAAAAGCTATTTATCCTCCCAGGCGACACCTTCATCCTGCCCGGCCACGGCAAGGGCAGCACCATAAGAGCCTCCAAAGAGCTGTACCGATCCTTCGCCGCTCAATACCCCGACCTCTTACCTCCCATCCCTGACACCCCTCCCTCTAACCTGCCAAGGTAGGGCACCAACTACAGCGTGCGTATGGGCAAGCAGGTGGCCGACGCAATAATGGGGGATTTGGGGTGAGCTTTCCTTTTGGCCTACATCACGTCGCGCAGTTCGTAGAAAAGTCCTAGCTGGTTGTCCACTGCAAAGGTGTGGGACACCTGGAATTGGAGCAGCGTATCAGTTTCATGGATTGCACGTAAGAGGGAGTCTGGCTACAGCCTGGGCAGGCGAACCAGTCGTGCAAAGCCTTTGTCGATTCACAGAACCGTTGTACTTCAGCCACAGATAGAGATGGCGCATCAGCATTGCTATGTGAAAGCAAATTCCCAGGTGTACTCGCAGACTGAATATCCCTAAAGATGCTCGCTATCTCGTTTTTCTTGGGCGGAAGAAGCTTTGTCAAACGTTGCTGTGCTGGTCCTATCAAGTCTTGTACTGTGTACCGGGCATCCCGTTTCAGGGGTACTTGAGCCATGATGCTCACACAGATCTCCATCAGTATCCACTCCAAGGACTGCCTGCCGTCGTTAGCCGCACCGGTCTTATCGGCAGCTCCAAGTTTATCCAGGATTCGCTCCCACCTGGGCCTGTAGGGCTGCACCACCGCACCCTCACCCAAGCTCCACCTGTGTATTCGGCGGTTCAGAAACTGTCCTTCCTTTCCATATGCCCGTTCGTGATTCACAAATTCCTCAAACCAGATTTCATCGTGTGTAGTGACTACTAGCTGCCAACCTGAGAACTCGGTCAACAGCAGTTCAGCAACACGGCCTCTGTGCGAGCTGTCAATTGACATGATCACATCATCGAGAACAACAAATGGCCAGCCTGCCGTGAAGTGCTTAACGAAGGACAGGAAGATGCAGAGTCCCAACGAGTCGAGGTGTCCTTCACTTTTGAAAGCCCTCGGATCGGTGTGCTCCTGCCCGAAGGCCTTTATGCGTAGCTCTGTGCTGGCTCGGCGCGTTTGGGAGAGCACCAATTGGAACTCGCTACGGGGCTCGTCTGGGTGTAAACGCTCGTAGAAGTTCCGCACGTCAGCTTCGATGGCTTCATACACTCGTGTGACTTCGGACTTTTTGCAATCGGAGAAGGTATCAAACACGTACCGTGCCCGTCGCTGTAGTTCTGTTAGCCGATCAAGCGTCTTCGCGTGCTCAACAAGTTCACGCCATTGCAATTCTAGGACGTGGGCTTTCTGAATCAAATCCAAAGTAGCCTTATCACTTTCTGTCAGTGCCAAGCCATTGAGCGTCTTCGTCGCCTGTTCGACCAATTCCTTGCGAACTTTTTCATAGCCAGATGTTTCGCGAAGAACGCTATCTACGTCGCAACTTTCCTCGAGCTTGGCGGAGGCTTGGATAGAACGACCGTGCACCTCTAGGTTTGTGACAAGCTGTGATAGGCGAGTTCGTATAGAAGAGTCCGCATCTAAGCTATCTGCGACCACTCCTACCAATGCCCTTATGCGTCCTCCCAAGGAGGACAACGTAGAAGAGAGTTCTTCACAGCTTCTACGGAACTCGGAGAATTCTGTAGTAAGTTCTTGTAGGAGGTGCTGGCGTTCTCTTACTCGCGTTAACGTAGCAGGAAGGTCAATGGGCTGTTCACACAATGGGCAGACCGCTGTGGTGGTGCTCTCGAGGATTTTCTGCCCCTGCTGCAGAAGCTCGGCTTCAGACACACGGTCGATTGTGTCGCGCTGGGATACCAATTTGGAATGTGCATCCTGATAACGCTTCAGTCGGCCAGCAAGGTCTCCAGGAACGGTCGTTGCCTCAGCCCCGGTTCTTAGATTGTTAAGTGTGCCAATCTGCGTTTGGTCTGCCTGCTTTGCGAATCGCATCCACTCCTGTGTCTTCCCTGAAATGTTACTCAGGGACGATAGCGAACCTAAACCCAAGCCCGCGGCGTCCTTGTTCAAGGCTGCCATGACTTCCTCGGGCACCGCCTCCGCCGTCCCTATTATGCTGCCTAACCTGCCCTTGATCCGTCCTACCTCCTGCTGTTCAGCTGCCGTGTCACCTTCAAACCGATCCCGGGCACGCATGATCGCAAGTTCAATTTCATCAAGAGCCTCTATCCCTATCAGGGACCCGACCGCACGAAAACGGTCCGCTGGAAGAGCATGGATAAACGTAAGAAGTTGGGAACGACGAAGGATGTAGTTGCCGGATTTAGCGATTTCCCATGTGCTACCTAGGACAGGAGGGATTGATGGAGGGCTCGCAAGGGAACGAGACACTGTGACGGCACCGGGGTCAAATGTAGCCTGCACTTCCAGGGCCGCAGCCCCGAGTTCCCAGTGAGGAGCATGTCTTTCTAAGGATAACCCCATCGTGCCCGTGCCCTCAAGATGGCTGATCTTGTCCGTGAACAAGAATTCGATGGCGTCAACCACTGAACTCTTGCCCGAGCCATTCTCGCCCCACAGCAAGAGGCTCTTGCCTTCAAACGGGATTTCTGAGTCACGGAGACCCCGAAGGGCCCTCACTTGCAGTCGTTTCAGCTTCATCAACTTGTGGCTCCTCTTCGCGGATAGCAGCTTCTATGGCGTCCTGGTTGGACAACTGGCCGGTATCCGCAAGGCGGCGGAGGGCAGTCTTCACTGGACGTCCTACTTGCTCCTCCGCCTCAACTCTGGAAAGGAAGTTCTGCACTGTAATACTGACGCTGTCCTCGTTGGCCATCTTGGGTTCCTCTGTCCAAAGGTGACGTAATTCTAACAGGCTTCCCGCGCAGGCTTCAAACCACGCGCACATTCATTCTAACAAGATCACGGCCGCCCCACAATCCATTGCTGCAGGCAGCACAGGACCAATCACCACACCTACCGTCCCCCAGCGCGACGCTTGATTAGTGCCTTGGTGAGTTGGTAATCGGTCTCCAGGTTCAGCCAGAACCGCGCCGGAATCTCCGGCATTACCACCTCAAGCTGTAGAGCCGTCTCGGCGGTGATGGCCTTTTTCCCGTTGATAATCTCGTTGATGGCGTTCACAGGCCGCCCCATACGCCTCGCCAACTCCTTCTGTGTGATGCCTCGCGCCTCGATCTCCTCCGCAAGATACTCCCCAGGGGGAATGGCCACGTCAGGGTAAGCGTCTGTCCTAGTTGCCATGGTAGTCCTCCACGTCCAGGATGCGGACTTCATCCGCGCTGATTCTTTCAACTATAAGCCGATAATTGCCCGTAAGGGTCATTGCATACTGTCCAGTTCGGTTGCCTCTCAAGGGATGCAGCCGCAGCGCCCGGTGTCCGTAAAGCTGGGGGAAATTGTCCACCGCCCTTAGGACTGCCAGCCTTTGGATATACTTCCGCGCAATCGGAACACCAAAGAGACGGGTGGCCTCCGAGAGGCTCAGACCTGCCGCGGCCAGGCGGTTCGTTGCAAACTCAATGTCCACCCATACACCCTATGGGCGTAATGTACCTGGAGGAAGCCTCCTTGTCAAGTGCCCCATCTCTGTCACCAAAACCGCACAACCCACCATCCTTCCCATTGAACCCTCCCCCCCATTGTGCTAACATCAGCTAGTTGGAAAAATCACAATGCCCGGAGACAGGGTGACCAACAACCACAACGGCCACCGAGATAGAATAAGCGAGGCCCTGGCAAACCAAAAGGCCAGGACCGTTACCATCCTCTCCTCCCTTTTGGCCGTGGAAGACGCCATAGGCCACATACCACCCGAGGCCATCAAGGAGGTCGCCGCCTTCACACGCTCCACCATCAACGACGTCTGGGGCGTGGCCTCCTTTTACCCCAACTTCCGCTTCACACCACCCGGCCAGCACATCGTCGAGGTGTGCTGGGGCCCCACCTGCCACCTGGAAGGCGCCATGTCCCTCCTCCAGGCCGTCCTCCACGCCCTGGGCCTCTCAGGAGAGGGAGATACCTCCGACGGCAAGGTCTCCCTTAAGTACAACACCTGCCTGGGAGCCTGCTCCCAGGGTCCCGTGATTAGCATCGACCATGAGGTCATCGGCCCTCAATACCTGGGTGGCCTGAAGGGCGATGCCATGATACAGAGGATTACCGAGATGGTCTCTCAGTTAAAAGACGGGACTTCCCAATAGGCCCTCGCGTGAGTAAAAATGGCTAGTTTCGAAGATCTGTTGCAGGAGGCGCAACGCCGTTTCCAGGAACTGGAGGCCGGCGACAAGCCCTGGATACGCATAGGCACCGCTGTCTGTGGTGAAGCCGCGGGCGCATTGCCCGTAGTCGAGGCCTTCAGGACCGAGCTTGAAAGGCGAGGCATTGCCGCCAACGTCAGCGCCGTGGGTTGCCTGGGCCTGTGCTACGCCGAGCCTCTGGTAGACATCCTCAAGCCGGGGAAGCCCCGCGTATTCTACAAAAACCTCACCCCTGAGCAAGTCCCTGCCCTGGTGGAGTCCTACCTTACCGGTGATGACCCCCGCCCCGATCTGGCCCTGGCCTACTTGGGAGATGAGCAGGTGGAGGGTATCCCGCGCCTGGAAGACCTGCCAATGTGGAGCCGCCAGGTCCGCATCGCCCTGCGTAACTGCGGCCATATAGACCCTCTGGACATCTACCAGTACATCGCCCGGGGGGGGTACGACGCCCTGAATAAGGCCCTCAACGAGATGCAGCCTGAAGAGGTGATCAAGGAGGTGCGGGACTCCGGGCTACAGGGGAGGGGAGGAGCCGCCTTTCCCACGGGCACCAAGTGGAACTTCCTGGCTCGCTCTCCGGGCCCTATAAAATACATCCTGTGCAACTGTGAGGAGGGCGACCCCGGGGCCTACAACGACAAGGGCATCCTGGAGAGCGACCCCCACACCCTCATCGAAGGGGCCATCCTGGCGGGATACGCCACCGCGGCCAGCAATGGAGTGGTGTTCATCCGCCACGGCCACCAAGGGCCTATCGAGCGCGCCGAGCGGGCCATCGAGCAGGCCTACCAACTGGGGATCCTGGGAGAAAACATCCTGGGCTCCTCCTTCAGCTTCCATATGGAGGTGTCCCTTACCGGAGAGTCCTACGTCGCCGGAGAAGAGACGGCCCTGATGGAGTCCGTGGAGGGGAAGCGGGCCATGTCTCGCTCACGACCTCCCTTCCCCGCTCAGTCTGGGGTGTGGGGACTTCCCAGCAACATTAACAACGTAAAGACCATCTCCTACGTTCCAGAGATCATCTCCAGGGGAGGAGAGTGGTTCGCCAGCATAGGAACGGAGGGCAGCAAAGGTACTGCCGTCCTCTGCCTGTCTGGAAACATCGAGCGACCCGGCACGGTGGAGGTGCCAATGGGCATCACCCTGCGGGAGGTCATTAACGACATGGCCGGAGGAGCCCCCGATGGAAGAAAGGTCAAGTTCCTTCAAACGGGAGGGCCCCTGGGAGGCTTTCTCCCCGCCGACCAACTGGACATACCCCTGGACTTCGCGGGCATGGCTCAGGTGGGGGCCATTCTGGGCTCCGGCGGCATCATCGTGGCCGATGAACGTGCCTGCGCCGTGGACATGGCCCGGCTCCTCGTAACCTTCTGCCAGTATGAGTCCTGTGGCAAGTGCTTCCCCTGTCGCCTGGGTATGAAGAACCTCTTGGAGATCATAGAGCGCATAGCTCGCTTTCAGAGTCGGCCTCAGGACCTAGAGATCATGCGTACCATCGGTCAGTATATGGCTGCGAGCGCCCTCTGCGGACATGGCCAGCTAGGGTGGAGCCCAGTTCAGTCGGCGCTGCAATTCTTCCCGGAGGACTTCGCCGCCCATATGGAGGAAAAACGGTGCCCCACCGGCCAGTGCCTTGGCCCCGTCTTCGTTCCCCAGCGCACCAGGTCCAGCAACACCTCTGCCCAACCCCTGGAGCTTAGAATCTAAGGAGAGCAATGGCCTCTGCGATCACCCTGTTCATCAATGGGAAGGAGATACAGTCCCAGCCCGGGAAGACCATCATGGAGGCGGCCACGGAGGCTGGATTGTACATTCCCTATCTCTGCTACTACCCGGGGATGAAATCCTATGGCGCATGCCGGATGTGCGTGGTGGAGATAGAGAACGTCCGCGGGACTCCCACCGCCTGCACCACTCCCGTGGCCGATGGCATGGTAGTGCTAACCAATACCCCTCAGCTCCAGGAGTTGCGGAAGGGCATCATGGATCTGGTCATCTCAGAGCACCCCCACAGCTGTATTACCTGCCATCGCATCGACCTCTGCGGCCCCCAGGACATATGCCTGCGCCACGTCTCAGTCACAAACCGCTGCATCACCTGCCCCAAGAACCACCGCTGCGAGCTCAGGGGGACCACCCTCTACGTGGGCATGGAACTCGCCACACCCCTGACCTACAACTACCGCAACCTTCCGGTATTGAACAGAGACCCCTTCTACGACCGCGACTACAACCAGTGCATACTGTGTGGCCGATGCGTGAGAGCCTGCGAGGAGATACGGGGAGACAATGCCATCACCTTTATGGAGCGATCTGGCGTATCCCAGGTCGGCACCGCCTTCGGCACCTCGCTACTGGAGTCGGGATGCGAGTTCTGCGGCGCCTGCATCGACATCTGCCCCGTGGGGGCGCTCGTGGAATCGGACTACAAGTGGGAGAAGGCCGTGGAGCAGGTATCCACCACCTGCCCTCACTGCCCCGTGGGGTGCCAGCTAAAGCTGGGAGTGAACCTGCGGGGCAAAGTCATCCGTTCCATCCCAGATCTGGAGGCTGAGGCCAATCATGGGCAGACCTGCTTCAAGGGCAAGTTCGGCCTCGACTTCATCAACAGCCGCGCCCGGCTCAAGACTCCCCTGGTGAGGCGCAATGGCTCCCTGGAGGAGGCCTCCTGGGAAGAGGCCATTTCCTTGGTAGCAGAGAAGCTTTCCGCGTACAAAGGCGACCAGTTCGCCGCCATCGCCTCCTATCGGGGCACCAACGAAGAGAACTACCTATTGCAGAAGTTTGCCCGCACCGTGATGGGCACCAACAACGTAGACCACTCCTCCAACCTCAAGCCGGAGATGGCGGCGCCCCTGGAGGTGGCCCTGGGATATCAGGCGGCCACCAATCCCGTGTGGGACCTGGAGGACGCAAGGTGCATCCTGGCCATAGGAACCAACACCACCGAGGAGCACAACGTGGTGGCGGTGCCCGTGAAACGGGCTGTGAAGAAGGGGGCCAAGCTCATCGTCATCGATCCCAGAGAGGTTGAGTTGACCCGCCACGCCACCATGTGGATACGGCCCCGGCCGGGGACCGACGCCATCCTGCTGGGGGGAATGCTCCGGGTCATCGTGGACGAAGTGTTGCAGGACGAGGACTTCTTGAGAGAGAGGTGCGAGAACCTAGACTCTCTCAAACACTCACTGTGGCGATTCGACCTCAACAAGGTCGAGGAGACAACGCACGTATCCCAGGATGAGATACGCCTGGCCGCCCGGACCTTCGCTCAGAACGGCCCCGCAGCCATCCTCTACGCCCTGGATACCGTCCCCGAATCACAGCATGTGGACTGCGTGAGTGCCCTGGCAGACCTGGCCCTTCTGACGGGCAACATAGGTAGGCCCAACGGAGGGCTCTACCCCCTGCGACCCGGCACCAACGACCAGGGATCCTGGGACATGGGCTGCACTCCCCACCTGCTGCCCGGCTATTTGCCGGTGGAAGACCCATCGGCTCGCGCTTCCATCCAACAGGCCTGGGGCGTGGAGTTGCCGTCGGGCACAGGCGTGGGAGTCAACGAGGTCTTCCAAGCCGTCTCAGCAGGGCGTATAAAGGCCATGATGGTGGTGGGCGATAGCCCCAGCTTCTCCAACGGCGAGCTAGGAAACGTAATTGAGGCGGCTCAAGGACTGGAGTTCCTGGTGGTGCAGGATACCTTTCCGTCGGGCCTGGCCCAGGTGGCCCACGTAGTCCTGCCCTCGGTCACCTTCGCCGAGAAGGAGGGTACCTTCACCAACCTGGAGCGTCGTGTCCAACCTCTACGGAAAGTCCTGGACGTCCAGAGTACCGAGGCCAGGCCCGACTGGTGGATAGTATGCCAGATTGCCAAAGCCATGAACGCCCAGGGCTTCGACTATCACTGCCCGGCCCAGGTGCTGGACGAGATATCCAGCCTGATCCCCACCTACGCCGGTATCACATATCACCGCCTCCTCTCCAAAAAGAGCGCGCTGCAGCCGTTGATATGGCCGAACTTCCCCCTACCCGGCCAGCTCTATCCCGCCGCAGGAGGGCTAAACGCTGGTCTTCAGTGGCCATGCAATACGCCGGAAAATGCGGGCAGCCCTGTTCTATACGCAGAAGGCTTCCCCAAGGGAAAGGCCAGGTTCATCTCCCTGGAGTTGAAAGAGGCCCCCACCATGACCACTGCCGACTTCCCTCTCCTTTTCCTCCCTGGACGGGTGCTCCATCAACCCCACAGAGATATGGAGATACAGGTTGCAGGGCCGAAAAACCACATCCAGCGTGACGAGCTGCTGGAGATCCATCCCACCGATGCCGCAGACCTGCTCATTGAAGAAGGGGACTGGGTGGAAGTGATTTCGCTCCGGGAACGCATCAGGGCTAGGGCGCACCTCACCGCCAGGAATTTCAAGGGCATGGTGTCCGCCACCTTCCTCTTCGGCAACCTGGTGACCCGCCTGGAGAGCAGCGAGGACCCGGACCCCATGTCCAGAGTGCCTGGGTTGAAGGTCTCACCCGTGAAAGTGGGGAAGGCTGTCTAGATGCCCTGCAATAGATGATGGAGATGCTCTTGACTACTTCAGCAAATGCAAAAGACTCGTTGCACCCTGTGCAAGGAATTGCACCGTCGGCGTAGACGTTCCACGCTACATAGCCTACGTGCAAAAGGGATAGTCTGCCGAGGCCGAGGCGGTGGCCAGAGAGAAAAATCCGTTCCCTGCTATTTGTAGTCACGTGTGCTACCGCCACTGTGGGGTGGGGTGCCGGGATTTCACCCCGGGGTCTCTACGTGGTGAAGCCCCTGGTTTGAGGGATTCCCGCAGTGCATGATTGTACTGCTTCCGCTACTGGATGGTTTGCCGTTGCTCCTCAGTTTCTCCGTGCCAGAGCGGTGGCTATAGCAGGCGACAAATAGAGTGCAACCATTTCTAGAGCCTGTGACGCATGCAGTATTCCCTGAGCCCGTTCAAGGAGGTGAAGAACTCGCGCATCATCCCGCTCACATGATGCATGCCCTTCTCCGTCAGATGGAGGGCGCCGTCCTTCTCCTGGACGGTACCGACTAGCTTCAAGAATAGCAGCTCCTTGCGCAACTTCCGGTGGATGTCGGCACCGAACCTGACTTTGAACCCGTCCTTGTCCAGCTTCAAGGCGAACAGCTTGGTCAGCAGATAGTAACGCATGGTCTCGGACTCCGATAGCCTCCTCCACCCTATCACCGGGAATCTACCTCCACGCAGGTATTCCTCGTATCGCTCCAAGGCGAAGGAATTGACGTAGAAAACATCGTCCACGTAGCTGACGGCGCCGCTCCCGATGCCCACGTAGTCGTCGTATTCGACGATGTACTCGTCGATTATCCGGTGGCCTTTGGAGAAGCACCAGGTAGTGGAGGCGGTGTACCCCCCAGCATACATCTCTTTCAGGATGACCTCGTAGAAGGCCCTCTCGCGGCTGGAATCCACCTTGCCGAAGCTGCGCTCAAGGGCAGTGGCCTTTCGAGGGGAGGGCATCAGGGGGTAGAAGGTGACTTGCTCTATTCCCAGGTCCTTGAATGTGTCCACGTCCTTTCGGAACATATCGATGGTCTGCGACGGCAGGTTGTACAGCAGGTCGATGTTCAGCGTGTCGAACATGCCTCTGGCCAGGGATACCCTTTCCACCAGCTTGTCACCGTGGGAAGAGGCTCTTCCCATGCTCTTCAGCAGGTCCTTGTCGAAGCTCTGCACCCCTATGGAAAACCGCTTGACGCCAGCCTCTTTCAATAGCCTGACGCTTTCCGGGCTGACGTCGGCGGGATTGGTCTCCAGGGAGATCTCCCGAACGTCCAGGTTGGCGTGCAGGTAGTGGATGAACTCCAGCAGTTCGTCCATCAGCACCGTCGGGGTCCCACCGCCGAAGTAGATATTGGAGAACGTGTACCCTTCACCCAGATAGAGGTCTAACTCCTTCCGCAAGCTCTGAAAGTACCGTCGTGCCTTGTCCTCCCGAAACAAGTACCTGTTGAAGGAGCAGTACGGGCAGAGGGACTTGCAGAAGGGTATGTGGACATACAGGGAGGCGTTCCCTTCTGGAGGGCCCGAGCCGCGTTGAAGGGCGCGGGGGGAGGTAATCCCCTCTTCCCTGTGCAGGTCAAGGAATCTCCTGTCCTCGCGCCGGGTTACGTACGTTAAAGCCAAATCTCTACTGGGGACCCAGGGTAGCCAGTTGCCGTCCCATCGGGACAGTACCAGCTGGTTTTTGACAATAGGTCGTCCACTTTCAAGAGCAATCTGGTTCTGCTGGAATATTCAATCAACTAGCCAGGGACGACTGTTGCCCCCACTCCCGGAGGCGACCCAGCCGTCGGCAGGCGGCATCTTCACTTCCGCCAGTTCCTTCTTCGTCCAGGCCAACTCCATCTCAATTTCGGTCAAGGGCCTGTACGTCTTGCCCACATCTCCCAGTTTGCCAGCCCTGTGTGCCTTCACCCAGTACCCTAACGTCGATGGTGGCAACGACAACCGGCGGGCTGCCTCCGGCAATGACAGCTTCTCTTCCGTTACCAGCTTCACTGCTTCTTGGCGGAACTCCCTGGTGTACCTTCCTTGCGGAATCCCTTTCATCCTGACACCTCCGTCGCTCTATCTTATCCGACTTTGGTGTCCATTTTTCCCATCCTACCTCAATCTTCGTGAGTTTGCCGGCTCGATGGATGGCTTTGGCACCCTCTTCCCACTGGCCATTGGTTACTTTGCCGTCAATGGCTTAAATCCCGCCGGGCTCCTGGTGATGATGGGACTGGCGAACATTGTCACCGGAATTATTTATCATCTGCCCCTGCCCATCTAGCCTAAGAGGGTGTTTCCCAAGCCGCGGAAGGCCCCCATCCCTTCGGCTTCGCTCAGGGCAAGCTCTAACCTTCCCCCGCGAGCGGGGGAAGGGATTTCTCTCCCCCGTGCAACGGGGGAGAGTCAGAGAGAGGGTAGACCG
Organism: Chloroflexota bacterium; assembly: GCA_043816345.1. Classification (GTDB taxonomy): domain Bacteria; phylum Chloroflexota; class Dehalococcoidia; order Lucifugimonadales; family UBA2985; genus JBDRIA01. The sequence continues at coordinate 28,359 of JBDRIA010000025.1, forward strand.
TTCGCAATGTAGTGCATCCCTTTGAAAACACCCTCTAAGAGAGTCACCTTGAAGACATTAGGCTGCGGCTATGACTTCGCACGTAAGAAGGCGGAGGAACAATTCACGAAGGCCAGGAGACTGTCAAAAGACAAAAGGGGTATGGAACTAGCTGGCAATGGATTACGTACCTTGAGAATGATAGAGAGTCCTTAAAGATGATGCCCAAAGCTAAACCAAAGCGGTGAGTTTCTGGCAATCCCGGCAATTATTCGGACAAGAACAGCCCAGATAGGTAACAAAAGCCGAAAAGTGAAGACCGACCACACGTTATGATATTTGTGACACTCGTGACACGTTTACGTCCCCCCGTGAGGCCTGGTAGACTTATCATGTGGATGTTGAGCAGGAGATAAGCAGCTGCTGCAAGGACGGAATAAGTTGCTTCTTCTCAAACAGGAGTTCGGGATCTGTTCCGAATGGCCCACCAGAAGCGACTTGCACGTTGTTAGGCCGACAGCGTAGTGCTATCTCAGAAGTTCTGGTTTCCGTATCTGCTATCCTACTTGATGCAGGAGCTTGTGAAACGAGTGCGAGCACCCCTACGCCCGCACTGACAGTCATGACCAGGCAAGAGTGACACTGTGGACAGGGGAATTGCCGTCCCTGAGTCTGTACACTCCTGCAAACAAGGTGTGCTCGCGCAAGATCTCAAAGGCTATAGGGATACTACTGTAGTGTCTCGCTATTGGCTTTACAATAATCCACTTTATAGTACACCGGCGGCGAAACCTATTTATTGTCAAGCTATTTGGCGTACACTACACCAGAGCCTGGGACACCGAGGTTGAAAGGGTATTCCTAAAGGCCCACCAGCGATATCCCTCCATCGACCACAAGTACCTGACCTCTAACCATCTCAGCCCCATCGCTGCACAGGAAGGCTACTACCTTGGCCATGTCTTCAGCGGTGACCAGGCGCCCTGCGGGAGTGCGCCGAAGGGAGTCACCGATCATCTCCTCCCGGTTGGGGAAATGTTTCAGGGCATCAGTATCCACCACTCCGCCGGCGACTGCGTTCACCACAATGCCCTGGGGCGCAAGCTCCACCGCCAGATATCGGGTCAAGGCCTCCAGCCCTGCCTTGGATACGCCCACGGCCAGGTAGTTGGAGAGCACGAGATGAGATCCCAGGCTGGATATGTTGACAATGCGACCACCGCTGGGCATCAGGCGTACCGCCTCCTTGGCGCATAGCCACGGTGCCCTGGTGTTGATGTCCAGGGTCCAGTCCCAGTGCTTGGTCTCCAGGTCCAGGGCACCCCTTTGCACACCAGAAGCAGCGTTATTCACCAGAACGTCAAGCCGCCCAAACTCCTTTTCTACACGCTGGAACATCTCCTGGATCCTGGATGGTTCCCCCAGGTGGGCCCTCAAAGGAAGGCAACGCACTCCAAGGGCACGGATTTCGGCGGCTGTTGCCCTGGCCTCCTGGTGGCTCCGGGCATAGTTAATGATGACCTCGGCACCCTGCCGGGCCAACTCCAGGGAGATGGCCCGGCCAATCCCCCTGGAGCCGCCCGTAACCAGGGCTATTTTCCCAGTGAGAGGCATAACAGGCTCACAGATTACCCAGGGGTCTTCACAGCTCAATGCCGCCGTCCACTCGTATTACCTCTCCTGTAATATATTTAGCCTCCTCGCTGGCCAGATAGCCAACCATGTTGGCCACATCTTCTGTGGAACCAAATCGGCCCAGGGGTATGCGAGAGAGGATCAATTCCCTGTACTGGGTAACAATTGCACCCACAATCGTAGTGTCGATGAATCCCGGGGCCACGGCATTAACTGTGATGTTGCGGGAGGCCACCTCCTTGGCAACACTTCTGGTGAAGGCTATCAGGCCTCCCTTGGAGGCAGCGTAGTTGGACTGACCAGCATTGCCTTCAACACCAGCGACAGAGGCAACGTTGATGATCCGACCCCATCGCTCTCGAATCATGGTCCTCAGGACAGCCTTCGTACAGTAGTACGCCCCTTTGAGGTTGGTGTTGATGACGTTGTCCCACGACTCTTCGGGCATGCGTACAAGAAGACTATCCTGGATAATGCCGGCGTTGTTCACCAGGATGTCGATGCTACCCCAGGCATCCACTACTTGCTTGATCATGGCCTCCACCTGGCCACCCTGAGTGATATCCGCGACCACCGCCATAGCCTCTCCACCCAGTTCAGCCACGGCCACCACCACCTGTTGGGCTTCCGCCTCTTCCTTCTCGGATTTGTAGTTGACCGCCACCTTTGTGCCATCTCTTGCCAGCCTGAGGGCGATGGCTCTACCTATTCCTTGCGATCCACCGGTAATGAGGGCTGTTTTTCCATCTGTGCTCAATCTATCTCTCCTGGTCGTCCTGCACTTTCCACTTTCCGTCGCACGAGAGTCAGCTCCTGGCTCATCATCTCCACAAGGCCTCGCTCCAGGGCTGTACAGGCCATGTCGATGGCCGCTGTGACGGAAGAGGCTTTAGACCTGCCGTGGCCGACGATGGCTACGCCATTCAGCCCCAGGAGAGGTCCTCCACCCATGTGCTCCACGAAGTTGGTGAGGTTAGCCAACTCTCTCATCATCTCCCCGGCCATTTCCTCCGCCCCTCTTGGAACCCTGGCCTTAATATACTCTACCACAGCCATTCCCAAGCCCTCGGCAAACTTCATGAGGACATTCCCCACAAAGCCATCGCAGACCACCACGTCGACCTTGCCCAAGGGAATGTCCATACCCTCCACATTGCCTACAAAGTTCAGGCCACTCTGGCTGAAAAGCCGATATGCCTCTCTGACCTGTCGGTTCCCCTTACCCTCCTCCGCGCCCACGCTGAGCAGCGCCACGCTCGGATTCTCTATGCCCAGAAAGACCTTGGCGAAGACGGAGCCTAGAACCCCATAGTTCAGCAGCTGGGAGGGACGGCAATCTATGCTGGTGCCCAGATCCAGAAGAGTGGTCTTGGGAGCCAGGCCCAGAAAGGGCCCTCCCAGGGCGGGTCTATCTATTCCTTCCAGATTTCCCAGGGCAACTACCCCCGCGGCCATTGCAGCTCCGGTGGAACCCATGGTCACGAAGGCATGGGCCTTGCCTTCCTTCACCAGACCCGCGGCCACGGCGATGGAGGCTCGGGGTTTTTGGCGAAATGCTTCCAGGGGATGTTCCGCCTCCGTTATCACTCCCTGGGATGGAATGACCTGAAGGGTAGTCGGGGCAGGTGAAGGCAACATCTCTTTTATTGCCTCCAACTCTCCCACTAGGAGCACCTCAATTCCGCCTCGGGCCGCGGCCTCCACAGCGCCCCGGACTATCTCCTCGGGGGCGTGGTCGCCTCCCATGGCATCCACTGCTATACGGTATCTGGACTGCCTTTGCGCTCTGGTCACTGAGTCACATCCTCGTTGCTCACTTTGGGTATTGTAACCTGTGCCTCTCCATTTATCACCTCTTCGCCATCCTGGTTGCGGCATCCCACGGAACACGTCAAGCAAACATCACCGTTCTCTTCAGCCAGCCTGAGGACATCTCCGAAGGTAGTTACCCGATCTCCGGGGTACACCGGGGCACGAAAGTGTATCTTGAGCTGTCCGGTCTCCAGCCAGTGGCGCCCAAAGGCCTGGGCCATCATCTCAGATATGTAGGCCAGCACCAGCATACCATGGGCCACAACCCGGCCGAAGTGAGTAGAAGCGGCAAACTCCGGGTCCAGATGGAGGGGGTTATGGTCGCCACTGGCCTCGGCATATGCGTTTACATCTTCCTGAATTACCGTCTTGCTCACCGGGAGAAGGACATCGCCGGGCCTCATCATTCCTCATCTCCTCCCTGGCCCTCCGGTACGACCACGGTGCTCTTCCCCCGGATGACCATCTTCTCATCTTCATCAATACCAGAGAAGTCTACGGACACAAACCGCCAGCCCCGTTGAACCAGGTTCCGTGTTAGCTTTGCGCTAAAAACTATGGCCTGATCCGAAGCAACTGGCCTGGATAAGGATATCTCCTGAGCGCTGTGAAGGGCACCCGGCGGAAGATTCATCTCGCGGAGGATACCCCTCAGGGCGTAGGCCGCCAGGGCCGTTGGAGGAACAAACCTCCGCTGCTGAAAGAGGTCGTTACACTCTCCAACGGCTTGAAGGTACAGGGCTACTTCCTGAGGCTGGAGCTGGAATCGTATGGGAGCAAACTCGTATCCCACAGGGAAGTCAGTGATATGTGGCATCTTGTCCTTTTACAGAAAGTGCTTTGTCAAGCCAGGGTTGGATTGATTATAAAGGGGGTCAAAGGCCAAATCAATGAGGAGTAGCATAGGAGACTGGTCCCCGATACTCGCATGGGCGAAGTCAACTCGGCCCACAGACCCGCGATCTCATCGGTGGTTTCATGGGTGTCCTGGACTCCGACAAGCCCAGTGCAGAGACCATTTGGGCCATCTCCCATGTAGCATACCCATCGCCGTTTGTCAAAATGTGACTTTAGGGCCATATTCTGCGCACAAATCTCCTATAGCGAAGGCCGCAATGTTTCCGTAGAAATCCGACTGTCCGTGTATTCTCATGGACATGTCGAACCTCACACTGATCACACTGGCCTGGGAACTGTACCAGCAGGGGGTGCCGAAGAGCCGCATCGCGAAGCGGCTGGGGAAGAAC
>JBDRIA010000026.1:0-2164 GCA_043816345.1 Chloroflexota bacterium
GTGGTATACCCAAGAGAGTATACTGCTCCATCAGTGATTCGTTTTAGCACTTTTTCTAAATCCAGGGAGCTGTGAACGGCAGCCGTAACTTGCTGAAGTGCTTGTAGCTGTATATTTGCTTGTAGAAGCGCATTATCCGCTCGCTTACCCTCAAGGGCATGTCCGATTATCTCCGAAGCTACCAAAATCCACCATCAAAAAAAGTGGTAAAAATCTTGTTGGTGCCTACTGCAAAGGTAGGCTACAATGATAGCAAGTTAAAAATCTATCACCAGCGAGGTGAGCAAATGGTAACGCAAGGAGTCCTGCCGTTCCGTTATGAATGTGAGCCAACGGGCTCAGGGATGACAGCGCTGGCGGGCTTGCCTCCTTATCTGGAGCTGGCGGCTGTCTCTGGCCTGACCGACTCCATCCGACACCACCTTCGGGCGTGTTCCGGGCAGAAGCAGGGGTGGACGGATGTTCAGGTTGTCATGCCATTGGTGTTGTTGAACGTAGCGGGTGGTGATTGCGTGGACGATCTGCGGATACTGGAAAGGGACGGAGGCTTTGTCACAGTGCTGCGCCGGGTGGAGTTCCACGGTCGCCCGCGCAAGGAGCGCCGTGAGCAGCAGCGCAGGTGGCGGAAAGAGCGAAAACGTGCGATCCCCTCACCATCGGTAGTCTTCCGGTATCTGGCGGCGTTCGATAATCCAGCAGAGGAGGCAAAGCGGGCAGATGGACGTGCTTTTATCCCGGCACCGAACGAGCATCTGCAGGCGTTGAGCCAGGTTAACAAGGACTTTTTGCGGTTTGCGCAAGGGAAGTCACCGCAGCGGGAGGCTACCCTGGACCAGGATACCAGCCTGGTGAAGACCTACAAACAGGAGGCTCTGTACTGCTACCAGGGGGATAAAGCCTATCAGCCGATGACGACATACTGGGCAGAAAAGGATATGGTGGTGCATTCAGAGCTCCGGGATGGGAATGTGCCTGCCAACTATCAGAATCTGCGGGCACTGAAGGAGACACTGGCGGCGCTTCCGGAGGGAGTGGTGAAGGTTTACTTCCGTGGCGACACAGCTGCAAATCAAACAGAGTTGCTTCGCTACTGTGCAGAGGGAAAGAGCGAGCGGTTCGGGGTCATCGAGTTTGCCGTAGGGGTAGATGTGACAGCCGAGTTCAAGCGTGCAGTGGCCGAGGTGGAGGAAGGGGAATGGCAGCCACTGGAGCGGGAGGTTGACGGGCAGAGGGTCAAGACAGAGCAGGAGTGGGCGGAGGTGTGCTTCGTGCCCAGTTGGACGGCCCGGCGGAAAGGAGGCCCCGTCTATCGCTATCTAGCCATTCGCGAGTTGCTAAAGCAGGCGGAGTTACCGGGACTGGAAGCCCAGCTTCCCTTCCCCAGCATGAGCCTTGGCGAGAGGCAGTACAAAGTGTTTGGTATGGTAACTAACCGGGACATCCCGGGGAACAAGCTCATCTGGTGGCATCGAGCGCGGTGTGGCAAAGGTGAGGAGATACACAAGGTCATGAAGGAGGACCTGGCCGGCGGTCACCTGCCCTCCGCCCACTTCGGCGCCAACGCCGCATGGTGGGGGATCACGGTCCTCGCCTTCAACTTGAATTCCCCTGATGAAGCGATTAGTGCTGCCCCAGGGGTGGGCCCCCAAGCGGCTGAAAGCGATCCGGTTTGGCTTTATTAACCTGGCTGGTCGCGTGATGAACCGTGCCCGGCAGCTAATCATCCGCCTCAGCGAAGGCTACCCAGCCTTTGAGGTCCTTATGGAGGTGCGCCGACGACTGAGGGCTCTGCGGGCCACAGGCGAGTCTATCGTTTTGGTTGCTGGGTCACCATGAAGCCCTATAGGACAAGGTGGACTAACTTGGAGGGAACGGATATCGGCGGTACAGTGAGCCGCCAATGGGAAGCAACGTCTCCTCAAGGGCTGAAAACCCTTGTCCTGCCCATGCTGAAGGTAAGAAGTATGAGGATCACCTCAGAAAATTCTCGCGAATCTTTGCGCAAGCTGCCAGCTTGAGTCCCAGCGAGGCGTATTCTCCCTAAAATCGCAGGGAGTGACAATTAGATGGTGGATTTTGGCCACCCACCCCACTTGACAAACGAAGGGTATAGCTATAAAATCGGCTATATTAGTTAGCAAAAAGTTGTCGGCTGATTTATACC
>JBDRIA010000027.1:0-30745 GCA_043816345.1 Chloroflexota bacterium
TACAGCGAAGAAAGGAGTTGCAGGCTCAGACCATAGAACGCCGCAGACTACACAATCAGGCCCTCAGGGAGCTAACAAGAGCCTCCTGAACTGCCCTAAGTGTCCGATTCGAATGTGTCCCAAAATCGCAGATTGACAACACCCTACGTTCTCTGAGACTGGGGCCATGCCGCTACATGGAACAATTGGCCGCTGACCCTGAGCCAAGTTTACCCTGAGCGGAGCCGAAGGGAAGGGTGGGAGACCTCTCTCCCTGTCCCCTCGTACCATCGTCATTCTGAGCCCCGTCCCCATGTGTCATTCTGAACCCCGTTCCCTCCACATGCCATTCTGAGCGTCTCCACCCTTATGTCATTCCGAGGAGCGAAGCGACGAGGAATCCAGGACTTATGCCGTCAACAAGGGTGGTAGTCCCTAGATTCCTCACTTCGCTGCGCTGATTTCGGAATGACAGCAGGCGGTGCTATTTCTATCACTCTTTGTGCAGACGACAATGTAATAGGGGCGAAGAATCTCTGCGCTCTGGTACAATTGAGGCAGCATGAGCGAGGAGCAGGACAAGACCAGGGGAGAGCGACGCGAGGATGTCCGCCGCAAGCGACGCTTTGCTCCCAGGCTGCACGGCAAACGCTTGGCGGAGCTTATACGCAATGCCCTCCGCAAGCGCCTGGGCAGCAAGGAGTAGGGTAGGGAACTGGCTCGTGATGGTGCAGAGATGTACCCGCCCAAGCTGACAAAAAGTTGCATACGGCCTATGCCAACCGGGTCATTTCTTCCGCCGGCAACTTCCAGCTTGCCGCAGCAACATTAGCTGAGATCTGCTCGGGACTTGATGCTCCAGTAATAACCGCGCTCACCCACGGATGCGAAAGCAGCCAGGCGATGGCCAGTTCTGCGATGGTGTGGCCGCGCTCCTCTGCAAACCTTTGGAGCCTCTCAAGCTCGTCGAAATTGGCATCGGACAGCACCGATTCGTATCCAGTCCTTGGCACTCCAGCAAATGCTCTCGCTCTAGCCATGATATCGAAGGCGCGTCCTGGCCTTGCCTGTTGGGGTGAACCCAGACGTGCTCCAGCCGGAGCTGGCTTTCCCCGCTGATATCTGCCTGTAAGAAATCCACCGGCCAGCGGCCTCCAGGGTACCACGCCAATTCCATACTCCTGGCAGCAGGGCGCCACGTCCGACTCAATGTGTCGGTCAAGCATGTTGTACAGTGACTGCACAGCCACAAAGGACTCCAGGTTGTACATCTTGGAAGTCCATGCCGCTTCGCAAAGCTGCCAGGCGGTAAAATTGGAACAGCCAATATACCGCACCTTTCCGGCTCCTACCAGGTCATCTAACGTTCGTAGAGTCTCCTCGATGGGAGTCGTTGGGTCGGGCCAGTGCATGTAGTAGAGGTCAATATAGTCTGTACCCAAACGCTTCAAGCTGGCGTCAATAGCCTGCATTATGTGGTAGCGCGACCCTCCGTAATCGCTCGGCAGCTCGCTTGGGGGTATCCCGAACTTGGTGGCGATTATCACCTCGGAGCGTCGTCCCTTCACCGCCTTGCCGACTATCTCCTCGGAATGTCCCCCGTCATAGATATCGGCGGTATCAACGAAGTTGATACCCAGGTCTAGGGCGTGGGCAATCACCGATACCGACTCCTGTTCGCTGCGACCCCTTGTGAAACCGACACCCAGGGTCCCCAAGCTGATTTCCGAGACCTCAAGGCCGGACTTTCCTAACCTTCGATATTCCATTGAACCACCCCTTTTTCTTTTTGGCTGTGGGGTTATTCTCTTCCTTATTGCTTTCCTCATCAAGGGCCAACAAGTATTGGGATTGCTGGTGCGCAACGCCCTCCGCAAGCGGCTGGGGAGGAAAGGGTAGGAGGGACAGGGAGCATGTGACGGTAAGAGAAACGTCCCTACCTGATCTGATTCAAGGCCATCTCAGGGTTATGGTCTTTGATTTCAACTTCCCATTGCCAATATAATGCGTTCACAATGCTTGGACTAACCCTGCGGCCAAGAAGGATGCGTAGTGAGTAGAACTTATTTCGACTTTGTGGAAGCGCCCGACCGCCGTAAGAACTGAAGTGAGATGCCCAACGACCTAGTGCCAAAGGAACTCCGAGCGGCTGAGCGGGAGATCGATGCTCATCATTTGGCGAACCCATTGTTTCGGCAGCCGTTCTGCATTGCTGCCTGGTGGTTCCTTGCCGCCTACGAGGAACACAGCGTCCGTGAGATATTACGGCGAGACGCAACTAGTAGCCATGAATCGGCTGCAATCGCAGACACTCTTGTTCTCCACGCGAAGTGGCCCCTTAGGTGGCTCACCCAGGCCTGTTCTCAAGGAGGTGCAGTTCCTCGGGAGTACAATGCCGACCTGTATGTAGCTGCTTGGCAATTGTCTGAACATTCAATGGACTACCTTGGGTTTGAATCGGCTTTCAGCTATGCGACATTCGGACTACTTGCGCTAACGCTAGAGGGGAACCGGATAAAGGCAACCGGCCCAATGCGTGACGATTCCCGCTTTGAAGCATACGACAGGCTCACTGGGTCGTCCAGTGTTCCCAAAAACGGACAGGCAAGTTCCTTCTTCGGACGGGTTGCCGCGTCGGTACGAGTGCAAGATGATTGGTTCAACTACGACCTGAACCCACAAATAGTTCAAGCTGGCCTCGAAGCACTTGGGCCAATGATGGACGATCGCTTTGTGCTCCCTTTGGATTGGCAACTGCCTCATTTCACCATAGGGCAGTTTGGACGGGTTGCCCGTATCCTGTACGTCCTAGCAACGTTGCACTTTATTGCACGAATGACTGCTGCTACTTCGGGTTGTGTGGGCTTGGGAATAGCTAGGGGCCTGCTCGTGACGGACCACTCTGAGCTGATCAGACGCCTCTGCCGCTACAGTGGTTTGACACAAGACGTCGTCGCTGCGATTGTCGGCGACCTAACCTACGGCGCACGCGGGCAGTCAAATCCTGATCCGGCCCTTCAACCCATTGTGCCCCTGTCATCATCCACTCTCGCCATGGCTCCCAACCTGCTCATGAATAGCTCGTTGGAGAGGAACTTGTTGGTCCTTCAAAACCGACTGTTAGACGGGCGTGAAGTCTATGCGTCGTTGAGCCAACACAAAGAAAGTCTTTCGCGTGAAAACATAATCGAGGCGCTATCTCCGATGGGGTTTCGTTTTTGGCACGGGGATGTCCCGCTTTGGGGTGGCGCCTCGGAGATTGATCTCGTGATCATCTCAGATGCAGAGCGGCAGTGCCTCCTTTTGGAGCTTAAATCGTTTATAGCGCCGGCTGAACCACGCGAAATTCGAGACCGCTCTTCGGATATTCGCATAGGAATCGAACAGATTCAAAAGCGGGTCAAAATGGCTCGCGTTCATCCACGCTCTCTCCAGACAATATTAAGCATCGACGACCGTTACCGCCTTACTTGGGCAGTGGCATCGGACACGTCTATCGGCGCGGGCTATGTACAAAGTAATGATGTGCCAGTAATAAAAACAAGCCATTTAATTGCTAAGCTCCGGCAGAACCCAGTGTTGGCGACTTGCTGCGATTGGCTAGAGAGTCGTGACTATCTGCCTAAGGAAGGAGTGCACTACCAGAAAGTTGAGATGGAGGTGATGGCAGGCGGATGGACGTTGGAATGGTTCGGCATCAAGGGACTCGTGGACGACTACGTCTAGTAAGAATCCTTACCCGTGATCGTCAATAAGAGCGAACGGCTCAAAGAACATCTTGCGCGTGGGACGCGTGTTGTAGTGCCTCAATTGTGATCCTGCTGGGTATGTACCGTGGTTTCGCCCAGTCGAACAATAACCGAAGTCTGGGCGCTCAGGGTGGCTACAAAGTAGCCCACCATACATAGGCTTCATCTCCCCATAGTGCCAACCTCTCGTTTCCTCGTAATCCCCACGCTGCTATACTCGTATCACCATGCACCAACCATCCATCTGCCCCAGGCACGCCCTGCCATTCAATCAAAACACGTACTGCTTTTCGTGCCTGTAATGCCCCGGGGAAAATAAGTTTCCGCAAACAATCAAACACCGGCGGCTGGCCCACCATCTCTTACCCTCTCCCTCGCCGCAGCGCAGTACTCCTCCACCACATCGTAGCCCACGTAGTGGCGTCTCGTCTTCATCGCGGCCACCGCGGTGGTGCCGCTGCCCATAAAGGGGTCAAGGACCAGGTCGCCCACGTTGGTGTATAGCAGGATCAGGCGGCGGGGCAGCTCCTCGGGGAAGGGGGCAGGATGTCCCACCTGCTTCGGGGACGCGGTGCTGAAATGCCAGACGCTCTTCGTCCACTCAACAAACTCCTTGTTTGTAATGCCGCTTTCCCGCCCATTGGATTCCAGCCTGGGGGAGTCCTTGCTGAACACCAGAATGAACTCGTGCACGTCCCGCAGGGTGGGGTTGCTGGCTTTTGCAAAGCTGCCCCACGCGGTGGAGACTCCCACCGATGGCCCCTTGTCCCAGATGATGTCCCCTCGCATGTAAAGCCCCAGCTCCTCGATAAGCTGGGTTGCTATGTAGGCGTGCAGTGGTATATAGGGCTTACGCCAGGTGGAGGCCACATTCACAGCCAGGCGGCCTCCGGGGCATAGGACGCGGATGCACTCCTGCCACACCTCTTTTAGGAAGGCCAGGTACTCCTTCAGGACCAGCGGGGACTCGTAGGACTTGCCCACGTTGTACGGAGGAGAGGTGACTACCAGTTGGATCGAGCCGTCCTCCACACCGACCATGTGGCGTGCGTCCTGGCAGTAGATGATGTCTCGTTCCAAGGTGCTTACCTCGATGAGTCGCTGATATCTGGCTCCTCCGGCGCTGCCGACTCCACCAGCAGCTCTAGCAAGTCCTTGACCTGCCTGGTATCCTGCACGCCCTTGGACTGGATTCCCGCCTCCAATTGCTGTATGCAGAAGGGGCAGGAGACCCCCAGGGTGTCGGCGCCGGTCTTCAGGAACTGCTCGGTGCGGATGTCGCTCACCCTGGTTCCAGGCTCATCCATCCACATACGTCCTCCCCCCGCGCCGCAGCAGAAGCTCTGCTCAAGGCACTTGTACATCTCCACAAGCTGGATACCGGGAATGGCCTGAGCGATCTCTCGCGGCTCATTGTACACCCCGTTGTGGCGTCCCAGGTAGCAGGAATCGTGGTAAGCCAGGGTCGTTTCTATTGCCCTGAGAGGCTTGATACGGCCCTGCTGGATCAGCTCGTTGACGAACTGGGTGTAGTGGACTACCTCGTAGTGGCCGCCCAGTTGGGGGTACTCGTTCTTGATGGTGTTGAAGCAGTGGGGACAGATGGTGACGATCTTCTTCACGTTGTACCTATTGAGGGTTCCGATGGTCTGTTGGGCCAGAGTCAGATACAGGTACTCGTTGCCCAGCCGACGAGCCGGGTCTCCGGTGCACGTCTCCTCCATCCCCAGGATGCCAAAGTTGACCCCCGCCATCTTCAGCACCGAGGCCATAGCCCGGGCCATCTTCTGGCCGCGCTCCTCCAGGGCGGGAGTGCATCCCACCCAGAAGAGGATATCCACGTCGCTGTCCTCGGCCATGGTCTTGATGCTCATCCCCTCGGCCCAATCGATGCGGGTTGCCCTGGCACCCCTCCAGGGGTGGCCCCGGGTCTCCATGCTTTGCAGGGCGTTCATGGCCGTTTCGGGCAGCCTCGCCTCCTCCATTACCAGGTAGCGTCGCATATCCACAATGATATCGATGTGCTCGATGAACGCCGGGCAGACCTCCATGCAGGCGCGGCAGGTGGTGCACGACCAGAGCGCTTCTTCGCCCACGTCCTGTACCATGGGAGTCTCCGGTGGTGAAGGCTGTTCTCCATTCTTTAAGTTCAGGAGGATTGGGGCGCGCTGCTCCATGTATCCTTTCAGTCCCCGGATGAGCTTGCGGGGAGAGAGGGACTTGTCGCTTGCTCGGGCGGGACACTGATCCCGGCAGCGGCCGCAGTTGGTGCAGGCGTCGAAGCTCAGGAGTTGCTTCCAGGTGAAGTCGTTGACATCCCTGGCTCCATAGCTCTCCATGCTCTCCAGGTCGGGCATGGGCCTCAGGGCCCCCTTGGGACGGTTGGAGCTGAGGAGGGCGGTAGCCGGCCCTACAACTATGTGGGTGAGCTTGGTGAATGATACGGCCGCGTAAATAAAGGCGAAGGCCACGATGGCCACATGGCTCCACCACATTGCTTTGTGGGAGACCTCCATCGCACCCGGGGACATGCCCATGCCGATGAAAAGCTTGGCGAAGAGAAAGCCTATGGGGGACCAGAGGGCGTCGCCGAAGCTGTAAAGCTCGCTCTGGGCATTGAGATCTGTGGCCCCGATGCGCAGTCCCTCGATGGCAAAGCCGGTGACGACCAGCGCCAGGATGATTCCGAGGATGACGAGGTCGTCGATGTGGTTGTATCGATTGGGGGGTCTGATGATGTACCGTCGATACATGGCCATGATGACCCCGATGGCCATCAGGACTCCTCCAATGTCCCATATTAGGGAAGCCTGAACACGGTAGCTCCTGGTGATGAAAACGATGTCGAAGAACTTGTTGAGGTTGTCCTCCACCGCCGACACCGACGTGGCGATGAACAGTATCACCGCGCCCCAGAACAGGCAGAGGTGCATGATGCCGGGGTAGAGGTTCTTCCTTACGAAGCGCCGATGCAGAAGAATGTCCGCCGAGGCCAGCGCCAAGAAGCGGCGGATTCGGGGACGCCAGGGACCTAAGTCGTGTACCGGTTGGCCCAGCCTCCAGAAACGGTATCGCCGGTAGAACCCGTATGCGATGGATATACCAGCAACGGCCAGGACGACGTAAACAAAAATGCCTACCAGGGGAAAGCCGATGTTCCAAAAATCTTCTCTTCCTGGCAGCACCGGCACCTCTCTGGATAGGGCAGTTACGCTGTTACAGACTGGCGGTCAATCCACCTGGGGTAGTGTAGCAGGGAACCATCTATGCGCCAAGGGTGAGGTATGTCGCACGGATAGGTGCGGTGTGGCGAAGCTGCGGATAACCTTGACACACCAGAATGACGATTGTAGGGTGGTAGTATATACCGTTGTGGAGGACTGGGAAGACAACGATGACTACAGAAGCAGCGAGCACAGCGTTGAGGGACTTCATATCCAAGCTGAATGTGGACGCCGTGGGTGTTGTCAGCTTGGCTGAGTGGAAAGGGACGCAGCTGGAGGAGAGTGCCCTGCGGTTGCTGCCCCAGGCGCGCTCGGTGGTGGTTCTTGCTATGGAGGTCTACAGGGAGTTCCTGGACCTTGTGTCGCCCGGCAGGGTAACAGGCGAGGCCTCCTTCAATGACCTGGTGGAGGCAAACTCCGATTTCGTGAATAGCAAACTCACAGAGGCATCCTACGGTGTTGCCAGGGCTTCCCATGAGCTGGGGCTGCGTGCGCTGCCTCTGCCTGCCGCAGGGTCTCCTACGGACGATCGGTTCTTGCAGGCGGTATTCTCATACAAGCATGCTGCCCTGGCCGCCGGACTAGGCACAATCGGCAAGAACAGCCTGCTTATCACGCAAGAGTATGGGCCAAGGATACGGCTCTCCTGCTGCCTCACTGAGGTGCTGCTTGAACAAACGAGGTGTGACAAGCCCTGGAAATGCGCCGGCTGCCGCATTTGTATCGCCGGCTGTCCCTCTGAAGCCTTGTCAGAGCCGCAGGATGGCGAAGTGTACTCTCTGAACAGATTCGCCTGTTCTTCTTTTCTAAGTGCGTCTGACGGCTGCTATGAATGCCTGCGGCTTTGCCCTGCCGGGCAGCGTGGGAAACGGCCTCTATGAATTGGACACAATCTGTTGATCTAGTATTCATCGTCAGACTGGTCGTCGCTGGTGTAGGTGGCTTAGCCACGGGATTTATCGGAGGCATGATAGGGCTGGCGCTTGGTCGGCCTCGGCTACTCCTAGTCTACTGGGCTGCTGAGAGTCCTATTAACGCAGCGGGGACTAACATTTTGGTTAGTGGTCTGGCAGCTGCAACCGGAGCCTGGACGCATTTTCGAGAAGGTCGAATAGACTTTCAGATCCTCGCTCTCATGGGAATACCAACGTTCATAGGTGCCTTCATCGGTGGGTTCTTTGGAGGCGTCGTACCGCGAGCAGCATTGTTGGTAGTCGTTGGTATCACAACCACTTGGTATGGCTATGGGTTGTTCACTGGCAGGCGTGGAGGCCGACGGCAGCAAAGTGGAGATAATCCTAGTTCGTGGGCAGCCGAAGGTTCCTCTGCTGCCAGTGCTGCCAGTTCTAAACCGTTAGTTATACGATATCTGCTGGAAATGAGCGTCGGGTTCCTCATCGGACTCTTCGGGGGAGTAGTAGGTTTAGTGCTGGGACAGCTCCGTCTCCCTGCTATGATCCAGGTCATGGGCATGAATCCTCGGATAGCTGCTGGCACCAATCTTGCTATTGGTGCCATAACCGGCCTGTTTGGTTTCGTTGGACACCTATTGCACTTGGAGATAGATTGGGCAATATTAGTCGTTCTTGGGCCAATGACTATGCTAGGTTCCTACCTGGGAGCCAAGCAGACAGGCAAAGTATCTCCGCAGACCTTGAGACGGTGGATGGGTGGAGTAATGCTAATTACGTCTCTGCCAGTCTTCTGGCTCGCCTATACGCAGCTATAGGGCGGTACAACTGGAAAAGCTTCACTCGTCCAATTCTTAGACACCCTCTGAGACTTTTAGGCACTTACATAAGTGCGGCTGGCGGCTGCTATGAGTGCCTGCGGCTTTGCCCTGCTGGGAAGCGTGTGAAACGGCCTCAAAGGGTGTAGCACCCCCTCTTCTATCCCAGGACTTTCTTCAACGTGGAGCCTATCTCTGCCGGAGAGGGAGCTATGTGCACCCTGGCCTCCATCAGGGCCTTCGCCTTTTCCTCTGTCCAGCGGGCTTGGGGCAACAACCAGGGTTTGCAGAGGTCTATTCGTAGCGCAAGGCCTCGGCGGGATATATCCTTGCGGCCTGCCGGGCTGGAAAGAATGTAGCCAGCAGAGAGAACAGGTAGGTGAGCCCAAGGATGACCCCAACCTGGACCCAGGGGACGACGAACCGGATAGTGCCCATAGACTCCTCGTCCCTGATGTCGGTGTAGGCCTGGTAGCCCAACGTGATGCCCAGAGTGGTTCCGATGGCTATGCCCAGCAGGGAGATGAAGGAGGACTCCAGCAGGAAGCTCAACTGGATCATACCGCGGCGGTAGCCGATGGCCCGCAATACGCCTATCTGCTGGCGGCGTTCCACCACTGCACGGGTGCTGACCACGCCGAGGGCCGCAATGCCGACCACCAGTCCCAGGGCCATGAACCCAATGAAGAGACGGAGGAAAGCCCGTCCGGCAGAGGCTGCCTTCTTCATCTGTTCCTCTAACACCTCGGTCTCCATGCCATGCTCCAGGAAAGAGGACTCCAGGCTCTTTGCCACCTGTTCCATGTCCACGCCCTCGGTTACCTTGAACCGGTAGTGAGTGATGGGGACAGGGAAGGGGAGGGCATCGTCCAGGACGCTCTTGGAAGTCAGCATGTAATAGGAGACCTCGTGGTCTCGGTCCAGGATGCCGATAACCGTGACCTGGGCTGTCACTCCGGTGCGGGGCTCTCGGAGCTGGAGATCTACAGGGGACATCGTCTCGTCTTCGTAGTGGACGCTCTCGATGAGCTTGGGGCGCCAATCTTCAGCGCCGGCCCTGGTGCCCACTACATTGCCCCCTAGCACGGCCAGCGTGGCGTCGTTCCTCAGGGCTTGCCACACCTCTTCGGCAGTGGTCCCGTAGCCCTCGGCAATCAGCTTGAACTCGTAACCGGCGGCCTTCAGAAAATCGTCGTTGGCGGCCCACACACCGAGGAACTCCCATTGCTGTTGATCTGCCCCCACCTGGCGCGCCTGGATGCCTACCCAGGTGTAGCCGCCGATGGCCTCGAAGTCACCTATTTGCAGGGACGGCTCATCGGCGATGCTCTGGCGGATGTCCTCGATGGGGGTGAGGGCGTTCACCTCTCCCTCTATGTCCCATCCTCCGGTGATGATCTCCGCGTCGGCAAACTGGGTGCTGAACGTCTCGGTGAGGACGGATATCACCATGAGGGTGAAGATGACCAGGGCGAACATGGCCAGCGTCAGGCCGGTGCGCAGCTTGGCACTCATGGGGTAGGCCACCGCCGTTACCAGCACGGGACGGAGCTTGCCGATAGGTCTGGTGACGAAGGCTAGAGCCTTGAGGAGAAGGTCCGTGTTGTACATCACCGTCCACACCGCCGCGGCTACCATGAAGATGCCGGATACGAAAAACATGTCGAAGTCTCCCTCCAACTCTCCGACTATGCTCTTGACGATGCTGACGGGCAGTATCCAGAAAGCCAGCATCACCACCCCCGCGAAGGTAAAAGCGATGCGGTCCCGCACATCGGGGCGCATGGAGGTGCGCCGCAACCCCGTTCTTATCATGAGGCCAATGCCTATGATCATGAGAGAGACCCCGGCGTAGAAAAGCGCTTCTCGTTCCCAGACATTGGCGCTCACGAAAGCCAGCAGCAGGCCCAGGATGAAGGCCAGCCAGCCCTGCATGAAGAAGTGTCCCAGCACCTGAAATGTGCTCTTGTTGAAGGCAATCGGGACGGATATGATGGCCCTGGGCATCCCCAGGAGGTATGCCAGGGCGCGCAGGGGGTGAAGGGTCACCAGGGCCAGAACGCTCTGCCCCGCAAGGCGGAAAGGCAGCATGAAGGCCCTCCACGGGGCAACCAGGACCTCTCTCCAGTTCGTGGTGGAGGTGGTAGCGGGGGTGGGCAGGCCACGTATGGCGGCTACGATGTTGAGGCGGCTGACCCGGTAGGAAGACACGGCTACCGTGGCAAAGGTGAAGACCATTCCCAGGCAATAGGACACGACGATGGTGCGCGTGGCGAACTGTGGGGTAAGGCGGAAACCTTCAGTTTCGGCTATGCCGGAGAATATCTGGTTTATTCCCGTGATCATCAAGGCGCTCACGGTCAGTCCCAGTACAACACCTATGGCAGCAGCAACCAGGGCATAGGCAGTGCCCTCGAAGACAAACATCTGTACTATGTGGCGGCGCTTGGCCCCTACCGCCCGGGCCATACCCATCTCTGGCCTTCGAGCTGCAGCCAGCATGACAAAGATGAGGAAAATGAGAAGGACTCCCACCACAACGGAGAACATTCCCATGGTCATAAACATGGTGGTCACAGAGCTGCCTGCCATGTCCGCGGCGTTGAGGACCTGCCGTTTGACCTCCAGGACACGGAACTCGGCCAGCTCCAGGAACAGGGTCGCGGCCTCTCGCTCCACGTCTTGAAGCTCTTCCTGCTCCAGAATGTCCATGACCAGGGCAATGACATCCTGGTCGGCCAGGAGGCTGATAAGCTCGTCGCTCAGCTCCGGGCGCAGGAGTTCCTCTCTGAATTGGGATGCACTCTCCCGAGCGTCCCCCCTGAGGGTTTCCTCCTCTTTCTCAATGGCTTTGAGCACCTGTTCCTGGCCCAGGAGGTCCTTGAGCTGGGAGGCCACCTCCCTGTCATTGAAGAGGACTCTCAGCACCTGAGCCACCTCTCTGCTCAGCTCAGCTCCCCCAAGCGCGTCTCCCCGGTTGGAGACGACTATGGTGTTTATCTGGCCGGCCCTGTCGAACATGCTCTGGGCGCGCTCCAGGTGGACAAGCAGGGTAGGGTCTCCGCCGGCGAGACCATTGCGATTTATCACTCCCTTCACGCTAATGGACAGGGGTTCGTCGCCCAGAAAGATCCGCAGTTCGTCACCTGGGATGGCGTCCAACTCCTCGGCCGCTCTGTCGGTGATGTACACCTCGTTGTCCCGCAAGTCCTGGAGGCGCACCGACTCGCCCGAGGTCAAAGTGAAGGCGTCGAAACCTTCCAGGAGTGCTGGGTCAACGCCTACTATCCTCAGGCCTCCTTCGCTGAGGGAGGTCCTGGGATTCATGGCAGGCACCTCCTCGTCTATCACCGGAGTCATGCCGTCTATGATTTCCAGGCCGGCTATCTCCACCTGTAGCTGCTGGAAACGCTCGTAAGGGATATAGGGGGTGCTGCCGAAGATGTCCTCGGAGCCGGCCCTGGCGGGAATGATGATCTCGTCTATGGTGGCCAGGGACTTTATCGCTTCTTTGCGAATGGAAAAACTGAGGGTGTCGCCGGTGCCGAAGGCCGCGGCGATGATCACGGTGCTGAGCATTACCCCAATGATGATGAGTGCCGTCTGGCCCCGCCTGCGGGGTATGTTGCGCAGGCCCATCTTCACCATGATACGGTTGCGCCACGCCAGCACGGCCACTATCGACATTGCCCCCAGGAAGATGGCCAGGAGAACCACCATGATCACGTTCATGGAGAGGCCAAACATCTCTTCCATTTACTCGCTTGCCTCCTGGGATGAGGTCGCCTCTTTTATCGGCTCCCCGGCGCTGCCAGGGCCGTGCCCGTCGTCCACAATTTCACCATCCCTCATCCACACGATGCGATGGGCACGCTCTCCCACCTCTCTGGCGTGAGTCACCAGCACAAAGGTCTGGCCGTTGGTGCGGTTCAGCTCGCACATCAAATCTATGATTTCACCCGCGGTCTCGCTGTCCAGGTCACCGGTAGGCTCGTCGGCCCACACAATGGTGGGCTGATTCACCAGAGCCCTTGCTATGGTGACCCGCTGGCGCTCCCCTCCCGAAAGCTCTCCCGGGACGTGGTGCGCCCGGTCTGAAAGTCCCACTCTCTCCAGCATCTCCATCGCCTTTCTGCGGGCCTCTCCAGCGGCAATCCCAGAGACCAGGAGAGGCAACTCCACGTTCTCCACGGCGCTGAGGACGGGGAGGAGATTGTATAGCTGAAATACGAATCCCATCCTGCGGGCCCGATAGTCGCTGCGGGCATCGTCGGGGAGCTGGTGCAGCACTATACCGTCAATGAGCACCTGGCCCGAGTCGATCTCGTCCAGGCCGGAGAGGCAGTTGAGGAGAGTGGTCTTACCGCAACCGGAGGGCCCCATAATGGCCACCATCTCACCGCGCTGGACCCGGAGGTCTACCCCCCGCAGGGCGTGGACTCTCACCTTGCCGGTATCGTAGGTCTTCTGAATCTCGTGGGCGGATATTATCAGGTCGTCCATCGGGTGCTCCTCGGCTGCTATCGTAGTCGCCTACATTCAAAGTACAGTACGCTTGTGAGCTATCCAGTGTCAACGGCATCATATTGCCAACCTGGTAGCTGTTGTGAGAGCTAGTAGTGAATGCTCCGGCCAGTGCCTCCTCCTGCAGCGATGACATCGCCGTTGATGGCGATGGCCCTGGGGGAGGCCAGAATGGCAACGACGTAAGCTATGTCACGGGCATCTATGATCTGCCGCACGCTGTTGCCCTCGACCAGGCGCTGCTCTGCCGCCTCAGGGGTGATGCCCAGTCGTCGTGCCTGGTCTTCCAGGGTGCTGGACAGTCTTTCAGTGCGAGTCGTGCCGGGATGCACCACCGTTACGTTAATCCCGTGGGGACCCAGCTCGTCGGCCAGGTTCTTGGTCATGGCTACCACGGCCACGTTGCGCATGCTTCCGATGGTATTGCCGGACTGGCGCGCCGCCAGCCCGCTGATGTTGATGATACGTCCCCATCCTTGCTGAATCATGTAGGGGGCTGACTCTCTGGCACATCGCAGGTAGCCCATCACCTTTATGTTCATATCGGGCCAGAAGCGGTCATCGGTGATTTCAGCCAGGGACGCTGGCGGCGCAACACCGCCGGGTTGGGCGGCGCAGTTCACCAGGATGTCCAGATGGCCAAAGGCATCCGCCGCGGCTCGCACCATGTCCCGCACGGACCCGTCATCGCCCGTGTCTACCACAATGGGGACGATGTGCCGGCCCGTCTCCTGAGACAACTCCCGCGTTGTTGCCTCTAGACGGTCCAGAGTCCGCGCTGAGATGGCCACGTCTACACCTTCCAGCGCCAACTCACGGGCAATGGCCTTGCCGATCCCGCGGCTGCCTCCCGTCACGATAGCTGTCTTGCCTGATAGCTCCAGGTCCATGGTACCTCCTTCTTTTGGGTAGCCCCACCTTTAGAGTCTTCTTGCAACCACACGTCGCAGAATGTCTGATTCCTAGGGAAGGCTTGGTCCTTTCCCTGATTAGAGGGATGCTATTGGCCCCAAGGAATGCCGTCAAGTACATACACCCAGTACAGCAATAGGAGGGCATAGGACTCTAATTTGCTGAACTGGCAAAAAGTATTGAATCGGTAGATGTCGGGTGATATAATCCCCCTCTGGGAAGGGTTGTGTAGGAAGATAATCTCATATGTCGCGCCAAAATAAGGAGGTAGATATCCCATGACCTATATCATTGCGGAGCCTTGTGTAGACGTTAAAGACGGTGCCTGTGTTGACGTCTGTCCCGTTGACTGTATCAAAGGCAAGGATGACGACGTGGACAGGATGTGCTATATCATCCCCGATGAGTGTATCGACTGCGCTGCCTGCGAGCCGGTATGCCCCGTGAACGCGGTCTTCAGCGAGGAAGATGTTCCGGAAAATTGGAAGTCCTGGATTCCCATCAACTACGAATTCCCCAAGGACGAGGCAGGAACTCGGGCAAAAGTAGACCAGCTAAAACCCCGAGCCTAAGACAGGCGACACTCCATCCAGAGGTGGTGAGATGGCAACGTTGCAAATACCGGTTTTGCAGCGGTTCCTGGCTTGCCACAAGGTGTCCCAGGCCGACACGGAGGCAGAAGCTCATTGCTTCGCTGTGTAGCGTATGCGTTTCCAGCAAGGAGTCCCAACACCGAGGGACTCCTTGCTGTTTTGCCCTGCGCGGCTTGCGCGTTCGGATGTCCCGTGACCGCGATCTTTACCGACCGGCGCCGGGGTCTGAAGCACCCTCGCCTAACTTCTTCCAGAATAGCGGGGCGGCTTCAGCGACAGGAACAGTGCAGCAGAGATCATTAGAAGCCCCGCAAAGACGAAGAAAGCAATGCGGTAGCTCTTGGTGATGTCGTAGACGTATCCGGCAAATACGGGGCCGAACATGGACCCGCCAGTCTGGAGTATTCCAGCGAGACCCATGATTGTGCCGAAGTTCCTCCGCCCGAAGAAGTCTCCCTTTATGGCGGGCATCGTTGCCGCCGAGCAGCCATAAGAGGGGGCATAGATGAGCACGAAAAGCCAGACCTGCCACAGGGTATGGGCCTGGGCGATAATGAGAAAGGAGAAGGCCAGGCTGAGTATGCACCCTACCGCCACGCGCCTGGTCCCGATGATGTCGTTTAGAATGCCGCCTCCCACCCTCCCTACCAGGCTGACCATCCCGATGGAGCCCAGGACGGCGGCGGCTATGGCCGTAGAGTAGCCCATGTCCTCCACCAGTGGGACGGCGTGAAGACTTACAGCGCTGGTTGCGGCGAGGCGGATGGCATACGCCATGGAGATGGACCAGAAGGGCCAGCTCCTCAGGGCCTCTCTTACGGTCATCCCTATGTCTGGTTCACCGGTCGACATGGCCGCCGAGGAGGAGTCCCCTGTCTCCTCTGGAGCAACCTCTTCCTCCTTGACGTCTCCATCGGGGAGCATTCCGTACTGCTCTGGCCTGTGCCTGAACACGAGGGCAACGGGAAAGCCGATAGCAAATGTCCCAATACCCGCCGCCACAAAACCCGCTCGCCAGCCGTACTGGCTGATGAACCAGGCGGTAAGAATTGCCCCGCCGCCTCCTATGGCGACCGCCGACCTCATGAGGCCAAAGGCCGTGCCGCGCCTCCTTACGAACCAGTTGGTTATTGTTGTATCGAAGGGGACCTGGTGGCTGAGGGCCTGGCCTAATACAACCAACCCTATGAAGACCACGTAGAACTCCGTCAGGGAGTTGATCCTGGATAGCAGTATGAAGCCCAGGGACATGAGGGGCATGCCAATAAGGATTATGGCCCTTGACCCGTATCTGTCTACGAGGAATCCCTCTACTCCCCCCAGAAGCCCGGCCTCCAGCCGAGAGAGCGCGACAGCCCCTGCCAGCGAGGCCCTGCTCCACCCAAACTGGTCTATGAGGCGCTTGTAGAATATGCTGAGGCCGTAGGAGTAGGTCATGCTATTGAAGGCCGTGGACACGAGTGCCGCCAACACAATCCACCAGCCGTAGAAGACCCTCGGCCTTGTTTTCTGCAACTCAGTTTCTCCTTCCTGAACCCATCAAGCCCGCCGACCCGGGCGAACAGGGAAGCAAGCCCGGGCAGTGCTCCACTTTTGAGCGCCTGCTGCTACCCTTCCGCTCCAGGGGCGCATAAAAACAGGGGGATTGTGAGAAATTCCCCTGTTTGCACTGGACTATCCGTTTGGATTCCCGGATACTACATTGCCTAGTATCCTTCAGAAATTGCCGTTGTCAATGGGACATGTAGTCATATAGGTGACACACCCATATAGCTGGGCTACTCTGCGCTCAAGGTTAGATTTGGCGGCGCAGGCAATCTACCAACACCTACGGAGATTGAAACTCTGATGGCTGAGGAGAAAGTCATTGCTTCCAAGAGGGGGCCAACACTTCCATTTGCCGCCTTTGGGTCAGCCGCCTGAGATAGGGCATCCCGGGGTTAGGTCTGGTGGGAAGTCGCGACACCGCTGAGGGCGGCCTTCATAGATTCGACAGGTAGAGCCGGAGTCGTCTAGCATCGGGCAATGCTCTCCCGGGTGTTCTGAGAAGCGGATCCATACGCCCCCATCGGGAGTTTGGGTCATCAACAAGGGTACGCCAAGGATAGCGGCATGCTCATTGAACGCCGGGACTTCGCCGGTGGCCAACCGGAGGACCAGGGAGCCGCGGCAGCACATCGCCTTACACTGATCCATGCAGATGTGTCTGGCGTCCTCCGCGCTCAAACCGGCTAACAGGTGCGGTGACATCCTCTCTCCGATGTTGCCAGGAGCATTGTCTGCATCCGGAAATCCGGGCTCAATCCCGGAAATTCACATATTGCAGGGGCTGTTCAATATCCATCTCTTTCATGAACGAGATGGTTGCCTGCAAATCGTCGCGCTTCTTGGCAGACACCCGGAGCTCGCTTCCCTGGATAGATAACTGGACTTTGATCTTGGTTCCTCGGACGGCCCTGGTGATTTTGCGTCCCAGGTCGGCGTCAATCCCTTGCATTATTGAGATGGTCTGCCTGATGCTCCCCCCGGCTGCGTTTTGTGGCGGTTTGAAATCCAACGCTCGCTGGTCCACGTTTCGACGGGCAAGGTACTTGCGAAGCAACTCCTCTAGCTGGCTCATCTTCATGGTGTCGTCAGCGGTCATCGTGAGGATGTTTTCGACGCGGTCTATATCGCACTTTGTCCCTACCAGGTCGAAACGTTGTTTGATTTCTCGTCGTACTCCGTTAATCGCATTATCTACCTCCATGAGGTCCGTTCTGGAGACCACGTCAAACGAGGGCATTGAGCAAAACCTCCTGTGATTTGGACAGCCAAGAGGCCGAACTGGGAGAGGGCCCAGCTACCGTGTTGGTTTCACCGCCAAGGGCGAACCAGATATTATCACCAGGTTGACACCTACCGGTAGGGTCTCATCGTGGAGGGTTTGCAGGCTGGGCTGGTTCCCCTAGCGCCGCATCCATCGACGCCTTTCTGTCCAGGTGGAAGGTCCGCTTGCCAGGAGAGGCGTACCAGTCGCCACCCATATAGACAATGGGGTCGATCTGCTCCAAGTCCAGCCTGCCGTTGTCCTGGAAGAATGAGGACTCGAAGTGCACTGCCAGGATCTCCCCCACGAACATGTCATGGTCGCCGTAAACATGGCGCCCTGCCACACGGCACTCGTAGGCGGCAAAGGCACTCTCCAACACAGGAGCCTTGATCTGGGAACCGGGGTGTGCAGCGATCTGGAAGGCGTGAAACTTGTCTACCTCGCTGCCGCTACAGCTAGCCACTAGAGCCACCAACTCGCCCTGCTCTGCTGGCATGAAGTTGACCACGAACTCCCCCGTCTCCGCAATCAGGCCATGAGTGAAGCGTTTGGGCGAGATACTGACAGCGTAGTAGGCGGGGTTCCGCGAGAGTGCGGTATGCCAGGCCACCGCCATAGCGTTGTCCTGATCGTGGGCGTGACTTGTGACTATGGTAGCGCCTGCCGGGTAGTGGAAGTTAAAGGGCACGTCCAAATCCTTCAGGGACTTTACTGTCTTTGCCATGTTGTTCCTCCCTATCCGTGTTCTCCAACGGGATTCCCGTTTGCAATGTAGTTGGAGTGTAAACCAGGCTCTCTCCCTTATCGTGCCGACGATGGGGGAGGCCAAGGCTGGATCAGTGTTCGCAGACTATACCCCTCAAACTCGGGTGTCAAGCCTGTGGCGCTCACAGCCATATACGCAGATTCTAGGCTTCTAACTAGGCCCTGGGGCTGATACGGATGACAGATCGGGCAATAGTGGCAACGTAGGCCGTGATAATGATGCCTCCCATGGCCACAGCGATGGACGCAGATAGAGCCGCCGCAACCGCGCCTGCAAAGAATCCACCGACAGTGGTAAACCCGAATGTCATGCCATAGACGCCCATAACACGTCCTCGCATCTCGTCGTTGGATAGAAGTTGGAGCATTGTGCCCATGGTGGCATCGTACGCCATCAGGGAGCCGCCAGCCAAGGCTACCATACCCATAGAGACTGCAAACCATGAGGAGAAGGCGAACAGCACCAGCGAGCCCCCGGCACCAATGGCGGTGCCCGCAAGCAACGCTCCCTTGCTCTTGAAGTCGCCGAGACCTGCCACCGTTATGGTGCTTAGAGTCGAGCCGATGCCACTGGCCGCAGAAAGGTATCCCAGCCCAGCGGGACCTACGTGCAGCACATCTCGCGCCATAACCGGCAGCAACACAATGTGCGAGAAACCAAAGGCTTCCATGAACACGCTGAGCACCAGAAGTCTGCGGATATTGGTGGCCCCCCAGATGTACTTCAGACCCTGACCGGTGGCTTGCCAGAAAGGATCCCGTTTGCTTGGGGCTTGGAAGCTGCCCCTGACGAACCACAAAAGCCCTATCCCTACAAAGAAGCTGGCGCCAGAAAAGAGGTAGCTGCTACCGACGCCATAGTGGGAGATGAGGGCACCGGCTATCAATGAGCCGATGACACGGCTCATGTTCAGGGCTACTATTCGTGTTGCCATGGCGTTTAGCAGGCGCTGCGGGCCTACAATCTGGTATGCCAGGGAGTTGGTCGCGGGAAGTTGAATGCCTATCAGCAGGCCTTGGGCCAGGGCGATCACCAGCATATGCCACAGCTCGATATAGCCCGTAATGACCAGGACACCTGTAAGGATGGCTATGCCGCCGCCGCCGAAATTCACTGTCGCCAGTACCTTGCGCTTGTCAAAACGATCGGCGATAGTGCCGCCGAAGGCTCCAAACCCTACTTGCCCCAACCCTTGCAGCCCGGCCACCGCTCCAACCCAGAAGGGCGAGTCCGTGATCTCAAGCACCAGCCATCCCTGGGCAAGCATACGAACGCTCATGGACATGGAGGAAAAGAGGATGCTCGACCAGAGCCATCGAAACTGGACTACTTCGAAGGCAAGAAGCAGGCGAGAGAGCCCCGCCTTATCTGCCCCGCGTCTCGCAAAAGAGGAGTCGCTTTCTTGCAATACGTCTCTTTCTCTACATCCTTGGAGGGTGTCTGAGAGGATTCTCCGCCAGTGCTAGTGCCATCAGGATAATGCGACAGGGCGGGGGATAGGGTTTCCGACATGCGTGTCTTCTCATCCGAGGGGTGTGCAACGCACACGTCTAGAGGAGAATAACATCGTGGGATACACTAGGCAACTGGCGAAGGCTTGTGGCAATATCCATTCCATTATCGAGGGTGTCCGAATCGTAGTACACTACTAATATCATGTGCGGAAGATACTCGCTAGCCATAGATATGGAAGACCTGGAGAATAGATTCACCTTCGAGGGTGAAGGGCTGCCTCGCCAGGCTCGGTTCAACATCGCACCAACCCAGGGAGTCCTCACCGTCACCAACGACGGCTCCCGGAACCACGCCCAATTCATGAAGTGGGGCCTGATACCATTCTGGGCTAAAGACCCCTCCATAGGCAACCGCATGATCAATGCCCGGGCCGAGACCGTAGAGGGAAGGCCGATGTTTCGTCAGGCTTTTCAGAAGCACCGCTGCCTTGTGCTAGCGGACGGCTTCTACGAGTGGATGAAGGTGGGCAAGGGCAGGGTGCCGATGCGCATCATCCTCAAATCTGGCGAGCCTTTTGGGTTTGCAGGACTGTGGGAGACCTGGAACTCCCCCGAGGGTGTGCTGGTACACTCCTGCACCATCATCACCACGACGGCAAATGCTGTGATGGAACCCATCCACAACCGAATGCCGGCCATTCTGCCAAGGGAGGCTGAAAACCTGTGGTTGGCTCCGGGTGAGCCGCGGGCTAGCGAATTGAAAGAGTTGCTGGTCCCGTATTCAGCGTCAGACATGGAAGCCTACCAGGTGTCAGCGCTGGTGAACTCTCCGGGGAATGACATGCCAGATGTTATGGCAAGGGTGGTCTGATCTGAGCCAGAACTCCGGTGGCCCCGAAATGCTGGTTTTTAGAACTAATCGCTGATTTCGGGCGTGGCCCTTTATGTTGACTGCACAGAACTGTCCCACTAAGATACCAGCGTATCCTATCCCATAGCATGAATATGAAGAATCTCTGGTCAGAAGAAAACACGTCTGGGCTGTCAGACCTGGACTTGCTGGTTTACCAGAGCCGTCTTATTGGGGCGGAAACATCCCTGGTACTGTGGGGAGGCGGCAACACCTCGCTGAAGACAACCGAGCGGGACTTCAGAGGCCAGGAGTGTCGCGTCTTGAGGGTCAAAGGCAGCGGCACGGACATGAAGTCAATCCAGCGCCAGGGCTTCTCCGGAGTGCTCCTGGAGTATGTCCTGCCCCTGTTCGAGAGGGAGGACATGTCCGATGAGGAGATGGTGGACTACCTGAGCCACTGCCTGGTGGAACCCAATGCGCCGCGCCCATCCGTAGAGACCCTGCTTCATGCCTTTCTAACCCAGCCGAGCATAGTCCATAGCCACGCCGATGCCATCCTGTCCATAACCAACACCCACCGGTCGGCGGTCCTCCTCTCCGAGGCCTTTGATGACTCTGTGGTCGTGGTCCCTTACCGTCGCTCGGGATTTCTCCTGTCCAAAGAGGTGGCCCTGGGTGCGCGGGGCAGCCCCCATGCTCGGGGAGTGGTCCTCCTCAATCACGGTCTCGTCACCTGGGGAGATACACCTAGAGATGCCTATGAGAGCCACATAGAGCTGGTGTCCCAGGCCGAGGCCTTCATAGAGCGATACAGAAAGGGCAGGAGGGTATTCGCTCAGATTAAGGGGGCGGACATGGACCCTCCGCAGAGGCGCCGGGTGGCCGCCTCCATTGCCCCTGCCATCCGTGGACTGGTTAGCCAACGCCAGCGAGCTATCTTGAGGTTCGAGGATGGGGATGAGGTAATGGAGTTCGTCAACTCGTCTGAGGCAGAGGGCTTGACCGCCCTTGGAGCCGCTACCGCCGGCCACCTGCTGAATACCAAGCAGATGCCGCTATTCATAGATGTCAAAGACCCCCAGGAGTTGGATGTGGTGCGGGAGAAGCTGCGAGATGGAATCGCTGAATACGCTATCGCCTATGAAAAGTGGTTCTCCCAGCATACCGACGGTCAGCACCCGATGCTGGACCCTTTTCCCAGAGTAATTCTGCTGAGAGGAGTGGGAATGTGGACCACGGGCAAGGACGCCCGGGTGGCCAGAATTACGGCGGACATCTATCGGCATACCATAGGGATTCTGGCGGGTTCCCAAGCATTAGATCAATATGTATCTCTCTCTCCCCATGAGGCCTATCGTGCAGAGTACTGGCCGCTGGAGATGTATAAACAGTCCCTGGCGCCGCCGGAGAAAGAGTTGTCCAGGCGGGTCGTCCTGGTCACCGGCGCTGCCAGCGGCATCGGCAGGGCCATAGCACTGCGTTTCGCCCAAGAGGGAGCTCATGTGGTGGTCACGGATATCCACCTTGCAGAGGCAAAGAGAGTGGCACAAGAGATGGCTGCCGAGTATGGAGAAGAGCGCGTTCTGTGCTGCAAGCTGGACGTATCCAGGGAGAAGGAGGTCAAGGCCGTCTTTGAGGCGACCCGTCTGGCCTTCGGTGGAGTGGACATCCTGGTCTCCAACGCAGGGATCGCCCGCACGGATCCCTTGGACAGGCTCAGCCTATCCGACTGGCAGGAGAGCTTGGCCGTAAATGCCACGGGACATTTCTTGGTGGCCAGGGAGGCAATAGGTATCCTGAAAGAGCAGGGACTGGGGGGTAGTCTGGTTTTCATTTCCACCAAGAATGTTCCTGCACCGGGCGGGGACTTCGGGGCCTACAGCGCGGCCAAGGCGGCGGAGGCCCAGTTGGCGCGTGTGCTGGCCATAGAGAGCGGTCCATTTGGAATTCGCTCCAACATGATCAACCCCGACGCCATCTTCCGGGATTCAAAGCTGTGGTCGTCTCGTATTCGGGAGGAACGAGCTCACGCCCACGGGATACCTGTGGAGCAGGTGGAGGACTTCTACCGCCAGCGTACCCTGCTCAAGACCTCCGTGACAGTGGAGGATGTGGCCGAGGCGGCTCTCTTCCTAGCCGGCGATCGCTCCCTCAAGACCACGGGCTCGATGATACCTGTGGACGGAGGCGTGAGAGAGGCCTTCCCTCGATGACCAGATCGCTCAGCCGGAGCGATGATTGTAGTTGCCGAGGGTAGGGGAGTGCAAAATCCCCAATTAGCTTTGGGAGCTCCATCCGATCTCGGCCCTGCCGTGGAAGAGCTTTCCAGTGAGACTCTTGGGTTGAGCGATCAGCCAGAGGGCTGCTTCTGCCGACGTCCTGGGGTCTCCGGGGGCGTCAGGAGCCATATCGGTTCGGACCCAACCCGGTGAAAGTGCGTTTACGGCTACTTTTCCTCTGAGCTCGTTTGCTGTGGCGATGGTTAACGCGTGCAGGGCCGCCTTTGAGATGCCATACCCCCCGCTCAAACCTGGAGACATGACGCCCGAAGTGGATCCCACATTCACAACACGGGGATCGTCAGACTTGAGCAGTAGCGGGAGCAAGCGTTTAGTGCAAAGGTAAGGGCCAAGGACGTTAATTCGAAATGTTTGGTCGAATGCCTCATTGGGTAGATTCAACAGTGCTCCGATGTTTGACGGGGAGACACCGGCGTTGTTGACCAGGATATCCAGCACCCCCCAGTTGTCTTGGACCCATGCCGCAACCAGGTCATTGTCAGCTGCGATGGAGACATCCGCCGGGAGGATATGGACGTCCGGTAAGACATCCTTGGCCTGAGCCAGCTTGGCAGGATCCCTGGAGACGGCCAGGACGCCTGCTCCATTCTCCAGGAATAACTTGCTTATTTGGAAGCCGATGCCGCGGCTTCCCCCCGTGACGAGTGCTTTCTTTTCATTGAGAGACATACTTGTCTTGGAGCCCTATGTTCAGGCAACATTAGCATCCGTCAGATTGACGGGTCAAGGTCAGGTCTGCAGGCCAATGACTGCGCCGGGTTGTTCGGCATCAACATCCCTTCCGGGTCTTGCCTATTGTGTCACCCCATCGGATCCTTCTCCAGTCATCTAGCTCGCCCGATCCCGTAGCTCTGGTAGCCGCCAATACATTATCGTCATCACCAGTAAGCCGCTCCCCGTCAACAAGGCCAGAGCCACTTGGGTGTTTAGCACCTCGGCCAATGGCCCTACTACCATCATACCCAGGGGACTGGCCCCAATTCCCAGCGCTACAGCCCCCATGGCACGTCCTCGCATCTCGGGGGACACCGCTCGCAAGGCAATGGTTACCTGCATGGTGGCGAACCCCGATGTCCCAAGCCCGGCTACAAACAAAAGCACAATGGATATGATGTACACCTGGGAGAGAGCAAAGAGAAGGAGAGCCGCCAGCATCAGGCAAGCCCCCAGGGAGTAGACCGTTCCTTGACGCGACACTCGACTGGAGGCAATCAACAAGGAGCCTACCAACGCCCCCATCCCGGCGGCAGACATCAGAATCCCAAATAGAACCTCACGGACACCCAGGACGTCTCTTGCGATCACCGGTACCATCTGGAGGTATGGGAACCCAAAGAAATTCAACGCTACTGTCACCAGGAAAACCGCCCAGATGCTCCGGTTACCCCGCACAACCTGGATTGCCTCAGTCACCTGGGAGACAATGCTGCCCTTTGGCGCCGAGTTTCTGGTAACACCATACTTGACCAGGGAGAGAATGAGCACCAGGCCGCCGAGATACATGGCTACCATAACTGCGTAAGTACCTGAAAACCCTACCAAGGCAATTAGGCTGCCTCCCAGAAGTGGCCCCAGCATCATGCTTCCCATCAAGGACGCTGTGTCCAGGGAGACGGCGTTGACCAGTCCACCAGGATCGAAAAGCTCAGAGTAGTATGAGCGCCGAGCCGCAAAGTCCAGGGTCCAGCCGGTTCCTGTGAGGAAAATTGCCAGGTATGTGTGCCACACTTCGATATTCCCGGAGATGAGAAGGGCCATAACGGAGCAGCCAACCACCATGTTGAGCGCCTGAACACCTACAAGTGCTCCCACTTTGGAGAGGCGGTCGGCCAGACTTCCCGCCACCAGGCCCAGAAAAAACATCGGCAGCATCCGGCTGACGCCTACGAAGGCCACCCGAGCGGGGGAATCGGTGAGCTCCAGGACCAGCCAAGAGAGAGCCATCAACTCTATCATCCTGGCTATGTACAAAAGCCAGTTGGCCCCCCATAGCCTCGCATAGGCCGGATTTGCCAGGGCTTGAAAAGTCTGAAACCTCGAAGTCAGCGATAGTATCCGAGGTAAGAAAGAGGTACGCAATTGTAATAACCCTCTCTCCAGGTATGACGCCATTCTACCCCGGCCTTAGCCTTTGTGCACGCCGACTTTCTCTTTCCCCAGTAACGCACCGCCCTATTCTGGCGTATACTAACGTCGATGCCTGAGTGGGCCACTTGCGGTCTTGGCGTCAAGACAACAAAAGGAGGATTTCCCATGGCAACGTATGAGTATGACCACATCCACTTGAGGAGTCCGGACCCACTGAAGACGGCCCAGTGGTACGAGCGTATGTTTGGTGCCAGGATAATCGAGACTCCCCAGCCGTCCGGCGCCAACAGAGTGGAGCTCGACCTCAACGGCCTAGTAATCCTCGTCGCAGGAGCGCTGTCTCCAGGGGAAGAGTTGCAGGGGCTGAAGAGTTCCCACTACGGGCTGGACCATTTTGGCTTGAAGGTTGAGAATCTGGAGGAGGCAGCGGCAGAGCTCAAATCCAAGGGCGTAGAGTTTACAATGGAGCCCAGAACAACGCCCACGGGTCTCAAGATCGCC
This sequence comes from Chloroflexota bacterium, assembly GCA_043816345.1. Taxonomy (GTDB): domain Bacteria; phylum Chloroflexota; class Dehalococcoidia; order Lucifugimonadales; family UBA2985; genus JBDRIA01. The sequence goes on from JBDRIA010000027.1 coordinate 25,485, forward strand.
TTCGTCAGAGGGCCGGAAGACGTTCGAATCGAAGTGGTGGAGAAGCCTGCCTAGAACCCGCTTGGCCAGATTTCTAGAAGTGGTTCGGAAATTCACTCTTGGGGAAATGCAGAGGGGGTACAGCCCCCTCTGCCAGGGGTCTGGGGGTGTCCCCCAGATTCGTTTTCTTCCCCCTCTCCCTTGGCAATAGGCTCTTTCACATAAGAGCGGGAAGGGAGAGAGAAATGGTAACAAAACTCAGTGGGCGGGTTCAGGAACTTACGGATGTCTACGAAATACTGAGGGGAAAGGGTCTTTCATTGGAAGAGATACGTTTCATCTTGGAGGAAATGCCTCACTATGAGCTGACAGAATCTACAAAGGAGTCCTCGCGGAAGTGCGAACGGCCTTGAGAATCTTCGCATAGGCTTCTGCGATCTCATCCGGAGAGGTTTGAGTACCTTTCTTGCCTAACCATTCGGATGTTAGCAGTGCCGCGGAGAATACTTCGGCCACAGAGAGACTCTCGGTTGAAAATCCACTAGCCATAGTTACTCATGCCACCTTTCTTATGGGTTCCTGAGAGTATACAGCAGAGACGGCGGATGCCACAACAGTGAGTGTCGAAAGGTACACATGCAGCGTAATCTTGGACAAGCCTCTTGGCAAGGGAGAGGGGGATACAGGGGGTGAGGGTTTTCTGAACAGCCCCTAGTAGACACTGAAATGAGGAGGACAGGGGGCGAAGGGGTGGAGGTTGGGAGGTGTCCTCCCAGATATGATTATCACCCAAGAAAGGTGCGTGGATGCAAGATAAAGAAACGGCTATCCTGGAAACCGAAGGGATAACTCAAAGACAGCGCCTGACTCTGTTAATTGTGGTGGTAGCTGGGCATGGCCTGAAACACATATTTAACGCTGCCTTCTTCATTCTACTTCCGGAAATCAAAGCAGGTCTCGGGCTAAGCAATACCCAGGTAGGAACCTTATCCACCTTCCGCGGCATCGCGGGTGGACTCGCAAACATCCCAGCGGGTTTCGCGGGTGATCGGCTCGCCAAACGGCGCGCCGAGATTCTTGGCGGTTCTATTATCCTGGTGTCGATTTTCGCATTGGTGCTGGGAATGGCGACAAATTTCTGGATGGCGGCGGTGGCCGCTGCTCTGTTCAGCGTGGCCATTACATCCTGGCACCCCCCGGCCATCTCATCCCTTTCCAGAGAGTTTGCTTCTCGCAGAGGGTTTGTCATTGCCCTTCATGGCACCGGCGGCAGCGTGGGTGAGACGTTAGGGCCAATACTAGTGGGATCTCTTTTAGGAGTCATCAGCTGGCGTCTGATACTTCAAGGGAGCGTGATACCAGGTCTGGTGTTTGGGCTGATGATTTGGGCTTTCCTCCGGACCATACCAGCCGATAACTCCTCTGGGTCAATCATGTCGGGATACCTCGAATCCGTAGGTGCCCTTCTCCGAAATGGCAGGCTTCTGCTGGTACTCATCTTTGCGGCGGGGTTCGCCGGTGGACAGAGCACTATTCTGACCTTCCTGCCCATCTATCTGGATGAAGACCTGGGGGCCTCCAGTGTCACCATAGGCCTCTACCTGTCACTGGCCCAGGTCGGAGGGATTGTGTCACAGCCGCTGATGGGCTTTGCCTCAGACCGCCTGGGACGCAAATTGATCCTGGCTCCGAGTCTGGCAATACTGGGAGTGTCCTTCATCGGGCTCAGCATCGCGCCGGCAGGCTGGATGCTGGGACTGGTGGTGCTTGTTATGGGAGCTTTCCTGTTTCCGCTGATGTCCATTCTCTTGGCCTCGGCAATGGACCTGGCTGCATTGGGAACTCAGGCCACCACCGTCTCCCTCGTATTCGGGTCGGCGTTTGTTGTCTCGGCCTTCGCCCCCGCTCTGGCAGGGATGCTGGCCGATTCAATTGGCACAGAGGCGGCATTCATGTTCGGTGCTGCGATTGTGCTGTCAGCCTCTTTTCTGTCGGCGGTTACCCGCTGGCATCCCCAAACTGCTGCCTCGCGAGGAGATCCTATCTAGCTTTCTCTGCTCCGGAAATCGGGTATGGAGGAGTTACTGCTGCGGACCTGAATCCGTAGCCACCAATGCCTGGGGCAAGAATGCTACGGGCTGGACGTGAGGCTGTAGGTAGGCTTGACTACCAGATGCGATGCCTGTACATTCCGCATCAAGAAGAGCGGTCGTGGGTGAAACCCCTCTCATTGCGAGTCGTAACGGACAATCCTGATTGGCGGAGCCGTCGCTATGGGTGCTGGACACCGAGCGAGAAGCGATGAAGGTCTGGCATACAAAGCGGGAAACCATAGAACTAAGGAGGGAAGATGAAGATAACGAGTGTTGAGGCCATACCCGTTGACAGGTACCTGTTCGCCAAGATCCACACTGATGAGGGAATAACGGGCCTTGGCGAGTCCGGAGCCTGGGGATTCCTGGAACCCTCGGCAGTAGCTATAGAGAAGTTCGGGCGCTATCTCGTGGGGCAGGACCCGTTGCGCATCGAGCACCACTGGCAATACATGTACCGGTTCAGCCACTTCCGCGGAGCAGCCATCATGGGGGCACTGAGTGCCCTGGACATAGCCATGTGGGACATCGCAGGCAAATACTTCGGTGTTCCGGTGTATCAGCTGATGGGGGGGAAGACCCGTGACAAGGCCCGAGTCTACTATTGGGTACGGGGAGATACGAGGGAGAAGCTAATTCAGGGTATCAGGGACGCCAGAGAGGCCGGCTTCACCGCCGTCGGCCACCTGACGCCTTTCCTCGATGAGTCGCGGGATATCCCTTACTTCAAGACTCATGTGGACAAGATGCAGGATGCTATCGAAGCTGTGGCAGCTTACCGGGAGGCAGCCGGCAACTAGGTTGACCTGTGCATAGAGATACACCGGCGACTCACTCCCGCTGAAGCAATCGTGCTTGCCAAGGGCATTGAGCAGTACCACCCATTGTTCTACGAAGACCCCATCCTGCCAGACAACTTCGACGCCATGGCCCAGGTGGCTGACCACATCTCCATTCCCATTGCCACAGGAGAGCGATTTCACACCATCCACGAATTCGCTATGCTGCTGAAACGGGATGCCGTTCAGTATATCCGGCCTGACGTCTGCCTTGCAGGAGGGTTGACTCAGTCCAAAAAGATAGCCGCTCTGGCCGAGGCCAACTATGTGGGAGTGGTGCCGCACAATCCACTAAGCCCGGTAAGCACCGCCGCCTGCCTGCAACTAGCTGCCTGCATCCCCAACTTCGCTCTTCAGGAGTATCCCACCGGCGAGCACGAGCCACCAAAGAGCGAGATCATAAAAACATCCATCCGCCTGGAAAATGGATTCCTCATAATCCCCGATGCGCCGGGCATCGGCATTGAGCTGGCGGAAGATGCCCAGGAGAAGTATCCCCCGATCCCGAGGGAGGTATTGACCCGCCTCAACACGGATGGCTCGGTAATGGACCAGTAGGGCCGTAGATCTCCCATCTGACTGGAAAGGTCCGCTCAGGAAGTTGATGGCATAGCCGCGGTGGAACAGATGGGCATGGATGTTGCGCCGTAGCCGCGCACTTCGGTGCCCGTGAGATTGACGCGGATGGTTTCTTGCGGGACAATATTCGACGCGGAAACGTTTCAAGAGGTTAAGCTGATGCAAGTAACTGATGTGAAGATGGAGGCCTATCGATGGAATAGGGCAAAGCCTATTCGTAACGGGCGATACGTTTATCCAACCGCAGGACTGAACGTCATCAAGATCGAGACTGACGAAGGTGTAACGGGAATAGGGCTATGCGGAGGAGTCTCGGGAGCAGAGAATATCGTTTGCAGTATTCTCGACCATCTGAAGCGGTATGCTATCGGCCAGGACCCCTTCGATACTGAGAAGATATGGTATGAGATGTGGCAGCCCAAGCTCATCGGCAGGCGGGGAATTACCACCCGAGTCTTGAGCGGGATTGACATCGCTCTCTGGGACATCAAAGGGAAGGCCGCTAACCGTCCCTTGTACAAGATGCTGGGTGGCTTCAGCGACAAAGTGCCCGTGTACATCGCAGGAGGCTACTACGAGGAGGGCAAGGGCTTGGAGGAGTTGGCAGCCGAGATGGAGGAGAGCGTATCCATGGGTACCCGCGCCATTAAAATGAAGATTGGGGGCGCTCCCATCAACGAGGATGTAGAGCGAGTTCGGGTGGTACGCGAGACCGTCGGCCCCAATATCAGGGTCATGGTGGATGCCAACTGCGCCTATCGCTACTATGAGGCCATTGAGATCGCCAGGAAGATGGAGAAGTACGATGTATTCTGGTTCGAGGAGCCTGTAAACCCCGACGACTACGAAGGGCACAAGCTGATTAGTGCGGCCACGGCAATACCCATAGCCACGGGTGAGAACGAGTACACGCGCTACGGCTTCCGGGACCTCATCGAAAAACGTTGCGTGGCGATCCTACAGCCCGATGCCCTGATTGTGGGTGGTGTCAGCGAGTTCATGAAGGTGGCGGCGCTGGCCCAGGCCCACGACCTCCCCATAGCACCCCACGGCAACCAGGATATCCACGTCCATCTTGTATCGGCCATCCCAAATGGGCTTACCGTAGAGTACTATCGGGGTTCAACCGATCCCATGTGGGGTAAAATGTTCAAGAATACGCTCAAGGTGGAGGATGGATATGTCCATCCTCCAGACAGACCCGGTATCGGGATCGAGCTAAACGATGAGATGCTGAAGCCCTATCGTGTAGCATAGTCTACATGGGGTAAGAGTTGGCGACCTCGGCTACCCTTCGGGCAACCTCTTCCCACGTATGGCCAAGGGTTCTGCCCAACAGCTTAGGGTGTTGGCTCGTGGCTGAATGCACCGGACTTCTCGCAGATTCTCCTCAAGTCCCATTCCCTTGGTCGAGTTCGGCAATATCCCCTGGTGACGGATTACAGGAAACGATAAAGTACTCCAGGCCTATGGAGGCTCCGTCAACAGGCAGCCTAGATTGCTATTTCGCCTCGCTCGCCACTGCTCACTCGTACCACTTCGGACACCGGAGACACAAAGATCTTCCCGTCGCCTATGTTACCCTCCCCGGGGCTTCTTGCCGCTTCAAGGATGGCATCAATTACACTTTCCAATAACTCATCAGGGATTACGGTGGTTATCACGGTTTTGGGTACTGCGGACCTGGTGGTCATCTGGCCACCCCGGCCTACAAAGACCTCAACCCCTCCCTGGCGGCCCTGGCCCGTAACATTGGTGTAGTGAAATCCAG
>JBDRIA010000028.1:0-44865 GCA_043816345.1 Chloroflexota bacterium
TGGGAGCTGCGGGAGCGGGAGGAGCAGTGCTGCGGGCAGAAGATCGTCTACTTCCTAGAGCGGGAGCATGGTGTCCACGTCTCTGTCCCCAAGGTCTACGAGGTCCTCCGGGAGAGGTACGTCATCCGCTCCAAGTGGAAGAGGAACCACCTGCGGGGGCCTGTACCCCATGCCACAGCGCCCCGCCAGGTAGTGCAGATGGACTCCATCCTCTTGGGCGGTCTCTATGCCTTCACCGGCATCGACATCTACACCAGGGAGGCTGATATCCTGGTTGCGCCTGCACTCACCGCCGCCTATGGTCGTGCTTTCCTTGATCGGGCCATGGCACGGCGGTTTGGCGGCCACGTGGCGCTCATCCAGACAGACGGCGGCAGTGAGTTCAAGAGCGCCTTCTTAGAGAGTGTCACAGCCTATTGCGATCGGCATCGAGTGGCCCGCCCTTACAAGAAGAACGAGCAGGCTTACATCGAGAGCTTCAACCGAACGGTGCGCAAGAAGTGCTTGGGCTGGGGACACTATAGCGCTGCGGACCTGCCTTCCTGCCAGGAGGCTGCAGAAATGTTCTTGGAGCGGTATCATTACCACCGGCCTCACCTCGGCCTTGGACTACACACACCCCTCACGAAAGGAGCCTGACTATCGGATATTTACGGATAATACATCGGCTCCTTGAAGTTCTCTGGTTCCTTGGGTAAAATATACAATGCAACTATGGAGGATGCAGGCTATTTCAAGCCGTTGTAAGAGTCTGAAGAGACTGTGGAGACCATTGGCACCCGGCCAGGGTCCTCGGGTGTCCTATTATTTGACGTTGTTCCATCAAATCTGCTCCAAAGAAGACCGCGGCTCGCAACCAGGCGCGGCGGCCTCTTCTTCTAACTCTGCGATACTCTAACTCTGCGATACAAAGAGGAGCTTGATGCCAGAACCAGATTTCGTGGTAAGGCCTTCAGTCATGGTGGGGGATACCGCCGACGTAAGTCTTCACCGGGGAATAACCATTCTGCGCAACGAGGGAATTAACCCTGTGGTCGCAGTGGAGTTCTCCCCCACCAAGGGTGGGGTTTTCTGTGGTATCCTGGAGGTGAAGGCGCTTCTTAGCAAGGTGCTCCCGGAAGGTAATCGCGAGGTGTGGGCGCTGGAGGAGGGCGCTACGGTTGCCCCTGGGGAAGTCGCTCTCAGGATTACGGCACCCTACGGCTCCTTTGGCCTGTACGAGACTGCTTTATGTGGCACACTCTCCCATTCCACTGGATGGGCCACCGCCAGCAAGGAGTGCGTGACGGCGGCAGCGGGCATTCCCGTTATATCCATTGGAGCGCGCCATGTTCACCCCAGCGTAGCCGGTGTGATGGACTACGCTGCAGTGGTAGGTGGGTGTGTGTCCTGCTCTACCACCCTGGGAGCTAAGCTGGCGGGCACCACCCCCACGGGCACGATTTCCCCAGACATAGTCCTGATCATGGGAGATACCATACGAGCGATGCAGGCTTTTGACAAGCACATGCCCCCGGAGGTCTCACGAGTGGCTCCTGTAAGCGTCATGAAGGACGAGACCGAGGAGTCCATCAGCCTGGCAAAGGCCCTCCGTCAGCGCCTGAGGGGTGTCATCCTGGACATCTGCCATACCCGGGATGGGGTAAGCCCTCATACGGTGAAGGAGGTCCGTGCGCGGCTGAACCTGGCGGGCTACTCCCACGTGGAGATATTCGTCTGCGGAAACCTGAATGCGGAGCGCATCAAGGAGTTTGTAGACGAGGGTGCCCCGGTCAACGCCTTTGAGGTGGGATGCTATATCAGCGGCGCTGCGCCCCGCGAGTTCAATGCCGATATTCACGAGATAGATGGTAAGCCCGTGGCCAAGCGGGGATGCATACCAGGGTTAACGCCGAATTCCAGGCTCGTGGAGGTCATGTAGTCGGAGCAGGAGAGAACTCCAGGTCCACCACCTCCATCGTGTCTTCCCCTATCCTGGCCCAGTGGGCAATGCGATGACCTACCACCCACGCAATCCCCTCTTCCGATAGCACCAGAGGCACCCTGTCCCGCATGTCGCGGGGCACCTTCGCATCCACCATGAAGTCCTGAAGCTTCTTCGACCCCGTCATGCCCAGGGGGTGAAACCGATCCCCCGGCATCCTTCCCCTCACCAGGAGCCGCCGGCCCACGCGCCCTCCGTCCAATCTAGCGGCATATGCACCCGCGTATGGCAAGGTCTCCTTTCCCGGGGACAGACGCGCCTTGATAATCCACCCGGGGATTTGGACGTCGCCGGGCACCATCAGTGGGTACTCACCTGCAACGATGGGCGCATCGGGGGGCCTGTCCTTGCCGAAGCTCAGCCTCAGGCAATGGTAGTCTACGGAGAAGACCAGGCCATCCGGCAGGTCCATCTCTTTGCCGGTACTCCCCTGGGACAGCCTTACCATCCCCTCCAGGTGCCGGTGCTCCAGTCCATGAGAGGAACCTCTGATTTCCTGGTAGATGAGCCGTAGCAGGTGCCGCTTGAGAGTCGGGGGCAGGGCTACAAACCCCTCTCTCTCTATGGTGATGCCCTCACCCAGATCTACAGCCAGTCGCTCTCTGGCACGGGTGGCTTCTTCCAGGATGTAGGCCTGATCCTGGGTGACGGAGCGGCCCAGGCGCAGGAGGGCCTCCTGGAGCCGAGGATTGTAAGACTTCAACCGGGGTAGAAGGTCGGACCGCAATCGGTTCCGTGTGAACTGGAGGGAGAGGTTCGACGAATCGTCCCGGGGTGTGATTCCCTTCCATAGACAGTAGGATCTGGTTTCCTCTCGTCTTACTTCCAGTAGAGGGCGCACCAGAGCTACCCGTTGGCTATGGTGAAGAGAAGGCCAATAGGCCAGGGGGGACATCCCCGCCAGCCCGGCCAGGCCACTGCCACGGAGGAGATGCATGAGGATGGTCTCTGCCTGGTCGTCGGCGGTGTGGCCCAGGGCCACGGCGGCAGCTCCCTGGGCAGTGGCTACCCTGGATAGGAAGGAGTAGCGCACCTCTCTGGCCGCCTCTTCCAGGGATAGGTGGCGGCCTACCCTGTATGAAGTTACGTCCTCTCGCTCCAGGGTAACAGGTAGGTTCAACTGGCGGGCGGTCTCCGCCACGAATTGTGCGTCCTCCTGTGACTCCTGGCCGCGGAGGCCGTGGTCCAAGTGTGCCACATGGAGGCTTAGTTCCAGAGGCTGTCTAAGCTCCGCCAGGAGCAGAAGGAGAGCCAGGGAGTCCGGCCCCCCCGAGACGGCGACCACCAAGGGCTGGCAGCCCTGGGCAAGACCCAACTCCTTTAGAAGGCGTCTTACCGTTCTCAGGAGTCTGTGCTCCAGAGCTAGTCCCTCCTCAGTCCCTTGCCCCATCCTCCTCCAGACCCTCCAGGTGACACTGGTCGTTATAGCGGACCATGGTGACTCTCTCCTGTCGTATCCTCACCTGGGTTATGCTTGCCAGATCCAAATGGAGCCTCTGAAAATTGGACAGAGGCATTCCAAGAAGCTTGCACACCAACGCCAGTATGGTGAATGTGTGGCTGACCACAGCCACATTTTCCTCAGGGTGAATGCTTTTGATCTCCTCAACGGTGTCCCACGCCCGCTCCTGCACCTGAAGGATGGACTCGCCGCCTGGCATAACGGCGGTGGAGGCATCGTCGGACCAGCTCCGCATGAAATCGGGGTATTGTTGCCACATCTCCTCTCGAGTGAGACCGTCCAGGAGCCCGAGATTTGCCTCCTTCAGATTATCGCGGGGGCACACTTCGAGCCCAAGCCTCTGGGAGATTATGGTGGTGGTCTCCAGGGCCCTGGGAAGGGGACTGGTATACAAGACAACCGGCGCAAGGGAAGTAAGGGCTTCGGCGGTTCGTAGGGCCTGGAGACGTCCCCTGGCGTCTAGTCCCAATGGGTTAAGTCCGATAGCTCTCCCTTCCAGGTTATAGCGGGTCTCTCCGTGGCGTACGAGGATAAGGTTCAAGGACATCAGCCCCAGGGAGTGAGGTGTCCCCTGGTCACCATCACCTTCTCTATTTTCATGCCCCTCACCTGGGTCACCACCAGCCGCAGGTCGTTGTGGTGGAAATGCTCTCCCTGGGTAGGTATGTGCCCCAGGACTTCCAGGATGAATCCCGCCACCGTCTCGTAGTCTCCTTTCGGGAGGTCCAGGCCCAGCTCCTCGTTGGCCTCTTCTATCTGCATGCCGCCATCTATTTGAACGGTGTTCTCGTCGATGGTCTCGTACTCCACCTCGGGTTGCATCCCCTCCTCTCCCACAGGGCCAACTATCTCCTCTATCAGCTGTTTCAGGGTCACCAGGCCGGCAATGCCCCCGAACTCATCTACGGCCAGGGCTATCTGGCTTCCTACCTCTTGCATTTCGCGGAATAGAGTACCCACAGGCTTGGTATCCGGGACAAAATCCACCGAGCGGAGTAAGCCAGTCACCGGGTCGTCATCCGAGATCTCTCCCTTGGCTATGGCGGCCACCACGTCTTTCACTGACAGGACTCCCATCACATTTTCTACCTGGTCCTCAAAGACTGGGAAACGGGTGTGGGAGTGGCCCTGGTATATGGCGAGAAAATCCTTCAATGTGGTCCCTGCCTCTACCCACACCACCTCGGTACGAGGGGTCATCACCTCCCGAAGCTGGCGGTCTCCAAATCGGAAGACCTTCTCCAGCATCTGCGCCTCTTGCTCTTCCACTTCCCCAGCCTCCCGCCCCATGGAAATGGCCATTTTAATCTCCTCTTCGGTGAATAGAGACCTGGGGTCAGTCCCTAGTCGTAGGGCCAGCATTCGGTTGAACCAGTGAAGTAGCGCCACCAGGGGCAAAAGCAAGCGCTCAATCCACTCCAGGATACGGGCGGAAAAGAAAAAAAGGGACTCTGAGTGGCGCATGGCCACCGTTTTGGGCAGGGTCTCTCCCAGAACAAGCAGAATGACGGTACTGGCCACGGTGGCCACAATGACACCCCTCCCCTCTCCCATAAGGGAAATCATTATCACCGTGGCCAGGGCAACGAAGGCGGTGTTCACCAAGTTGTTTCCCAGGAGTATGGTGGGGAGCACCTTCTCTGGCTGGCCCACCATTCGGGCCACCCTTTCGGCACCTGCTGCTCTGCTTTCTACTAAATGCCTGATTCTAACCTTTCGTAGCGAGAGGAAAGCGGCCTCTGAACTGGAGAAGAAGGCGGACAGCAACAGGCACGGAAGAAGAAGGATAAGATATAACGTCGCTACTTGATTCATTGCCGCACCCCTATACAGCTATCGCAAAATGGCGAATGTGGGACTTGTTCATCCAGATGAGACTGGCCTCGGAGCTGCTGAAGAAGGCCACCATTAAAATGCTCACCAGGAGCACTCCGATCTGAGGTAAGTGCCCGATACTTTCCACCGTATATCCCCCTTATTTACCGTGACAGCAACTGGTCTGTTGTCAAACCAAACTGATATTGGTTTGATCTTAGTGGGAAGATGTGTTTGGAGAAAGAAGAGTACAATTAGAGGGGCTACTCGCAAGGGAAACACTACCCGCCCGTCCGCTCTCGCCAATCATAGCATCGCCCTATTGGAGTGTCAAAATAGGATGGCCCTCTCCGGCCTCCTCGTAGTAAAGCTCGACATCATCCAGCTTGGCAAAGGGCATCTTTCCCTCTTTAACAAGGCGGTTGCTACAGCGTCGGAGGGTACCAGTCCAGGATGGCCTGTCCCCAAAGCAGAGTAACCAGGGCCCCAGCAGCCATGAAGGGGCCAAAGGGAATGGCGTCCTTACGACCCTTGATCCGAAACACCAGGAGCAGGGTGGCTATCAGGCCACCGGCGATGACCGCCAAGAGCAGCGCGACCAGCACATGTGGGTAGCCGACCATAAGGCCAATAAGCCCTCCCAGCTTCACGTCGCCCATACCCATTCCCTGGCGATAAACCAGGAACGGAAGGCTGACGGCGGCAACACCTACCACCAACCCCAGGGAGGCACGCGCGATGGTAGGATCGGGCCAGAGCAGGGAGAGGGCCAGGGCTAGGGGCATAGCCGGGTACACTACCACGTTCAAGATCAACTGGTGCTCTAGGTCTATGATGGAGACCGCCAGAAGGATGCTGGCATAGACCAGGGCAATGCCCAGCTCCACCCCCAGGCCAAACTTCCAGTAGAGGAAGCCGAAGAGGAAGCCCGTGGCCATCTCCACCAGAGGCACCCTCACAGGTATGGAAGCCCCGCAATAGCGGCAACGCCCTCTCAGCCAGAGGTAGCTGAACACCGGCACCAGGTCCACAGGAGCCAGGAGATGCTGACAACCGGGGCAGTGAGAAGCACCGCGAACGATGGACTCCCCCGCCGGCAAGCGATCGATGCAAACATTGAGGAAGCTGCCTACGGCCAGGCCCAGCACTATGAAGGTCACCAGCAAAGGGATCATGGTCACCAGAGGATCCGCGGAAATTTCCGAAACGCGCTCTAGCAATGGCCTCTGTTCGCCACCGTTTCGCAGGCATTGGCAGGCCATATCCCTCCACTGCCCATTTGAGCAAAGGGAGACATGAACTCCTGTACCTTGTCGGCACCGGCTGTCTCAAGAATCAAGTAAAAGGAGTGCTGACCATCCACCACAGCATCCCCTCGAACATTGATGCCCAACTTGGCCACATCGCCCTGGGCTATGTGCTGCAAGAGCATGGGGTCTATCTGAGGATTACCTGCCGGGCAGGTCTCAGCGGCATGCTTGTGCTGTACTACAAACAGAGGCATGGTCACTCCTTCGTTACCTCTTCCCAGGTTACGTATTTCACCCAAAAGCCCCCACGCGGGAAAACGGAGGGGCGTCAGCATCGTTACTCTCGCACAAGCCAGGTCAAGGCGATACTATATAGTGGTCTTAGAGGGTGTTTCCCAAGCCGCGGAAGGCCCCCATCCTAACCTTCCCCCGCGAGCGGGGGAAGGGATTTCTCTCCCCCGTCGGACGGGGGAGAGTCAGAGAGGGGGTAGACCGTTCGCAATGTAGCGCATCCCTTTGAAAACACCCTCTTACAGGGGCAAGCAATACTCTGGGTACTATCCATTACACTATGATTGTAGCTGGATTTAGAGAGATGCGTCAACCGATGGAAAGCTCTACAGCCCCTGTATGGCCTGCCTCTGAGCTTCCAGATGGCATTGAATGCCCTTGTCCGCAAGGGATAGAAGTTCATTCATAGCTGTCCTGGAGAACGTTTTCCCCTCAGCAGTACCTTGTAACTCGACGAACTCGCCCCCCTGGGTCATCACCACGTTGAAATCTACCTCTGCCCGAAAGTCTTCATCGTAGCAGAGGTCCAGGACCGTTTCTCCGTCCACCAGCCCCACGCTGATGGCAGCCACTGCATCTCTAAGGGGGATGGCTTTGAGGACACCTGTTTTCACCATGTGAAGCAGAGCCTGGTACAGAGCTATGTACGAGCCTGTAATGGCGGCCGTACGAGTCCCGCCGTCGGCTTGCAGCACATCGCAGTCCATAACAAGGGTGCGCTCTCCCAGGGCCTTCATATCCACCACCGCCCGAAGGGAGCGGCCGATGAGACGCTGAATCTCCTGGGTGCGGCCCGCCACTCTGCCAGATTCGCTCTCCCGGGGCCTTCGGGTCAAGGTGGAGCGAGGCAGCATGCCGTACTCCGCGGTAACCCATCCCTTCCCCTGCCCCCGTAGAAAGGGTGGCACTCGTTCCTCCAGGGAGGCGGTGCAGATGACCTTGGTCTCCCCCACCTCTATCAGAGCAGAGCCTTCAGGAAACGCTAGATACGAAGGTGTTATTTTCACCTCGCGGGGCTGGTCGTTGGCTCTGCCATCTACTCTGAACAAAGTCGCTCCTTTCAGTCGCGAGGCATCAGTATAGCATACCCATGTCCGTGCACGGATGGCTACCTCCATGCATAACTAACCTCTCAGGTATATACCATCTTAACTTGAAAGAACGTCCTGCTTGGGAAGCACTCCGCAACACGCTGTTTGACACAAGTCCACGCATGGGACTACTATCCGAGCCAAGAGGAGATGAGCGATGGGAATACCACGGATTGGTGCAGTCCTGCTAATGGCGCTATCACTTATTCTCTCCGCTTGTTCCAGTCCAGCATCCAAGACTACGCCAACTCTGACCCTCACCGTTGAAGAGGTCGTTGCCACAGTATCCCCAGCCGTAGTGCGGATAGTGACTGATAGCGCAAGGGGTTCTGGCATGATTATTGACGAGGACGGCTATATTCTGACGGCCAACCACATTGTTGAGGGTGCTACATCGGTGAAAATTGAGTTGAGTGGGGGCAAACAGCGAGTAGGAAGGGTCACTGGTCAGGATGCAGTCAACGACCTCGCCTTAATCAAGATTGACAGCGGTAAGTTACCCACCATCAGACTTGGTGATTCCTCCGAGCTAAAGCAAGGGCAAGAGGTTATTGCCATAGGATACCCCTTATCCTCCGAACTGGGTAAAGGCGTTTCGGTGACAAAGGGAATTGTCTCCGCAATACGAGAGTACGGAGTGATTCAAACGGACGTGACAGTTAATCCAGGAAACAGCGGTGGTCCGTTGCTAAACCTCAAAGGTGAGGTCATAGGTATCGTTACAGCAAAATGGGTTGAGACAGGAGTAGAGAACGTTGGTTTTGCCGTTCCAATCAACACTGCAAAGGAACTTATCCCCGCTTTGAAAAGTTCTACTCCTACTACTTCCCCCCTAAGCGTTTTGTTTGAAGACGATTTCCAAAATGAAGCACTGACCCTATCCAAATGGAAAGTCGAGTCTGGAATGGGTAAGGTTGTTAATGGTACATTTGCTTGCTTGGCGAACGGCGTAAGCGTTGCAGGAGATACTTCTTGGAAGGACTATACACTATATGTTGATGTCAAAGCAGTGGAAGCAGTCGACAAAATTATTCAGTTCCGCTACTTGGACTCAGGGAATACCTACGGACTAGATTTCAGGTCTGCCCCTTACAATGATATTGTATTGGGCAAGACAGTCAATGGTGTTGGAAACAATCGGATAGCGTCTGGGAAAGTAACTAACTACAACGGTACATGGTATTCACTCAAGGTCGTGGTTGTTGGCAACGCTATTCAGATTTACGTTAATGGCACCTTAATTATTGACTATGTTGACCCTTACCCTAACGTCCCAAATGGACGAATAGGATTTGGAGCAATGCTACCTGCTTCACCAAACGCAGCGGTCTACTTTGACAATGTGAGAGTATCTCGCTAAGCAAGAAGACCGCGAACACGATTTGTATCTACTACCAAGGGACAGGCCCTCAATGTTCTTCCGATCGTCGTCCATTTGCCTTGGCGAGTTATCATTTTCCGGGGAACCGCAATAGCCACTACCTCTCGGTCCTCATCCTCAGCCTCGACCCGTCGGATATGAACTCCACGCTTCGTTGTTTGTATGTAATGAAAATGCTATCTTTGCTCAGCACCTCGGCCAGGATGTCCAGGGTCTCCTTGTGGGGGTGCCCAAACCGGTTGTCCTCCCCTGCGGATATGACCGCGACCTGAGGCGATACCTCCCGCGCAAACTCCAGAGACGTGGAGGTGCGGCTACCCTGGTGCGCCACCTTGGAGACTGATACCCAATAGACACAAGGTTGTAGCAAGATGGTCAGTTGCAACTCAGATTCCACCCAAATCCAGGTAACCTCTTTAGGTGGTCATCAGCCAGGGAGTTGGGGTGCGCCAAGCCAGCAGGCAGATAGGAGTAACAGAGCAGACTTACTACCGTTGGCACAGAGAATATGGAGTGATGCGTGTAGAGCAGGCCAGGAGGCTGAAGGAGTTGGAGAAGGAGAACAAACGACTTAAGAACGTGGTGGCTGAGTTGTCACTGGACAAAGTCATCTTGAAGGAGGCGGCCAAAGGTTCAGAGATCCCTGGTCATTGCCCGTGGCATCGCTTGTACTTCTTGCCACTTCCGCACGGGCACTTCTCGTTCCTACCAACCTTGCCATACTGTCGGCTTATGAACCGTTTATCCTCACAGCTGAAGCAAGTGCATGCAGGAGGATGTTCAGAGTACCAATTGGGTCTTACCACCAGCAACCACTCTTTCTTGTCAATAATAGATATTACCCGGGGCCAAAAACAGTACCAGAGTAGGGGAGCAATGGTGACCTGCCCCCGATGATTGTACCAGGGTTTAAGTTAGAGTAAGCACCAATGGTTTGGGGTCTTACATTACACCCACTATCGCAGGGGATACCCCTCAGCGTTGCCACGATTGCCGTCTGCCCGCCTTGAAGGGTTATTGTATGCCAAAGGAACCGCAACTGCCACTACCTCTCCATCTCTATCCTCAGCCTCGACCCATCGGAGACGAACTCCACGTCTCCGTGCATGGATGTAATGAAAATGCTATCTTTGCTCAGCACCTCGGCCAGGGTGTCGAGGGTCTCCTGATGGGGGTGCCCAAACCGGTTGTCCTCCCCCACTGATATGACCGCGATCTGAGGCGAAACCTCCCGCACAAACTCCAGGGTCGTGGAGGTGCGGCTCCCCTGGTGCGCCACCTTGAGCACCGTGCTTTGCAGAGGCACGGTGCGGTGCAGAAGAAAGCCCTCGCCCTCCCTCTCCAGATCGCCTGTGAGAAGGAAGGAGGTCTCGCCGTAGACCAGACGCGTCACCACCGAGGCGTTGTTCACGTCTGAAGAAGTTCCCTTCAGCAACCTATCCGGCGGATAGACTATCTCCAGGACCAGGCCCCTGTCCAGGTCTATCCGCTGGCCCGCGAGGGCCTGCTGAACAGGCACACCCCGCTCCGCCAGGGTGGATTTCCATAGAGCGTACTCGGAAGATGGGTAATCGAACTCTCGCTCCAGCACCAGGCCCACGTCGTATCTTCGGAGCACCTCTGTCGCGCTAGCCATATGATCCTCGTGGGGGTGGGTGAGGACTACCATGTCCAGGCTGTGATCCCAGAAGGGGATACGTCTCCCCAATAAAGTGAGGAGCCTCTGCGGGTCTGGACCGCCGTCTATTAGTACCTGCCGGCCCCCCGGTGTGACGATGAAGATGGCATCCCCTTGGCCCACGTCCAGAAAGGTGACGTGGAGTTGGCCGTCGGGTCTGGCGAGAGCGGCAGTCCACACACTCGCCGATGCCAGGAGGGCCAGGACCACCGCCGCCCAAAAGACACGGGCCCAATGTGGCTTCAGTTCAACCTTACCCAACCTTTGTAGGGCCCTCCTCATGGATTCTGGCAGGACGGTGAGGGTCACTCGCAGTCTGGAGCGCCCCACCATGAAGGCAATCAGTACCCCATAGTAACCCACCATTAAAGGCGCTCCTATTCGCCCTACTTGTACTGTGCTTCCAGGGATGGCATCGAAAAACTCTACCACCACCTTGAGGTAGGAGAGGAACAGCCAGGTGCCCCAACCCGCTACCTGGGCCGCGCCCGTGTTCACCAACCCCAGGAGAGCGGTTATCAGCCCCATTCCCAGGACAGGCGCCAGAATAGGCAAAGCCAGGAGGGTGGCAGGTAGGCCCACCAGAGAGACCTGACGGAAGTAAAAGGCCACCAGGGGGAGAGTAGCCAGCGTAGCCGCCACCGTGGCTGCCACTGCGTAGGCCAGCGCCCGGCTCCACCTGCCCTCTTCTTCCTCTTCTGAGAAGACCCGCCGAAGTCCCCTTTCGATGGGGGGAGCCAAAAGCACAAGCCCCGCCATTGCCGTGAAGCTCAACTGGAAGGATACGTTGGAGAGAATCCTGGGTTGAAACCCCACCATCAGGGCGGCCGCGGCTGCCAGGGCGGGCATGATGCTGTTCTGCCTGCCCAGATACAAGCCCACCAGATATATGCTGCCCATGATGGCAGCCCTTGGCACCGGGGGTGACATTCCGGAGAGGCCGGCATAAACCCAGATGGAAAGGAGAGGGACAAGGAGGTAAAGCTGCCGCCTTGCCCCCAGGAGCCATCGGCCAATGGCCAGGGAAAAGGCCAGAAGCACCCCCACGTGGAGGCCCGAGATCGCCAGAATATGGGAAGTGCCCGTGTCCCTGAAGGCCTGGGTCAGCTCCGGTGGCATGGTGCTCCGTCGTCCCAGCAGCAGGGCCTGGGCCAGCGAGTTCTGGGGCTCGGCAAGGGCCTGCGACAGGCTGCGGGATAGACGGTGTCGTAGCGCGTATAACTCCTCCAGCACGCTGTTTCCCTCTCTCTCTCCCACCAGCTCGACCCCGGGGAAACCCATTGTGGAGAATATGCCCTGCCTTGCAAGATACTCCCGGTAGTCGAAGTCCTGGAGCACCGGAGGCTCTTCGGGCTCACCCATGAGAACCAGTCGGTCCCCATAGCGAAAGAGAGGCTCTTGCCGGGCTGACACCAGGGAAGGAGATGGCCTGGCCACCACCAGCAGGTCCCCGCGAGAGTCCTTCCAACCTTCCTCTGCTTTTACCCGCTCCACAGATAGGGGGAAACGCCATCCAGAGGTTAGAGGCTGGGGGTCTGCGGATATGACTCCCTCTACCTGAATACGCCCCATACCATTGTATCCTTGCATGGGCAGGGGTGACCTGTTTTCCGCGGGCCAGCTAGCCCTCAAGGCCCCCAGGCACAATACAGCCAGCGCCAGGGCAGGCAGCAAGGTGAGACCACGACCACGCAAAAGAAGGGCCAGGAGAGCCGACGCCAGCAGGAAGAGGAACACGCTCGGCCAGGAAAAGGCCACCAGGCTCGCCAGGTAAATCCCGGCGATCCAGGAGCCAGCCAAGAGGATAAGGGTCATGGCTAATGAACCGTTATGAACTCCCGCAGGTCTTCCAGGGTCTTGGAGCCTATTCCAGACACCAGTAAGAGGTCCTCCACCCTGGAGAAGGGGCCGTTCTTCTGTCGGTACTCCACAATGTCACTGGCTTTCTCCACTCCTATGCCATAGAGGACTTGTAGCTCTTCTACGGAGGCGGTATTGATGTTGACCTTGCCCGGGACAGGCGACGCGGTGGGAATCGCCTCGCCTATCCTGGGTATGTAGAAGTGTGCCTCGTCCATTACCCGAAGGGCCAGGTTCACCCTCATCGGATCGGCGTCTTCAGTGAGGCCTCCTGCCAGTACCAGAACGTCTTCCACCCTGTCTTTATCGTAGACCCGATATACGCCCGGTTTGTGCACAGCCCCGTTGATGTAGACCTTGATCTCAGGTTGAGGAGTTGGAGTTGGCAGCAAGACCTCTACAGAGCTCGGCGATGATTGCCGTACCAGCGTGAATATCCCTCCGCCCAGAGCGCCTATCAACAGAAACAGAATGGTTAGCTGCACCAATACTCTCATAGGCCGTGCTTCTTGCGGGGCGTTCTCCGTCAATATAGGTGGCCTTCAGGGAGGTGTCAATCAAAGCCCCCGCGTCGGGCCGTGTGCTATAATCCACGCGTGGAGGTACAGCTTGCCAAAGATATATACCAGGCACGGCGACGAGGGGGAGACGGGTCTACTCTACGGAGGAAGGGTATCCAAGACCGACCCACGCTGCGAGGCCTATGGGACGGTGGACGAAGCCGTCTCTGCCCTGGGACTGGCTTGCTCCCTGGTAAAGACGGAAAAACTCAAGGACATCATCAAAATGGTACAGCGAGATCTCTTCACTGTGGGAGCGGAGCTGGCAACCGACCTCAAAGAGTACTCTAGATTACAAGAACATTTCAGCGTAGTTACTCCAGAGATGATCGCCCAATTGGAGGATATCATAGATGAGCTGAGCCAGGAGGTTGAACTGCCCCGGGCCTTCATCATCCCAGGCGCTTCGGCGGCTTCTGGTGCTCTGGACCTGGGCCGTAGCATCATGAGGAGGGCAGAGCGTCGGGTGGTGGCACTCAAGGAGCAGGAACTCCTGGTCAACCCTCAAGTCCTGAAGTACATCAACCGCCTGGCCGACCTGGTTTTCGTGATGGCCCGATATGAGGACAGGGACCTTCCTTTTGAATCTCTTACCGGCGAAGTTCTTTAGCTTATTAGCGGTAGCTCTGACCCTGCTCCTATCGGGATGCAGCGCCAGCGTAGGCCCGGGCGGTGGCGCTGACAAGGTCACCTTCAATACGGAGGACGGTGTTCAGCTCTCCGGGCACCTTTTCGGCTCCGGCGATGTGGGGGTGGTTCTGAGCCACATGCGCCCTGCAGACCAGGAAAGCTGGTGGCCCTTTGCCCGGGTGCTTAAAGACAAAGGCTACCGGGCCCTGGCCTACGACTTCAGAGGCTATCGCGACTCCCAGGGGAAGTTGGACATAGATCACACAGATAGAGACGTACAGGCTGCATTGGACTTCCTGAAGAGTAAGGGTGTCTCCAGGGTATTCCTCATAGGGGCCAGCATGGGCGGTACCGCCTCCCTGAAGGTCGCCTCCCGGGAAGAAGTGGCCGGTGTCATTACCCTTTCTGCCCCTCCGGTCATCGAGGGTCTGGATGCCAGGGAAGATGTAAAGGCCATATCGGCTCCCAAGCTCTTCATCGCCGCGCGGGACGACAAGTTCTACGCCAGAAGTGTGGACCTGTTCGATCAAACAGCCCCGGAGCCCAAGGAGCGGCAGATTGTGGATGGCAACGCCCACGGCACCGATATGCTCTCCGGGGATTCCGGCCCCCGGGTCCAGGGACTAATCGTGGACTTCTTGAGAAGGTACGCTGAATGACGGAAGCGACAGTGACCATTGTGGACTACGGCGCGGGCAACCTGCGTAGCGTGGCCAAGGCCGTGGAGAAGCTGGGCCACTGCCCCCAGATCACCGACGACCCCGAAAAGCTCCTCAAGGCCAGGGCTGTGATCTTTCCGGGGCAAGGCGCTTCGGAGTCCGCCATGAGGGCGCTTCACCAGAGGGGCCTGGTGACACCCATAAGGGAGGTGATTGAGAAGGGAGTGCCCTTCTTTGGGGTCTGCCTGGGTCTGCAACTGCTGCTGGATTCCTCAGAGGAAGGCTCCACGCCCTGCTTGGGCCTGGCACGTGGCCGGGTACACCTGTTGCCCGCCCAGGTCAAAAGACCCCACATGGGATGGAACCAGGTCACCCTCCACGGTACACACCCGGTATTTGAGGGGGTCAAGAGCGGCTCCTACTTCTACTTTGTGCACAGCTACTACGCCGCTCCCGAAGACCAGAGCCTGGTGCTGGGAACCACGGAGTACGGCTTGGAGTTCTGTAGCGTCATCGCCATGGGAAACCTGGTGGCCACCCAGTTTCACCCAGAAAAAAGTGGCGTCCTGGGCCTGCGCCTGTACGAGAATTTCCTTAAATCCATGACCAGTGGGAGCATGGGAAGGTAGCATGGAGGTCATTCCATCCATAGACCTGCGAGGGGGCAGGTGTGTGCGTCTCTATCAGGGAGATTACGGCAAGGAGACGGTGTACTCCGACGACCCCCTGGGAGTGGCCCTTCGATGGCAGGAGATGGGCGCCCCCCGTATACACATCGTAGATTTGGATGGTGCGGCATCTGGCATCCAAACCAACCTGGAGGTGGTCAAACGACTGGGCGATTCTATGAATGTACCCCTTCAGGTGGGGGGAGGGATCCGCGACATGAACTCGGTGGAGAAGATACTGGGCATGGGGGTGCAGCGCATTGTCCTGGGCACCAGCGCTGTCGATGCTCCATCCCTGGTGGAGCAGGCGTGCCGTCGTTTCGGGCCAGAGGCCGTCATCGTGGGGGTGGACGCAAGGGATGGCTTGGTTGCTACTCGAGGGTGGCGAGAGTCCTCCTCCATCACCGCCCTGGACCTCATCCACCGGATGACGGCACTGGGAGTAAAGCGATTCATCTACACCGACATCTCCCGGGATGGAACCCTGACAGAGCCTAACTTCCAGGCCATCGAGGAGGTAATGAAGGGTTGTGACGCTGCCCTGGTGGCTGCGGGGGGAGTGTCCTCCATAGAGCACCTGGAGCGTCTGGCCTCCCTGGGTGTGGAAGGAGCCATCATAGGCAAGGCCCTGTACACCGGGGATGTCGACCTGAAAGAAGCAATCGCCAGGGTGTAGCGCGGCGTCCCCGAAGTTTGTTGCGAATGTCATTGCGAGGCCCGATGAAGGAGGGCCGTGGCAATCTAGCTGGGAGGTACACCCCTCCTCCAGATTGCTTCGTCGTCCTTCCTATACAGGAAGGACTCCTCGCAATGACGGTGAATAGTAGGGGCGATTCATGAATCACCCCTACGGGATGAGCGGGAAAGCAGGTTGTGCCTTTGGCGCTGACTCAGCAACCCAGTGTATAATACGCCAGACTACCCCAGACTCCGGGAGGATGTCACCATGAAAGTGCGTAAAGCCGTAATCCCCGCCGCGGGCCTGGGCACCCGCTTCCTTCCCATCACCAAAGCAGTGCCCAAGGAGTTGCTGCCCCTGGTGGACAGAGCCGCCATCCAGTACGTTGTTGAGGAGGCCGCCGCCGCGGGCATCGAGCAGGTCATCATCGTCACCTCCCGGGGCAAGGAAGCCATCGCCGACTACTTCGACCGTCACCTGGAGCTGGAGGGCATGCTGGCGTCAAAGGGGGACTCCCAGCACCTTTCCCAGGTAAAGCATCTCTCGGAGATCGTCGAGCTTGTCTACGTGCGCCAGCCAGAGGCGCTGGGCCTTGGCCACGCCGTCCTCTGCGCCGCCAGGGCCGTAGGGGATGAGCCTTTCGCCGTCATCCTCCCCGACGACATCATAGTGGCAGAGAAAGGGGCACTGGCCCAGCTTATCGAGGTCTATGACCAGTACCAGGCCAGCGTCATCGCTGTGGAGGAGGTGCCCGGCCCTCAGATACAGAGCTATGGGGTCATCGTGCCCGAGGCTGTGTCGGAGGGCGTTTTCAGAGTTCGCGGCACCGTGGAAAAACCCGCACTTGCGGATGCTCCTTCCAACCTGGGCATCGTGGGACGCTACGTCCTCACTCCCGAGATATTCGATGCCCTGACCAACGTAAAGCCGGGAGCAATAGGCGAAATCCAACTCACCGACGGTCTAGACCTTCTCCTCCAGAGCCAGCCCATGTACGCCTTGCGCTTCAAGGGGATCCACTACGATGTGGGCAATCCCCTGGGCCTGCTCAAAGCCTCTGTGGAGCAGGCCCTACAGCGGGAAGACATGGGGCCAGCCTTGATGGAGTTCCTGAAGGGGCTGGGGGAGTGAGGGGTAGGCTGCAGGATTCTCGCCCCACTGGGTGACATCCCTCCGCTCGTATGGTTCGACAGCCTTCCTTGGAGCGAACCATACATTACAGTAGGCATCGCTGAAGCCTACTGCCAAGTTACAGCGGATGCCAAAATACTGATCACAAACATTCGAGATCTAATCCTACCCTGGAGCCAATCAGGACAGCAAACAAACCTGACAATGCGAAACAGGAGGTGCAGCAGTGACTTCGCAACCGACTCGTGAACCCCTCGGTGATTACCTAGGCAGGGAAGCGGTTAACCGTGTCGTGGAAAAGAGCCCGTTTGGCGGCTATCAAGTCAGGTACTTGCCATTCCTGTGGACCGTTGGGCATTGGGTCTTTTTGAAGGGGGTTGTGCTGGGCCGAGCTTTTTGCGATAGGGTCGGGGTTGTTGCAAGGCTGCTGGCGCTAGAAGGAGAGGAGACCCAAATGGTACGAGGGCTAGGCGAAATCGCACCTAAGATGGTTGAAGCCTACGGTCGTATGCCCGATTCATTTCTCGATTTTTTTCTTAAGACTGCGGCACCACAAGGGTATGACTACTCAGACATGAGGACACTGAAGCGTCTCCACAATCAAAAAGTGCGGCTAGGCGAAATGTTGCCATGGCTTCAACTGTGGTGTTATGAGGGAATCGGGTTTGGTGTTACATATCCCGATCAAGTGGAGGAATTGTGGAAGGCCAACTATGAGACAGCCGACCACCAAGAGTGGCAACAAGCGCGGGCTGCGGGGCTAGACTTGCCCGAGCACCTCGAGACCCTCACCTTGGATGAAATGGAGTGCGCGGTTGTAGAAGAAACTCTTGAGTATTTGAGGATGTACTTTCCTGATTTGTCGACCAACGAAGGGGGCCTCTAGCGCTTGTCTGGCTGGGCTACTTTTCCCTAAAGACGACTATTTCCCAAGTAACATCCGGTCAATTAAAAGCCAGCCTCACCACTACCGGACAACACCCGCACATTGACTAGCCAAAACAGGTACGCTACACTCTATTTGAAAATAGAACAGTATAGGGCCAGAGGGGAGCTTGGTGAGCCAGGCTGAGAGGCCCCGACATATCGGGGCGACCCTGAGCACCTGACCTGGGTAATACCAGCGGAGGGAGAGTGCCATATTCAAGACAAGCAACGAATGGTCGTCGGCTACTGGCTGGCGGCCATTCACTTTCCGGCCAGTGACTGTTGAGATGACCTCCAGGTCAGACTACTTGCTGGACGAGGCTGGCTCCCGCCCCAAGATAGAGCTGGAAGGCATAGGCGAGACCTTCTTCGTCAATGGGAAAGCGCTCCCTGTGCTACAAGAGATAGACCTGCGCGTCTACAAGGGAGAGTTCGTAAGCCTCATCGGCCCCAGCGGCTGCGGCAAGAGCACCCTCCTCAACATCATCGCCGGCCTGGAAGAGCCCACCCGTGGAGCTATCCGCTCCAACGGCCAGCAGGCTACTCGACGCCTGGGAGCCATCGGGTACATGCACCAGAAGGACCTCCTCCTTCCATGGCGTACCGTGCTGGACAACGCAATTCTGGGCCTGGAGATTCAAGGCGAGCGCAGGCCCCAGGCCAGAAGGCGAGCCCTGGAAGTGATGGAGTCCTTTGGCCTTAAGGGCTTTGAGAAAAGCTATCCCTCTCTCCTGTCTGGGGGAATGCGGCAGAGGGCCGCTTTCCTGCGGACGGTGCTGGCAGACCATGAGGTGATCCTCCTGGACGAGCCCTTCGGAGCCCTGGATGCCCTGACCAGAGCCAACATGCAGGAGTGGCTCCTTCAGCTATGGGAGTCCTGGGGGAAGACCGTGGTCCTGGTGACCCACGACGTAGAGGAAGCGGTGCTATTGTCCGACAGGGTATACGTGCTCACGGCCCGTCCGGGCAGGGTGAAGATGGTCCTGCCGGTCAACCTACCCCGTCCCAGGCGGTACGAGATGATAACAGAAGAGGCCTTCATAAAGATGAAAGCCCAGGTGATGGCTGCTCTAAGAGAAGAGGGCAGCAGGCCCACCGAGTCGGAGGGCCGATTATGAGAGAAGAGCCAACCACAGCCCACCTGGCAGCTGAGGAGCCGACCCAGGGATCGCCAACGACCACTCTCTCAAGTAGCTATGCTTTGTTGATAGGACAGTGGTCTCCTCCCGCGGCACTGATCCTCCTGGCGCTGGCGGTCTGGGAGGGGGCCGTACGACTGTTTCACGTCCAGCGCTGGCTTCTGCCTCCACCTTCCTCCATCGGCGCGGAGCTTATAGAGAGCCGGAGCCTCCTGCTGAGACACACCTGGGTTACCCTGGAGGAGGTGCTTTTGGGCTTTGCCCTGGCACTGGTGGTCGGGATAGCCCTGGCCACCGCCATCGCTTACTCCAGGATAGTTGAGCGGGCCGCCTATCCCTTCGTCATCGCGTCCCAGACGGTCCCCATCATAGCCATAGCGCCACTGCTCCTGATATGGATAGGTTACGGAATCTGGCCCAAGATAATCGTAGTGGTGCTGATCTCCTTTTTCCCCATCGTGGTCAACACGGTAGACGGCCTCAAGT
Organism: Chloroflexota bacterium; assembly: GCA_043816345.1. GTDB lineage: Bacteria > Chloroflexota > Dehalococcoidia > Lucifugimonadales > UBA2985 > JBDRIA01. The sequence goes on from JBDRIA010000028.1 coordinate 19,692, forward strand.
CGGCTGACCCGGACATGCTCAACATGATGCGCACCCTGGGGGCCAGCAGGTGGCAGCTCTTCACCAAAGTCCAGGCGCCGTCCTCCGTGCCTTTCCTCTTCTCGGGAGTCAGGGTAGCCATCGCCATGAGCGTCATAGGCGCCGTCATCGGCGAATGGGTTGGGGCCAGCGCCGGCCTGGGTTACCTCATGACACGCTCCGCCCCCCAGTTCCTCACCGACCGGGTCTTCGCCTCTATATTCATTCTGTCCATTATGGGCATAACCCTCTTCGCTCTGGTGGTCCTGGCGGAGCGTTACGCCCTGCCCTGGTACCAGTGGGAGAAGCGGGACAAGGCCACGAAGAGAGGCTAGACAGCCATCAGAGGAGAAGATGTATGAGTCAGCCGTCAGAGAGTTTTGTGGAGGTCTGTGTCTACGAAGTCAAGCCGAACAAAGTCGACGAGTTCGAGCGGCTGCTTGAGCGTGTGGTCACCCACCACAGGGAGTTTCCCGGCGTCAAGGATGTGCGGTATATGAAACGGACTCATAGGCAAGGTGATTTCGCCGCTGTCAAAAATGGAGACCCGCCAATCAAGCTCACAAGGGCCCCTAAATCTGTTACATACGTTTTGTACTGGGAACTGGAGAGCGAGGTGGCCCACGGCCAGGCCACCAAATCTGGCCTTGAGCATTTCTTCAAGGAGTTTGCCCGGTGCCTGGTGACAACGCCCAGGATAATCCTGGGCGAGCGAGTTCAATAGACAGAGGCGGTGCATAACAGGAGGCCACTGTCGGAGGAAAATAATGAACATATTTCAACGCAAAACCAGAGGGATAGCCTTCATAGCCGTGGTACTCCTTGCCGCGATGCTTCTGGGAGCTTGCGACACGGGGCAGCCAACAGCCACCCAAGCTCCTACTCCTGCAATGACGCCCACCCCAACGCTGACTAGGGTCAGCCTGGCCTTGGACTGGTATCCCAACTCCAACCACGCCGGTTTCTACGTGGCCCAGGAAAAGGGGTACTATCGGGATGAGGGGCTGGATGTGAACATCTACGTCCCCGCCAACCCCGAGGACGTCCTCAAGACCGTGGGGGCCGGACGGGACGACTTCGGCGTCAGCTATCAAGCAGAGGTCCTCCTAGCCCGGGGAGAAGGTGTCCCCGTGAAATCCATCGCCGCCCTGGTGCAACACCCCCTCAACTCCATCATGGTGCTGGAGGAGTCGGGCATCACCCGTCCCAGGGATCTCAAGGGGAAGACGGTGGGGATCACCGGCATACCTTTCGAGGAAGCCCTGTTCTCCGCCATGCTGGAGTACGACGGCATTAGCGCGGAAGACGTAACCCTGGTGAACGTGGGCTTCGACCTGGCCCCAGCACTCATAGGGAAGAAGGTGGACGCCATCGTGGGGGCCTACTGGACCCACGAGTCCATCGTGATGGAGATGCAGGGCTATCCCATCAGTGTCCTGCGCATGGAAGAGTGGGGCGTGCCCGACTTCTACGAACTGGTGTTGGTAGCCAGCCAGGACACCGTGAGCGAGAAACCAGAGCTAGTGCGGCGCTTCCTCCGGGCCACTGCCAGGGGTTTCGCCGATGCCATCGCCGATCCTCAGGGTGCTGTTGACGTGCTGGTGGATGCAAATCCGGAGACGGACAAGGCCCTGGAGACACAGGGCATCGATCTGCTGGCCCCCATGTGGACCAAAGGAGCACCCACCTTTGGCTGGCAGTACCAGGAGCGGTGGGAGAGTCTGGCCCGGTGGATGAAGGACCAGGGACTCCTGAAGGAAGAGGTAGACGCGTCGGAGGCATTCACTTCAGAGTTCGTCGCGATACAGTTTGGGGGACCGATTCGGGACCTCAAATCGGAATTTGTGACCCCGTAGGAGGCTCATGAGCAGAGTAAGCAGAGCCATGACCATCGCCGGCTCAGATTCGGGAGGCGGTGCGGGAGTCCAGGCAGACCTGAAGACCTTCGCCGCCCTGGGGGTATATGGGACCTCGGCCCTAACGGCCATCACGGCCCAGAACACCCTGGGCGTCACGGCGGTGCTTGAGTTGCCCCCGGACTTGGTGGCAGCCCAGATCGACGCCATCCTCACCGACATCGGCACCGACGCGGTGAAGACAGGGATGCTGGCTAACTCCCGCATCATCCAGGTGGTGGCCGATAAGGTGAAGGAGCATGGCCTCTCAAACCTGGTGGTGGACCCAGTGATGGTGGCCAAGGGAGGAGACCACCTCTTGCAAGAGGTGGCGGTGGAGGCCCTGAGGAGCCTCCTGATTCCCCTTGCTACAGTGGTGACCCCCAACCTACCGGAGGCCACGGTGCTGGTGGGCCGCAGCGTGGAGTCCCTGGAGGATGCCAGGCAGGCGGCCAGAGACATCGTCGCTATGGGGGCTCGAAGCGCGGTGGTCAAGGGGGGACACCTTCAGGGCGACGCGGTGGACGTTTTCTACGACGGCAGGAGGTTTCGAGAGTTCACCGCTGCCCGGCTGGACACCACCAGCATCCACGGCACGGGCTGCACATTCGCCTCTGCCATAGCAGCGGGGCTGGCCAAGGACATGGCAGTGGAGGAGGCGGTGGCCCAGGCCAAGGAGTACGTCACCGAGGCTATCAGAAATGCCTTCCCCCTGGGAGGAGGCCACGGCCCCCTCAACCATTTCTACAAGACGATGGGAGTGTAGGGGTGCCCGATTTGAAGGTTCTCGCCTAATGACAGGCAGAACGCGCAAATGGATAAGCCAGCCGTGGTAGCTGCACGATGCGCGTGGGTGATGGTGGAGCGAAGTTGTAGTTCACTTCACGTCGTTGAGCCAGTGGCACTCGGCGGCCTTGGCTTGTCCACGCCGTAGTCTGTTTGTCCTTGTTCAATCCCCTTCTTTGCCCGCTTGTATGCCCAACCTGGAATTTGGGGACTCCTTCTATTTATGGCATCTCTCTCGGTCGAAAGATGCGTCAATTCCCTGATCAACTCCGAGGCTACTGTACCCGTCAGCAAAACGATCTCTCGATACAGCCTCACATTGTTTTTCAGCGCGAGATATTCGTTCCCAGCCTGAAGGTGGAGATTAGCACGCTGTTCAGCTTTCAGAGAGGCACTGATGCCCGCTAACAACGCTGCCAAGAGAGCCAATACACCTGCCCACACAATGTATGTATCACCCCTCTCTCCCCAGATCAGAGCCAACATGCCAGATCCAGCAGACAATAAGACAATAGTCATCTGCAAAAACAAGTGGACTCTGGACCACGGGATGGCAGCCTGGAGATGACCCCTTCCGCTGTAGTTTGAGTCTTCCGCAATCCTCAATGCTTCTTGTTCAAGATGCTGTCGGACGTCCTCAGACAAGGCCACTCAAGTCTCCTATGAGAAGAACTGACATAGGTTCAAATGTAGCTTGGGAAGCGACCAAAGAGCAATCTCCACCAGCGGAACGCTTCGGCTGTCTTGCCCGCTAATTCTGCTTGCTGCGCCTTTTCTGCACGATTCAAGGCAATTTTCAGTTTGGAAAGGCTCTCAGCTTTTCTCACTTCGGTTAGACAAGGGCGAATGTATCCAGATATACCCATTGGATCCTGCATCGCCGCCAGTTGAGAATCCCACAGCATCTTTAATACATTCCTCACATCAATAGAATAATCTATGTATTCCTCCGTAGTCGCGTATTTGGTAGTCCGGAGCTCCAGATAGAACGAAGAAATTCCAACATTCCTAGAATACTTCCAAGCCTTCAGGAGTCGGATCAGCGACTTGACCTTATTACCAAGTCTATTGTTCACCGATGTGACGTAGGCATTATGGGCATCTGGACTAGTCCTCATCCAGCCGCCAGCGCCATTAGCGATCTCATAAATCCTATAGTCCTTCTGTGACTTGGAAACAAAGTAAGCCGGGATGACCTCAGTGGTCTCACTTCCATTGACACCAAATGGTACTACTACAGCTGGGGTTTTGACCCTTACCCTCGTATTGAGAAATCGTCGGCTGAGTGCATTTCTAACTTTCGCCAAGAAGGTCGAGGAGTTCCGGGGGATAGCATCCCTCGGAATACTGGCAATGTAATCCACATCGCTGTTTCCGCGAATGCTGGTCCCGTTACCAAATGACCCGCTCCTGAAGAATTCATTAAGACCCAAGTTGCTTTTCAGACAAGCCTGGATACTCTGTCTATGGCGTTGTGCAGCCTCAGATTCCCATACCAAAGGAGTCAGCCTACTAAGAAACACTCGGAATCCCTCCTCCACAGTTTTCGCCATCGCCCTTTCTCCTGTTGTATTTGACTCAAACCTCATGCTAACGCACTCGCAACGCTGTGTCGAGTCAGGGATGCCCATGTATAGAGTACTAGGGCGGCAACCCTAGGACCCAGTATTTGCCGGTGGTGCCCTTGCCGCTCAGAGTGGGTGATAAAGGCTGAAATCTTCTTGCTGCTTCAGTTATGATTCTCCATGTACGGGCAACCGCCTTCTATAGCCTGACTTTAAGGTTCTGCTGCTCCCCACCGCTACTCCACCTTCGGCGCCTCTATACTCACCGGCTGGTTGAAGTTGGACAGCTTAATGGTGCGCCTGATGTCCTCGGCGTCCTCAAGGGTGACCCTGCCCCGGAACACCACCTGGCGCAGGTACATATCCTCCACCCCTATCCACACCTCGGTATCCACCATCAGGTCCGGGGCCACGGTGCCCAGGAGCGGCTTCAAAGACTGGGAGGGCAGCGTACCCTTCATCCGGTACGTCGCGACATCGCCCACGGTCTCCAGGCCCATCATGGATACCTCCGCTAGGTCGCTCATGATGGAGGCGATTCCCACGGCCGGGTCGAAGAATCCCAGGGGGTTCACGTCCCCGGACAGAGGCCCCCAGCGACCTGTGATGGGATCGGTCATGTAGGTCTCGCCCTCCAGGGTTATCACCTGGGCCTTGACGAAAAACCCCTGAAAGGTTCCCTCCCAGGACAGCTTCAGCTTGTCAGGCTTCACCGCGTCGCCAACCACCTCTTTGACCACCAAACCCTCGGCTATCGGTGTTCCTCCTCCCTTGTGACTCAAGTCGAATTGAAAGGTCTCCAGGAGAGCCATCGCCTCGCCGGACTTCTCCAGGATAGACTGAGTATCGGGCAGCGGCGTAGGAGTGGGAGTAGGTGCTTCTGCCTCACAGGCCAGGGCGACAACGAGGATGAAGAGTCCGGACAGAGCGACGACGGGCCGGAGTATTTGCCTCAGGAGACACCCCCTTCCAGAAAGAATGTATCTGGATGTTAGCTTAATATGCGCAGATAATAAATCATATGGCTGGAATTCTCTATCGTACATCTGGCTGGCCCTTCCTCGGACGGAAGGGCTGGTACGCTCCCAGCACCAGATTCCGCGACCTCAATTGCGCTACCAGGAAGAGACTGCTAAAATTCACCTAGAAACGCCTGTGTGTAAACCTGTTTTGGGAGGGTCACATGGTCCTTAGCGACCGCACCATCAAGGAAGAGCTGGCCAAAGGGAGAATCGTCATCGAGCCTCTGGACCCCTCATGCATACAGCCAGCCAGCGTGGATATCCACCTGGACCGTCGGATACTGGTATTCCGCAACACCCGGCAGCCCTTTATAGACGTGCACAAGGAGATGCCCGACCTGACAGACACCGAGGAGATACCTGGTGATGATCCATTTATACTGCACCCAGGTGAGTTCGTCCTGGGCAGCACTCTGGAGTCGGTTACCATCCCCGATGACATTGTGGCTCGCCTGGAAGGGAAAAGCTCCCTGGGCAGGCTGGGCCTTCTTATCCACTCCACCGCGGGCTACGTCGACCCCGGCTGGAACGGACACCTGACCCTGGAGCTGAGCAACGTTGCCAACCTGCCCATTACACTCTACTTTGGAATGAAAATCGGACAGATCTCCTTCCTAAGGCTGACCACCCCGGCGGAGAACCTGTACGGCTCCCCGGCGCTCGGTAGCAAGTACCAGGGGCAGATGGAGCCTACTGCCAGCAGGATCCACAGAGACTTCACCAAAAGCGGATAATACCCATGGGCTACATGAAACGCGCTCTGGAGCTGGCCCGAGAGGCCGTGGGCCTTTCAAGTTCCAATCCCCCTGTGGGAGCTGTGGTGGTCAAGGATGGCCAGATAGTAGGGGAGGGCCACACACTACCCCCCGGCCAGGCCCACGCAGAGGTTATCGCTCTGCGCCAGGCAGGGGAACAGGCCAGGGGCGCCGCCCTTTACACCACCCTGGAACCCTGTTGCCATTTTGGCAAGACACCCCCATGCACTCGGGACATCATTCAGGCAGGGATCGCCCAGGTCCACATGGCCCTCATCGATCCAAATCCCCTGGTGAACGGCAAGGGCATGGCTGAGCTGGAGCAGGCAGGGATCAACTGCTGCCTGGAAGAGGGAGGCGAGGAGGCCGGCGAAATAGCCGAGGCGTACATCAAGTTCGTAACCGTGGGCCTCCCCTTCGTAGTCGCCAAGTTCGCCATGAGCCTGGACGGGAAAATTGCAGCCGCCTCGGGAGACTCCAAGTGGATCACCTCGGAGGAAGCTCGTTGCTACGCCAGGGAGCTACGGCAGCGGATCGATGCAATAGCCGTAGGAATTGGCACCGTCCTCAGCGACGACCCCAAATTGACCTCCCGGGACGAGAGAGGCAACCCCAGGGAAAGGCAGCCCCTGCGCATCGTGGTAGACAGCTCCGCTCGCCTACCCTTGGCGGCGCAGCTGCTCCAGGAGCCAGGCCCACTCTTGGTGGCAACAGCACACGCACCGAAAGATAGAACAGAGGCCCTGTGCGCCGCCGGGGCCCAGGTCCTAACTCTCGCCGCAGAGGACGATTCCGTGGACTTGCATGCCCTCCTCAAGGTGCTGGGAGAGCGGGAGATAACCAGCCTAATGGTAGAGGGAGGGGGTACCCTACTGGGTTCCTTCTTCGACCTGGGCCTGGTAGACAAAGTAGTGGCCTTCATATCCCCCGTTATCTTGGGAGGAAGGGACTCTCCGTCGCCAGTGGCGGGCACAGGTGTCACCGCCATGGCCGACTCCATACGCCTGAAGAGGACTCGGGTAGATATGATTGGACAGAACGTCGTGATAACAGGATACGTGAGGTGAGAGCGCATGTTTACCGGCATTATCCAGGAGATGGGAGAGACCAGGGAGGCCGACAGCTCCTCCCTTAGCGTGGAAGCCACGACTTTGTTGGAGGGACTCCGAGAAGGGGACAGCATAGCCGTCAACGGTACCTGTCTCACCGTGACGACCATTGGTGAGGGGTACTTCTCCGTGGACACCATGCCCGAGACCCTCAGGCGCACCAATCTGGGCCTCTTGAAGCCAGGAGACCCGGTGAATCTGGAGAGGGCCCTTACCCTTAGCTCCCTTTTGGGGGGTCATCTGACCCAGGGCCACGTAGACGCCACGGGAACTCTTGTCTCCATACAACCGGAGGGCGACGCTCTCTTGATGAAGTTCCACGCACCTCCTCAGGTAATGAAGTATGTGGTGGAGAAGGGTTTCATAGCCTTGGATGGTATCAGCCTTACCGTGATGGAGTACGATGCCGCTACCTTTGTTATATCTGTGGTAAAATATACTCTAGAGAATACCAATCTGGGCCATCGTAAGCCTGGCGACGTGGTAAATCTGGAAGTGGACATCCTGGCCAAATACGTGGAGAAGCTTCTATCAGCACGTGAGTAGCCGAGATAGATCCAAGGGCATTCTTCCTAACTATCCAACCATCTCCGATGTCATTGGAGGGCGACTATGGCTTTGGCCACCGTAGAAGAGGCGATTCAGGACTTCCAGAACGGTAAATGTATCATCTTGGTGGACGATGAAGACCGGGAGAACGAGGGCGATCTGGTCATCGCCGCGGAGAAGATCACGCCAGAGGCCATCAACTTCATGGCAACCCATGGCCGGGGCTTAATATGCATGCCAGTTACGGCCCAGCGCCTGGAGCAACTCAAACTGCCCATGATGGTGGAGGATAACACCTCCCACTACACCACCGCTTTCACCGTCTCCGTTGATGCAAAAAAGGGTGCCACCACCGGCATCTCGGCCTTCGACCGCGCCGCTACAGTCATGGCCATCCTGGACCCCATCACAAAGTCCGAGGATCTGGCCAGGCCAGGGCACCTCTTCCCCCTGCGATACCAGGAGGGAGGAGTTCTTGTCAGGGCCGGCCAGACGGAGGGCTCGGTGGACCTGGCCATGTTGGCAGGCCTGTACCCCGCGACCGTCCTCTGCGAGATCATGGGGGAAGACGGCACCATGGCCCGCATGCCCCAGCTAGAGGAATTCTCCCAACTTCATGGCATCAAGATTATCAGCGTGGCTCAGATCATCGCTCACCGGCGCCTCCACGAGAACATGGTGCAGCGAGTGGCATCTGCCAGGCTTCCTACCGGCTACGGAGAGTTCACAGCGGTGGCATTCAAGAGTGAGGTGGATCCCTCAGAGCATCTGGCCCTGGTTATGGGCGACGTAGACACTGAGGAGCCGGTAATGGTCAGGGTGCACAGTGAATGCCTTACGGGAGATGTCTTCGGCAGTCGGCGCTGTGACTGCGGCGCTCAGATAGACATGGCCCTAAGACTCATTGCCGAGGAGGGACGGGGAGTTTTCCTCTATATGCGCCAGGAAGGACGAGGCATAGGTCTGCACAACAAGATAAAGGCCTATGCCCTCCAGGATAGTGGGCTTGATACAGTGGAGGCCAATATCAGGCTGGGCTTCGCCCCGGACCTGCGTCACTATGGCATCGGGGCTCAGATTCTGGTGGACTTGGGAGTCCAGAACATGCGCCTGCTCACCAACAACCCCAAGAAAGTCATAGGGCTTGAGGCCTATGGCCTCAAGCTGGTAGAACGGATACCCATCATCGTGCCTACGACCCCGGAAAACGAGGGCTACATGAAGACCAAACTCCTCAAGATGGGTCACCTGCTGGAAACGGAAGAGGCCAAAAGTTGAAGGGACCTTCCTTTGATGATGTAGAGGAGGAAAATGGCCCGGGACTCCGCCTCAATGGTAACCTGAACGGCCTCGGGCTCAGGATAGCCGTGGTGGCCTCAAGGTACAACCGCTTCGTGACCTCCAAGCTCGTGGAGGGAGCCTGTGAAGCCCTCCTTTCCCACGGGCTTGAGGAGAAGGACCTCACGGTATCATGGGTGCCTGGCTCCTTCGAAGTGCCCCTGGTGGCACTGGAAATGGCCAAGACCGGGAAGTGGGATGCCCTGGTCTGCCTGGGGGCTGTCATTCGAGGGGAAACGGCCCATTTCGACTACGTCGCTGGAGAAGCAGCCCGAGGCATTGCCGCCGCCTCCAGAGAAACGGGAGTCCCGTTAGCCTTTGGCATCCTCACAACCTACACCGAAGAGCAGGCCCTGGAGAGAGCCGGCGGCAAATTGGGCAACAGGGGCCACGATGCCGCCCTCGTCGCCCTGGAGTCAGCCAACCTGCTGCGCCTCCTGAGGGGTATGGAGGGCTAGAAGCCATTACAGCACCCTGTACAACAGCGCGTTTTCCCCACCACTACATATCAGGGCCATACCTGTTGTCGACAACCCCTTCGGACCTTTGAAACAGCGTCTAATCGACTATTCGACGACCTTGTAGACCGTGTCCCCTTGCCTTACTCTGTCAGGCACCTTTATCCCTACCGACTGCCCCGCCGAAGCCTCGGAAACGTTAACGTTGTTCATCTGCATAGACTCCACTACCATCTCCACATCAGTGGTGTGTCCCGCAATGTGGATCGTGTCTCCCAGCTTCAGGGTATCGGTGAGATCAATACCTGCCACCACAGGACGGGCGAAGAAATCACGCACATGCCCGACTTCCACCTCTGGCATAGTTTCCTCCTTCTCGCTTTTGCCTATTTGTCAGTATAAGTCCCCCAGAGTAGGACTTCAACAATCGGTATTGCTCTGGGTAGTGCAACGTTTAGAGTGCAAAAAGAGGGGGGTATCCTTCCAGGAGACAGAAGGAACGTGGAAAGGAGGAGACGCTCCATGCTATCGAGAGGGCCTTCCGGGAGGCACGGCGCAGGACCAAGCCCATGAGCTGCTTCCAGAACTCGGCTAGTGTAGACCGAATCATCTATGGTGTTATCAGCCATCTCAACACTGTCCTGGGAGGCCAAACCCCTCAGAGAATCTACACACTCCTCTTGACTCTACCTTGCCCCATGCTGTCCTTATGAAAGCCTTGTCATAATCCCATTTGAAATGGTGCATCCGCCGTTCTCACGGCATTCTGGCTCTGTTTCAAGAGGTCTTCCCGGACTATGGAAACAGCAGCATTGGTGGTAATATCCTCAACACATACAACTGACAGACGGAGGAGTGAAACAATGCTTGGCCCCCTGAATGGAATTGTGGTGCTGGACCTGACACACGTTCTTGCTGGCCCCTTTGCCGCCATGATTCTCGCGGACCTGGGCGCCCAGGTCATCAAGATCGAGGAGCCGGACATAGGGGACAGGTCTCGGGACAGTGGTCCTTTCATAGATGGTGAGAGCTCCTATTTCATGAGCATCAACCGGGGCAAGCTGGGCATGACCCTGGACCTGTCCAAGGCCAGGGGCAAGGAACTCTTCCTGCAAATGGTGGATAGGGCAGATGTGGTTCTGGAGAACTTCTTGCCGGGGGCCATGAAGAGGCTGGGCCTGGACTACCAGACCATCAAGCAACACAATCCTCGCATCATCTACGCCGCCATATCCGGCTTTGGCCAGAGTGGGCCCTACTCCACCAAGGCTGCCCTGGACGTCATTGCCCAGGGAATGGGAGGAGTTATGAGCATTACGGGGGAACCGGGTGGGCCACCCATTCGCCCTGGAGTCTCACAGGGGGACATCACCGCCGGCCTCTTCGCCGTCATCGGCATCCTGGCGGCCCTCCAGGAGCGCAACCACAGCGGACTGGGGCAGTTGGTGGATATTGGGATGTTAGACTGCCAAGTGGCGATTCTGGAGAACGCCTTTGTCCGCTACTTCGCCACGGGAGTGGTGCCCGGGCCTCTGGGGACTAGACACCCCGTTACCGCTCCTTTTCAGGCATTTCAGACCAGGGACGGCTATATTACCATCGCGCTTGCCGACGGTCGGCGGGAGAAGTGGCCCCTCCTATGCTCTGCCATAGACCGCATTGACCTGATAGACGACCCTCGCTTTGAGAACGGTTGGGCACGGAGCCAGCACTGGGACATTTTGGAGCCCATTCTATCGGAAGCGGTGAGGAAGAAGACGAGCCAGGAGTGGTTGGCGGAGCTGGAGGCTTTGGGCATTCCCTGCGGCCCGGTGAACACCATCGATAAGGTGGCTCAGGACCCCCAGGTGCAGCACAGGGGAATGATCAAGGAGATACCCCATCCACGCCTGGGACGGGTGAAGGTGGTAGATACGCCCGTGAAGTTGTCTCGCACGCCCGGGGGGGCCGACAGCCCATCCCCAGACCTGGGAGAGCATACTGCCCAGGTCTTACGGGAGATGCTGGGCCTGGGTGAGAAGGAGATCACGGCGCTACGGGAGGAGGGGATTGTATAGGTGAACTACCTCAGCTGGGATGGACGTGGGGGCGGGACGACTATAGCAATCGTAGGATAGGAAAGGAAATTAGGAACATGGCGCAAGAGCGGTACGGCCCCGGACATCGCGTGGTGGCTACCATCAAATCCATTCAGGGGAACTGCGGTTGGGGGCACAAGGTAGGCGATACCTTCGATATCTCCGTCCATGACACCGCTGGCCTCTGTGGGCAATTCTACCACGACATCTTTCCCTGGATCATGGCCCTCCAATTTGGAGGAGATAGTCCGTGGGGAGGGGATAAGGACGCTAGGGAACTAGAGTGCCCGGACCGACGCAGCCTGGTCAAGATAGAGCTTAGAAGGGTGGCAGAGTAAAGCCTCTCAGCCTGTATATCATCTTCCATAGTTGCTCCCTCTGAGTGGGCTGTGTGCAGAGAGTGTGGTGTCAATGACGGCACATCGCCTGTAGTATGGCTCATCGTGAGCGTATCGCTGGAGCGTTGAATGGATTATGTTGCGTTTTTTCATATCCGGAGGGGGTAAAAGGGGTTGACAATCCTGCGGAGGGTGGGGCATTATGTAAGCGAACGTTTACTTGCAAGGGCGTAACGGGTACAAGAATGGCAAGACAGAGCACCCTGGTACGGCAACACCAGATTATAGAGGCGGCCAGAAGCCTGATTACCACCAGGGGTATGGAGAGCGTAACCATCGACGCCATCGCTGAGGAGGTGGGGCTGACGGAGGGGGCCATCTACCGCCACTTCAGCAGCAAGCTCCAGATCCTTTCCCTCCTCATCGACGATATTGAAGTGGGCCTGCTGGATACCATACGGAGCGCCCATATGGAGGGGGCTTCGGCCCTGAAGAATCTGGAGCGCATCCTGGAGGCGCACCTCAGCGATGTGGAAGGCCATAGGGCGGCTTCCTTCATCGTGATCACGGGGGCAATGGGTTTCGACGGCATTGGCCTCAGCCCCCGCGTGTCCTTGATGCTTGCTCACTATCTGGAGTTCATCCGGGGAGTCCTTGAGGATGGCATCAGAGAAGGTAGCATCAGGCATGACGTGGATGCGGACGCAGCGGCGACTGCATTTCTCGGACTGGTACAGAGCACCGCTACCCTGTGGGCCCTGAACAACTACTCACCGCCGCTGGCGGAGCGGCGCGTTCAGATGTGGGATATCTACAGAAAGGGAATTGCCTCTTCAGCTTGATTCCCTTTTTCAATAATACCTCCTCCAGGGTTGCGAGGCCCCATAAGTGCGTCATGCCCTGTGAAACCCACCCTGGAAGAGGCACAGATCCACTCAGACAGGTTGTTCCGGAGGAGAGTCGGCGGAGGAAGGTCGCGAAAGGTAAACGCGTGCTTGCATAAGTTGGACACTCCGAGGAATCGGGCAAGGAGGTAACTCATGAGCCTGAGCAATAGGCAATCCCACAATGGAAACAAAGGGGATGAAGTTTCCTTGGGCGAGATGAATGGGACTTGTATCTCCGTCAGGTCGCTATGGAAGGTGTTCGGTGACAACCCGGAGCAGGTCATGGCCCCAGATTACGCCGAAAAGAGCAAGACGGAAATTCAGGAGGAACTGGGGTGTGTTGTAGCCTTGCAGGATGTGAGCTTTGACGTGTCGCGCGGTGAGACCTTCGTGGTCATGGGGCTCTCCGGAAGCGGTAAGTCTACCCTTGTCCGCTGTCTAATACGCCTGATAGAGCCCACCGTGGGAGGGATAAGCATCGACGGTGAGAACGTCTTGGAGTACAGCGATAGTAAGCTCACTGAGTTTCGTCGCCACAAGTCGGCCATGGTGTTCCAGCATTTTGGACTGCTACCCCACCGAACAATCATCGATAACGCGGCCTGGGGACTGGAGGTACAGGGTGTGGGCAAGAAGGAGCGCCACGAGCGGGCCAGGGAAACCCTGGAGATGGTTGGACTGAAGGGATGGGAGGAAGCCTACACCACGGAGCTGAGTGGAGGGATGCAGCAGCGTGTGGGGCTGGCGCGAGCGCTGACGGTGGACCCGGAGATCCTCCTGATGGATGAGCCCTTTAGTGCGTTGGACCCCTTGATCCGCCGCGAGATGCAGGATGAGTTGCTGGACCTGCAACAACGGCTTCGGAAGACTATTGTGTTTATCACCCATGACCTGACCGAGGCCCTCAAGCTGGGGGATCGCATCGCCATTATGCGAGACGGTAAGATAGTCCAGCTGGGTACTCCCGAAGACATTGTTGAGAATCCAGCGGATGAGTACGTGGCGGAGTTCGTTCGGGATATTTCCAAGACCAGGGTCCTGGGGGCCGGAAGCATCATGCAGGAGCCGGAGGCCACAGTGTTTGGTTCTCAGGAGCCCGGTACTGCCCAACAAGTGATGCAGAGCAACGATGTAGAATACGCCTTTGTGCTGGACTCGGCCAGAACCCTTTTGGGAGTCATCACGGCTGACCAGGCGGCGGCGGCAGTGCAACGCAGGGTCACGTACCTACAGGACTTGGATTTGTCTGAATCATCCCTCTGTCCCAGAGTCTCCCCCAATACCTCCATTGACAATCTGATTCCCCTGGCCGCCGAGACCGAGTGCCCCATTTCTGTGGTAAACGACGAGGGTCAACTTGTGGGAGTGATTCCCAGGACAGCTCTCCTGTCCAGCCTCGCCGCGAACCAGCGGGCCACAGAGGTGCCCTATTCCCCGCCATAACGGGCAGAGTGAGAAAGGTGCGTGGCAGAGTAGCTGGTCAGACGTACATGGAATGAGGGTTGGCTGACCAGCCATGCAAGGAGGTTATAGTGGATATTACCCGTGGTATGAGCGCTGTACGCACATTGGGTAGCACTAATACCCTGCGCACATGGGGCTTCCGTGGAGTTTTTGGGGTAGTGGCTGCCTTTGTGGTCTGGGACCTGACCATGAAGTACATGGAGGGTCCTACAATGAAATTCTTCTTCCCCCGCCTCTACGTGTGGCTTTTCGTTTGGCTAATGGGCATGCTGGCATGGAGCACTATGAAGGCCCTGGGCCATTGGAGATGGCGACTGGCTTTCGGGCTGGTGATTGCCTTGGGTGCCATCTTCGCCGTAAGAGGCACTGCAGACTCATTCCCATTCCTCGCGCCGGGTCAGGAGATAGCCAAGGAAGGATATACCACCCGGGTAAAGCCCGTATCCTGGGATGTATTCGGATTGGAGGTTCGTCCGGGCGCGCTGGACAATAAGATCGATGATAGTGTGGATTGGATGGTGGAACATTGGCGCGGCTTCTTCCAGAACATCAAGAATGGGCTGCTTAAGGCGATGGTCCCCCTGGAGAAGGCGTTGCAGAAGATGCCCTGGTGGCTCTTCATTGGGTCGGTGGTACTAATCTCCTGGAAAATAAGCGGGTACAGAATCGCCCTGATCGCTATAGGGGGCCTTCTCTTCATAGGGCTGTTCGACCTATGGGACAGCGCCATGCGCACCACGGCGGTGGTGGGCACCGCCACGGCCATGTCTGTGGCCCTGGCCATCCCGGTGGGCATCGTCATGGCCAAGAGCGACTGGGTACAGGCCGCGATGCGACCTATCCTGGACTTGATGCAGGTCATGCCCGCCTTTGTCTATCTCATCCCCGCCATCTACTTCCTGGGCCTGGGCAAGGTGCCCGCGGTGATGGCCACCATGATCTACGCCATGCCCCCGGCCATGCGGCTGACCAACCTGGGCATACGCCTGGTGTCTCCGGAGCTAGTAGAAGCGGCCCGGGCCTTCGGCACCACTCCGTGGCAACTGCTTATCAAGATTCAGCTCCCCCTGGCCAGACCGACGATAATGGCGGGGGTCAATCAGACCGTAATGATGGCCCTGGCCATGGTGGTGTTGTGTTCCATGGTGGGTGCACAGGGGTTGGGAGCGGACGTGCTTGCGGGCATCAACCAACTGGAGACCGGCAGAGGGCTCATGGGCGGCATCGGCATTGTCATCCTGGCCATAATCATCGACCGCACGTCCCAGGGCCTTGCCAAGGACCCCCGCAGCCAGCGCAGCTCCTAGCACCAAAACCGGAAAGAAGCTAGCATTGTAGTCCAGAGTTGCCTAAAGGCCTGACCTGGGCTGGAAGACGGCGGAAGGGTGAGCCGCTAAAGGGCTGTGCTAGAAACGAACGGAAAACTGAGCAGGGTCCTGGCCGAGATATTCAAGCATGAAACACGCGTACTTGACTCCCTGTGGCGTGGGGTGCTTGGTATCAATGTAGAAAGGCCCAACAACCTTTTCACCACTGAATGGCATACCATCAGGATGAACGTTGCTGGTATGCACGTGGTACCGACCCGAACTTTTCGTCTTGAGAATGGGACACTTTTCCGGTGTCAAGATGCCGTTCTGTGAAAGCCATTTCACAAGCTCCGTGCTGAGGTTCCACCAATGTGTAATGGCTGCTTCCGCACCGTTCGGTAACCGGAGAGCCTGTGGCGGCTTGTCATTGGACTTTGCGGTAAATTGCGAAACAGGTGTCCACCCTCCGAAGGAAGGAGGTGCCGAAGGTAGAGGCGAGGGAGAGGGTGGCGGCTGGGGAGGTGTGTTTGGCAATTGCACAGGTTGGACGGGCACGGGAGAAGCTGTGGGTGTCCCAGTAGCATGATTTCCTCGCCATAGCCAAAGCGCGTTGAACACAAACTCATTTGGACTCCCGTGCAGGCTAAACTCTGCAAACTTCTTTTGGGCGATGGGCACAGGCTTGTGTGTGTCATAGACCTCCCAGCGTGCTCCATCTGTTACTGCAAAATACTGCACCCCTTCCTCGATACAGTAGCTTATGGATTGGCTTAGCCCGTCAGTCAGAGGTCTATCCAACTTCTTGACCTCAATGAACAAGGCGAGTTTTCCATCCCCTGTTAAGAGAGCGTAGTCAGCCCTCTTGTTGTTGCCAGTTGTGTACTCTACGATGACCTGTGCGGGTTCCTCTACATCCCAGCCCAGGGCTCCCAGGAGCGGGTCTACCAGTGCGTAGCGCGTCCTGGTTTCGTTTTGACGTAGCTCGGAGGCATGTGCGTCCATGCGCTCTTTGAGTCGCTGAGCTAGTTCGAGCAATCCGTCGAGGCTCATGGCCTTGCCTCCGAAAACGTTGAATCCACTGGCAGTCTAGTACGAACGGCCCAAGCTGTCAAAACGGCGACGGGTTGGGCTGGCCCTCCTGGACTCCAAGCCTTACAATACCCCCATGGGAAGGGACATTCAAGCTACCACGGTAGGGCGGCGACACAGGTTTGCAGAGGGTGATCCCGCCCTTCTGGTGGATAGACGTGGGCGGCGGTACCTAATTTCACTGTCCTCGGAGGAGAGTTTCCACACCCACATGGGGATCATCTCTCATAGCGACATAATCGGCCAGGACGTGGGCACACGGGTCTATACGACCACGGGCCACATGCTGCTGGCCTTTTCTCCCACCCTGGGAGATTTTGTGGAGGAGATGCCCCATTCCACCCAGGTGATATACGCCAAGGACTTGGGTGCCATACTGGTGTACGGAGATGTGTTCCCCGGCGCTACGGTCCTGGAGGCCGGACTGGGGTCTGGGGCCCTGACCCTGGCCCTTCTACGGGCCGTGGGAGAGAAGGGTAGGGTAATCTCTTTTGAGGTAAGGCCGGAACTGGTGGAGAAGGCCCGGCGTAATATCCTAACCCTCAACCCACATCCTACAAACCTGGAGATAAAGGTCAAAGACGTCTACCGGGACTTGGATGAAACCGAGCTGGACCGAATCATCCTGGACGTTCCTGAACCGTGGCATGTGATCCCCGCGGCCGCCGAAGCGCTGGTGCCCGGGGGTATCCTCCTCAGTTACCTTCCTACTATCCTCCAGGTCCATCAGCTTCACGAGGCCCTGATGGAAAGTCCCCACTTCGAGCTTATGGAGACCATAGAGGTGCTGGTCCGACCGTGGTCGGTTACCCACCGCAGCGTGAGGCCGGTGCATCGGATGGTGGCTCACACGGGGTTCATCACCACCGCTCGGAAATGCGCCCCCAAGGAAACAACACCGGCGGGCGAGGGTGACCCGGAGGCGACGTGAAGGACTTGAACACTTACTGAGGAGGTTTCGATGGATAGGGAGAGTGCGTGGGCCCTGCTTGAGGAGTACGCCAGGTCCGAGAAGCTGATAAGACATTGCACAGCCGTAGAGGCGGCTATGCGGGCCTATGCCCGCAAGGTTGGTGAAGACGAGGAGGTGTGGGGGATAGCGGGTATGCTTCACGACTTCGACTGGGATGTCTGTCCTTCGGCGGAGCAGCACCCCCAGTTTGGAGCCGACATTCTCCGGGAGCGCGGTTACCCGGAGGTGATAGTACGAGCCATCCTCTCCCACGGGAACCACACCGGTGTCCCGCGGGAGAGTCTCATGGAGAAAGCCCTCTTCGCCGTGGATGAGCTTTCGGGATTTGTCACCGCGGTGGCCCTGGTAAGGCCCAGCAAGAGCCTTTCGGACACCGACTCCCGGGCGGTGCGCAGGAAGATGAAGGACAAGGCCTTTGCTCGCACCGTGAACCGGGACGACCTGGTCCAGGGATCCCAGGATCTGGGTGTGGACCTGGACGAGCTTATTGAGCTTGTCGTCGAGTCTCTGAAGCCTGTGGCAGGAGAGCTTGGCCTGAGCCCTGGGGATTAGGGAGAGATTGGGAGCTACCTAGGCGCTAGCTGCTCTGGGCACTTTTTGGCTGGTGCGTAGGCAACGGGTGCACAGTGATACCCTGCGGAGGTTGCCGTTGATGGCAAGGGTAGCATGCTGGATATTGGGCATGAAGCGGGTCTTGGTCCTCCGCTTGGAGTGGCTCACGTTATTTCCTGAGTGTCCTGCTTTGCCACACAACTCACACTTGGCCATCTCTTTCCTCTTCGTTCCACACTGGCAGGTATCAGGGGTATGGTCAACCAGTGAAATCTAGTATATTTGTCACTTTGACTGGTGATGGTGATTTAAGTACAATCCAGGAACTTAGACTATCAGATGGCGGTGATTTTGGCAATGCTTGAAGTGGTTGCGCCTACCACATCTGGGTAAACAGAGATGGGAAAAGGTACAGGAGGAGCGATGCCATCACTGAATGCCGAGGAGCTACGACGCATTATATTTCAGGGCAGCAGGGCCCTTGAGGCAAAGGTGGAAGCCATCAATGCCCTCAATGTCTTCCCCGTTCCCGATGGGGACACTGGCACCAATATGTTGCTGACCATGAAGGCCGTGGAGGAAGAGGTGGCGAAGGCCACGGATATCCCTTCTTCCCAGCTGGTCGCCACCATGGCCCGGGGCGCTCTCCTGGGAGCTCGCGGAAACAGTGGGGTGATTCTAGCTCAGTTTTTCCAGGGTCTGGCCAAAGGGCTGGTTGGCAAGGACGAGTTCGACTGCCAGGCTCTGGCCTTGGCCCTGGCAGAGGCCAGCACCGCAGCCTACAAGGCGGTGGGCAACCCCGTGGAGGGCACCATGCTCACCGTCATTCGAGAGATTTCCGAGGCCACCCAGTCAACCTCGCAAACAGATGTCTTAGAGCTGTGGGAGATCATGTGCCAGGTGGCCAGGGAATCTGTGGCCCGGACACCTACGCTCCTCCCGGTGTTGCGAGAGGCCGGGGTGGTGGACGCCGGAGGCCAGGGGTTATCTGTTCTGCTGGAGGGGGCACTTAGGGGCCTCCGAGGGGAGGAGCTGGAGGGGATAGAGTTGACTGCCCCGGAGTTGGATACAGGCCAGCATGGGGTCAGCGAGGCTTTTATCGAAGCTACTGAGGAGGAGCTCTATGGGTACTGCACCCAGTTCCTCCTTGAGGGAGAGGGGTTGGACGCCGATGCCATGAGAGAGCAAATGCAGTCTATGGCCAGTTCTACTATGGTAATTGGAGAAGATACCATGGTAAAGGTGCATGTCCACACCCCAGACCCCGGCCCTGTGCTCAGCTACGCCGTGGCCCGGGGCACTCTCTCCCAGGTGAGCATTGTCAACATGGATGAGCAGCACCAGGAGTTCGCGGCGGCCCGCCGGCGGGAGCAGAAGGTCAAGCCCGTGGGAGTGCTGGCAGTGGCCTCAGGCCAGGGCCTGATGGACGTATTTCTAGATTCAGGAGCCTCCGCCGTCCTATCGGGAGGAGACACCATGAACCCCAGCACGAAAGAGATCCTGGACGCTGCGGATGGCATAGCCGCCGAGCGGATTATCGTCCTTCCCAACAACCCCAACATAGTGCCGGTGGCGGGGCAGGCCTCTTCTCTCTCCTCCAGACCCATAGAGGTCGTCCCATCCAAGTCCATTCCCCAAGGCATCGCCGCCCTTCTGGCTTTCAACCCACAGCAGGAGTTCGAGGCCAATGTGGCGGCCATGACCCAGTCTATCTCCCAAGTGGTCTCTGGGGCCATCTGCACGGCACAGCGAGCCGCGGAGTTGGGGGGTGTGAAGGTAGCCGAGGGCCAGGTGATGGGTCTTCTGGAGCGGCAGATGGTGGTGGCAGGAGATGATCGCACCGCCGTGCTGCTGGAGCTGGTGGCCAAGTGTGAACCTGTGGATGGCTCTCTCATCACCCTCTACTGGGGCGCTGACACCGGGGAAGAGGAGGCCGACGAGGCGGCCGTGATGGTCCACTCCCGTTTCCCGGGGGTGGAGGTGGAGGTGGTCTTTGGGGGCCAGCCCCACTATAATTACTTCGTATCTGTGGAGTAAGGAGCGAGAATCTGTGGCCGTCAAGGTCGTCACCGACAGTACCGCTGATTTGCCTCCAGCCCTGGCAAAGGAGCTGGGGATAACGGTAGTGCCCCTCAACGTCCATTTCGGCACCGAGGTATACCGGGACGGCGTGGAGATTCTCCCCGACGAGTTCTACCGACGGCTGGCAACCAGCGCTCGCCTACCCACCACTTCTCAGCCCACGGTGGGGGACTTCCTCCGGTCGTACCAGGAGCTGGCCGAGACCACCGACGAGATAGTCTCCATTCACATCTCCGCCAAGCTGAGCGGGACCCTGAACTCCGCGAACCAGGCCAGGGAGCAGTACCAGGGAGAATGCCGTATAGAGATAGTGGACTCCCAGCAGGGATCCCTGGGACTGGGCATGGTAGCCATAGCTGCCAATCAGGCAGCCCAGCGCGGGGCCAGCGTGGATGAGGTGGTCGAGGCGGCCCAGCTAGCCATTCCTCGGGTCCTGTTTTTCGGCCTGGTGGACACCCTGGAGTGCCTGGAAAAGGGCGGTCGGATAGGAAAAGCACAGGCTTTCATAGGATCCCTGCTGCGCATCAAACCCCTGCTCATCGTCAGAGACGGAGAGTGCCACCCCCTGGGGCGGGCCCGCACCAGGGCCAAGGGCATAGAGCGTCTGTGCGAGTTGGTACAGGAGCACATGCCCCTTGAAGACCTGGCCGTGGTGTATACCACAACCCCGGATGATGCCCAGGCTCTGGCCCAGCGCCTGAGACCCTTTCTGCCGGATGGTGAGGTGTTTCTCAGTCAGATTGGGCCGGTGGTGGGGACGTACCTGGGCCCGGGAGCGCTGGGTATTGCCCTGAGGGGAGAGGCGACAGGAAAGGCCTAGCGCTCAGCCCGCAAAATACTTACCATGTCGTTTGCTCCCCAGAATAGGTGGCTGTGTGGAAGTTTACCTGTGGTCTTCAGGCTTCCATTTACCGTCATTCTGAGCGTAGCGAAGAATCTAAGACCCTTCACTCCGTTCAGGGTGACAAGCGAGAATGGAAAGGTACTACTTGGAACCAACCATCAAAGCGGGGCTGATGGTAGGAAAGATCCCACGCCATTCTAGATGAGACACCATGTCATCCCCTGAACTGGACACCCTGAAGAAGATACTCTCCCTGGAGCGACAGAAGGGATATAACGATACCGCGGTGGTGGGTGGCCTCGACCGCTTCCTGGCCCGCTGGCTTGAGAAGCCACCGGCCGGCCCTTCCAATCCTGGAAGTGCTGGCCCTGCCATCGAGGTACCCACACGGGGCTATGCCCACATAACGGGCATCGAGAGGAAGAGGTGGGTCGAGGATACCCTGAAGCTGTTGGAGGCGAGGCCCGACACCCCGGTAAAGAACGTCCCCACTCCCAAACGAAGGGCTACAAGACCCTCTGCATCCCGTCGGAGGGAGACTGACCCTGCGCACTCCCTGGCCTCTCCGGTAACGGTGCTCCCGCGAGTCACTCCCAACCTGGCCGGCAGGCTAAAACGCCTGGGAGTAAACACCGTACGGGACCTCCTGTACCTCTTCCC
Source organism: Chloroflexota bacterium (assembly GCA_043816345.1). GTDB lineage: Bacteria > Chloroflexota > Dehalococcoidia > Lucifugimonadales > UBA2985 > JBDRIA01. The sequence goes on from JBDRIA010000028.1 coordinate 41,464, forward strand.
ACGCCGCCACAACGACTTCGGGAAGCTCTGCAAGGTCGTAGACCTGGAGGTGGACGCCGAGCAAACGGTGATGGTCAATGTGTGGGAGGCCAGGGAGGTGCTCCTGGGAGGACGCCACAAGGCTACAGAGGCAGTGGTGGGAGACGATACGGGGAATGTGCGGGTGGTCTGGTTCAACCAGCCCTATCTGGCCAGGCGGTTCAAACCCGGCACGCGCCTGGTGCTAAGCGGAAAAGTGAGCATCTTCAAAGATGCCAGGGTGCTGGAGTCCCCTGAGTACGAAGCCCTTCAGGATGGGGAGGAGCTGATACATACAGGGCGTCTGGTCCCCGTATATCCCCTTACCGAGGGCCTCACACCCCGAACCGTGCGCCGCCTGGTGAAGGAGACCCTGGACACCTGGTCTTCCCACATCCAGGACCCTTTAACCGAGACCATGCGCCAACGAGCGGGGCTGTTGGAGCTCCCCCAGGCCATCTCTCAAGCCCACTATCCCCAGGACGAGGAGAGCAAGGCCGCGGCTCGCCGACGCCTGGCCTTTGACGAGCTATTCATGATGCAGCTCTACGTTTTCTCCCGCCGCAGGGAGTGGCGGGAGGCCCGGGGTGCCGCTCCCTTGCCTAGAAACCAGGAGATGCTGGACGCCTTTTTCTCTCGCCTTCCCTTTGCCCTCACCGGAGCCCAGGAGAAGGCCCTGGGGGAGATACTTGGGGACATGGAAAAGGAGCGGCCCATGAGCCGATTGTTACAGGGGGACGTGGGCAGCGGCAAGACCGCGGTGGCTTTTGCGGCCCTCCTTTCCACCTTGGCCAACGGCTATCAGGGGGCCTTCATGGCTCCCACGGAGATACTCGCTCAGCAGCACTTCAACAGCATATCCCTCCTTCTGGAAGGGCTACCCCGGCCTGAGAGCCATGACAACTGGTTCTCCTTCCAACTGAATACCTTTCCCCGCCCCTTTTCCGTTGGCATCCTCATCGGCAGTCACAGCAGCAAGCAGAAGAGGGAGATACAGGAGATGATGAGCCAGGGCACTCTGGATATGGTGGTGGGTACCCACGCCCTCGTGCAGCAGAGTGTGGAGCTTCCCCGTCTGGCCCTGGCGGTGGTGGACGAGCAGCACCGCTTTGGAGTGATGCAGCGGGCCTCCCTCCGTCAGAAGGGAGAGACGCCTCACCTGTTGGTCATGTCCGCGACCCCCATACCCCGCTCCCTGGCGCTCACCCTGTATGGCGACCTGGACATCTCCGTGTTGGACGAGCTACCTCCGGGCCGCCAGACCATCCGGACCCGAAAGGTCGCTCCCGAGCGTCGCCGTGGCGCCCAGGAGTTCCTTCGCCGGGAAGTAAAGCAAGGGCATCAGGTCTTTGTCATCTGCCCCCTCATCGAGGAGTCGGAGGTGCTGCAGGCCCGCGCCGCCACCACAGAGTTCAACCACCTCTCAACCGAGGTGTTTCCCGACCTGTCCCTGGGACTGCTCCACGGTCGCATGCCCTTCAAGGAGAAGGAGGAGGTCATGGCCCGCTTCCAGCGTGGCGACCTGGACATTCTGGTCTCTACGCCGGTGGTGGAGGTGGGAATCGACAACCCCAATGCCACCGTCATCCTCATCGAGGGGGCAGACCGTTTCGGCCTGGCGCAGCTCCACCAGTTCCGCGGCCGGGTGGGCCGGGGGAAGCATCTCAGCTACTGCCTCCTGATGTCGGATTTCCCCTCGGCAGTGGCAAGGGAACGCCTTGAGGTCTTGGAGCGGGTGAGCGACGGATTCGCCGTGGCCGAGGAGGACCTGAGGTTCCGAGGGCCAGGAGACTACTTTGGCACACGACAGAGCGGCCTCCCAGACCTGCGGATGGCCCGCCTCTCCGACCAGGACATTCTTGCCCTGGCCCGTCAGGAGGCGTCAACCCTCCTGAAAGAGGACCCCAATCTATCCTCGCCGCAGCACCAGCTCCTGGCCCAGTCCCTGGCTTCCTTCGCTTCCTCTCCCCAGGGAGAGATAAGCTAGCTCTTCGTTTCGTAAATCCGCGTACACTGGGCCCATCTCAACTCCGTTCGTGGTGAGCCTGTTGAACCGACATGAGCGGGCTCCCGCCTACCCCTCCCATCAAACTACCGTCGTTGCAAGCAACCCCCAAGCGTGGTAACCTGGCGGCGTGGCAATCTCGCTCGCCTACCCTGGCACAACCGAAACACTAACATGACCGTCGGATGTCACTCTAAACAAAGCGAAAGACCTATCACCACTCACCACCTTCGCGTTCTATCCAGACCAGCACAGCATTCGCATAGCATGGGTGCAGGGCCATGCCCTGCTCAAGGATACCCCCTGCCTTGAAGCCTCCCGGGCACGCCGCCATCTCCCTTGCCCTGGGAGGAGGCACCTGGCTATTCACCGGCTCCCCTGGCTCCTTAGTCGTGGCCCTTCTGGTAGGCGTGTTTCTAGACCTGGACCACCTCCTCGATTACTACCGATGGCTCATCCTGGATCAAACCCACCGCCTTTTGCTCTTCCTCCACAGCTACGAGCTACTGATTCCCGCCCTCTTCATCTCCTACACGTCCCACTGGAACCCTCTGGCCATCGCAGGGACCCTTGCCCTCCTTGGACACCTTCTAACCGACCAGTTGACCAACCAGGTACGACCCATGGGCTACTTCTTCACCTACCGCGCCCTTAACAGCTTCCGCACTTCGGCAATGACCGCCCCCAAGAGTCGCCGGAGAATGTACTGGGACCTTATCCGACTCCCCCTCATGCCCCGCATCCTTCCCCCAACCATCGCGTTGCTCAAGAAGCTCTCCCGTAGATGAACACCCCTATCCCGTTCCGCCCTTGTGCCCTATCATACGCCATGTCACAATCAACGGCTCACGGCCCTAGTCCAATCTCGCCTTGAGTTGGGGTACTCTGGGTTCTTGTTGATTGGGACGCTTAATGACAAGTATGGTTGTCGAACCATACGAACGTGGGGAAAGTCTCGCTCATGTCCTTCTCTTCGGCTGCACTCAGGGTAAACTCGGCTCAGGATGGACGTCGTATCCAGCACTATCCGCAGCTTGGGCTTCCCTCGAAAATAGCCGTGCGCCTTGGCCAACTCCAGACTCTGCCGGAACAGGGTCCCCGCCTCTTCGTGGAGGATCAGCTGAGACCGAAACTCTTGCAGCGTGCTCTTGGCAAAGGGCCGCTCGTCCACCTCGATCCCCAACGCAACCTTCCAGCGCAGGGCGTAGTCCGCTCGCTGCTTCGCCTCCTCGTCGGATACCCGCTGGAAGGTCTGTAGCACCAGGGCGGTGGCCAGCCCTTCCTCGGACGGAAGGGCCAGCAGGCTCGGTGGCACGCTGGGTCGACCATTCTCGGAGCAGTATAGCCTGGCGAAATCCTCGTCCCGAAAGAGCACGTCC
>JBDRIA010000029.1:0-2148 GCA_043816345.1 Chloroflexota bacterium
CCTCCTGCGTGTGAAGCAGGCGCTCTAACCGCTGAGCTAACCGCCCAAAGCTTTCGCTTGGATTATATACTGCTGGCCCGGGAGGCGTCTAGAGGGTGTACTCGTTCACTACATGTGAGACAGGTGAGCCACCTCGGGGTGGCACTCATTGATATATTCCGCTGGGGTCCTCCAAGTCCAGGGCCTGGCGGGGCCGCACCGTGTTGTAGATCCCTTCCCACTCCTCCAGGGCCCGGTTCAGACACTCCACTTCCAGTTCGCCATATCCGCTCTTGTGTGTAGAGATAGAAGGCCATCCTGACCATTCTGGCCTCATCCTCATGGATTACTAATGTCGATGTGGCGGGTGTCAAGGAGCTGCGAAAAGTGTACCACTCTGGGCATCGGATCATGCCCCACCCCCCTGTGAGATTGTAGCCAGCACGGGCTCTTGAAGGAGCCCGGCCTTCCTCTTTTCCCTTAGCCTGCAGGATTCTCCCTTGATGTTGATGGTGGTGCTGTGGTGGAGGAAGCGGTCCAGGATGGCGGTGGCGATGACGGGGTCGCCGAAGATATCCCCCCGTTGCCCGAAGCTCCGGTTGCTGGTGAGGATGATGCTGCCCCTCTCATAGCGCCGGGAGGTGAGCTGGAAGAGGAGATGGGCGCCGTGGGGGTCAACCGGGACGTAGCCGATCTCGTCGATGATGAACAGCCGGGGCACAGTGTAGAGCTTGAGCCTCTCCTCCAGCCGGTTCTCGGCATAGGCCCTGGCGAGGGTAGCCACCAGTCCCATGGCTGAGGTGAACAGGGTGCGGTGGCCCTGCTGGATAGCCTTTACCCCCAGGGCCACCGCTAGGTGGGTCTTCCCAGTGCCGGGCGGTCCCAGCAGGATGATGTTCTCCCCCCGCTCAATGTAGCGGCAGCCCGCCAGCTCCAGAACCTTCTTCTTGTCTATGGAGGGCTGGAAGGCAAACTCGTATTGCTCCAGAGTCTTAATGAAGGGGAAGCGGGCCATCCGGGTATTCATGTTTACCTGCTTCTCAAACCGCCCTGCCGCCTCTTCGCTCAACACCCGGTCCAGGAAGTCGGCATAGGGGAGTTCCTTCTCCGCCGCCTCCTGGAGGAGGCTCTCCAGCCGCCCGTTGAGGGTGAGCAGGCGGAGCCTCTTGGCCATTTCGTAGAGCCGGGAAAGCTGTGGGCTATCCATGGCTCGCCTCCCCGCAGGCGACCGCCTCATACACTGCCAGGTCCCTTACCTCCACCTCCGGCTCCGAGACCCTCCAAAGGGTGAGGAAGGGCGCCAGGGTGGCTTCCTTCTCCTCCTTCGCCTTGCGCTCCAGCAGGAGCCCCCGGTAGTGCTCCAGGTCGACCACCCGGCGGTGGCGCTCCCAGCAGCGCTGGTGGCGGGCAATAAGCACGCCCCTGTGGTAGATGTCAATGGTGTCCCCGGGACCTGCCTGGACCTCCACCCAGGCACCCACATACCGGGCGGGCACAGAATAGAGGTTGCCCTCCACGCTCACCAAGAGGTCCCGGCTTACCCGCCTCACCAGGCTTATCTGGATGCGGTAAGGCGGGCGCCCATCCCTGGCGTGGAGTTTCTCTTCAGAAAACAGCTCTGCCGGCTTCTGGTGGGTGGTGCCGTGGATCCTTGAGTCCGCTACCCTACGGATCCACTCCTGGAGCTGGGCGTTGAGGTCCTCCAGGGAGGCAAAGCGACGCCCGGGCAGGAAGCTTCTCTTGATGAACTTCACCCCGGACTCTATCTTCCCCTTGGTGCGGGGCCAGTAGGGACGGCAAAGCAGGGGGATGAAGCCATAGTACTGGGCGAAGTCCCAGAAGGTGGGGTTCCACACGATGTGCCTCCCCTCCAGGTCCCGCCTCAGCACCACCGTCTTGGCATTGTCGTAGAGGGCCTCCCTGGGAAGGCCACCAAACCAGTCAAAGGCGTGCTCATGGCAGCGCAGGAGAGCGGGCAGCTTCTCGTCTTCAGTGAACTCCCCGAAGAGGCAGCGGGAGTAGCCGAGTACCATGGCAAAGAGATGGACCCGGCGTCTCTCCTCTCCTATCCAGGCCCAGGCGCTGGCCCAATCGGCTTGAGCCTGCTGCCCGGGAGGGGTCTCAAACCGCACCGTAGCCTCCTCAAGCCAGCGCCTCTCCTCCCTCAGA
>JBDRIA010000030.1:0-4335 GCA_043816345.1 Chloroflexota bacterium
CGTCTGCTACGACAACAACCGCCGCGATGTGGCCTCGCCCGCTCGTCTCTTTCCACTCCATCTTGTCGGAGCCACAATCCGTGCAGGTAGGCTTCGGCGGATACTGCAAAGTATTGCATGCAGTACAGTTCTGCACCATCAGTCGCTTCTCATTTATGGCGTCCCAGAAAGGCTTGCTCGATTCATCAGGTACCGGGATTAGCTTCGGCATGTTTCTCCTCCATCCCTATATTTACTTCCCCTAGCCTGGGGGCCGATCGTCCTGTGCGGCTATTATACGCTTGATACAGTAGCCAAACAAGCGAGCTTGACACAGGATACGCTCCCTGTAATATGGGTTCCACCATCCTACGCCAGCGCTGCCATGCCGGAATCAATCCTTGACTCATTACTCACCATCTCTTCCTGCATGCTCCGATGAATTCAACGGAGCCAAGGACTCTCTAAGAGGGTGTTTTCAAAGGGATGCACTACATTGCAAACGGTCTACCCCCTCTCTGACTCTCCCCCCGTGCAACGGGGGAGAGAAATCCCTTCCCCCGCTAGCGGGGGAAGGTTAGGATGGGGGGCCTTCCACAGCTTGGGAAACACCCCCTAAGGCCTCTGTATCACCAGCTTGCCGTAGAAGTCCCGACTCTCCATCACCTTGTGCGCTCTGGCCACATCCTTGCAGTCAAAGCCCTGATGCAAGGATAGCGAGGCGCAGTTCCTGACGGTCAGTGAGCATAGAGTATACTACCCAATTTCTCGAAGAGGCAACGAACACCACTGCCTCTCACTAATAACCCGATAACCTTGGGCGGGCTTGCGACGCTCCGACGGTTTAGTTATACGGTTTGTACCATGTTAATTGGTACAAACCGCCTCTCCATAGATGATGCCTCCCCTGTACCCCTCTACGCACAGATAGAGGAAGGTATCAAGCAGGCTGTAGCTCAGGGTCGCCTCCCCCCGGGCCACCAGATGCCCACGGTGCGCCAGCTCGCCGCGACGATAGGGGTGCACGTCAACGCCGTGGCCCGGGTTTATGCCGAGCTGGCCCGCCAGGGAGTGCTCTCAACCCAGCTCAGGCGCGGCACCGTTGTGGCCACACCGTCCAGCGACCGGCTAGATAGAGAAGGAGAGGCGCACCTCTCGGTCATCATAGGCAAAGCTCTGGTGGAGGCTCTGAGCCTGGGATTCCCTCTGGAGCAGATGGAGGCAGCCTTCGCCCTCAGGCTGGCCCTGTGGCGGGAGGAGGCAGCATCGCCGACGGTAGAAACGGCCCGTCTCGCCCTGCCTCAGGATGCCCTGGTGGTCATGGGCAGCCACGACCTGAGTTTGGACATCCTGGCCGGAGAATTGCGCCGTCTGCACTCCATCTCCATGACCTCCGCCCTCGTCGGTAGCCTGGCCGGTCTCATCGCTCTGGCCCGTGGGGAGGCCCACGTTGCCGGGTGCCATCTCCTCGATGAGGAAACGGGGGAATACAACGTGCCCTTCGTTAAGCGGCTTCTTCCAGGCGAGGAGATACTCCTGGTGAACTTGGTCTATCGGGTGCAGGGCCTGATGATCCCTCGTGGCAATCCCAAGGAAGTCCAGGGGCTACGGGATCTCACCCGGCCCGACGTGACCATGGTGAACCGACAGCGTGGCTCCGGCACCCGGGTGCTCCTGGACCACTCCCTGAGGCAAGAGGGCATCCCCGCCAGCCGTATTCGTGGGTACAACCACGAAGTAACCACTCACCTGGGGGTGGCCTCGGCCATCGCCGGTGGAAACGCCGACGTGGTCCTGGGTATCCTCGCCGCGGCCAGAGCCCTGGGGCTGGACTTCCTGCCCCTGGCGAGGGAGCGGTACGATCTGGCCGTCCCTCAGATCCACCTGGAGAGCACGCCTATCCAACGGATGCTGGAGGTCATCCGGGGTGAGCACTTCAGGACACTGGTGATGCACAACTACTTCGGCATCGTCGGGTCGCCGGACGACCCCGCAGGGATCAAGGGAGGGAAAGACGCCGTCCTGGCCCTGGAGCGCATCGCCCAAGCACAGGCGCTGTTCGTATCCCGAGCAGACGACTCAGGGACACACAAGATGGAGCTTAGCCTCTGGGGCAAGGCAGACATCGAACCCTCCGGTATCTGGTACCAGGAGACGGGCCAGGGCATGGGCGCTACTCTGAGGATAGCCTCTGAGGCAGATTTCCACTGCCTTTGTTACCCACGACCGGACAGAGGCCCAGGCCCTTGGCGATAGGCTGGCGGTTATGATAGATGGTCGAATCCAGCAGGTAGGGACACCAGAGGAGGTGTTCAGCAGCCCTATCAACGAGACAGTGGCCGCCTTCGTCGGAGTGGAGAACATTATCGCCGGAACGGTATGGCAACAGTTGGACGGGCTGGCCATACTGCGAGTCCGAGAGGGGGAGATAGCGACAGTGGGAGAGTACGCCGCGGGGGAGACGATGATAGCTTGCATCCGCCCCGAGGATGTGGTCCTGGAGACATACCACGCCGAGGCAGTGCTTTCCAGTGCCCGCAACAGGCTTTCCGGACACGTGACTCGGTGCGTTCCCCTGGGAGCACAGTATCGGGTGATGGTGGACTGCGGTTTCCCTCTGGTGAGTCTGATCACTCGGCGATCTGTCGAAGACCTGGCCCTGACCGAGGGGGTTGCAGTGATAGCCAGCTTCAAGGCTAGCGCGGTGCACATGATCAGGCGGCGGGTGGGCTAGAAGTGTTCCACACCCTCCTGGTATCTCGGGCTTAGATAATCTCTGACCTTGATTCAATAATCAGCCTAGGCTTTGTTTATCCTCGTTCCTTTGCCGTTGACTACCAGGCACTCAACGAAGCGGCCCACATAGCTATCTACCCAATCCTCATCGATTTTCTCACCCTGCCACTCCAACACAATTTGCCCCAGGCCTTCCTGCTCGATAATGAGTTTGTTACTGGTAACCCTCGACAGGGTGCCACGGACTCTATATGCTTCCACCTCTGTCTCCTTCTTCTTCCTTCTTCTCTGAAAACTTCTCTGAAACGACTTCTACCCCAGGACTTGCTTCACTGTGGAGCCTATCTCCGCAGGAGAGGGGGCCATGTGCACCCCTGCCGCTATCAAGGCTCGCACCTTCTCCGAGGCCGGGACTCACCGAAGAGTCCCGCTTCTTTTTTGATCCCTGCTCCCCACTTCGCCTTCCCCCTGAGCCTCTATAATCCGCCCTACAGGCCCAAGCCGTAGTAACTGGTAAATGCTCCAGGCAAAGGGGACATAACCGCCGTAGCCCAGCACCGGCATCTCGAACACGTGCCCAAAACCGAGCAATGGGACGTGGTAAATCCACTTGGGCGTAGACCAGAAGTTCCAGAACTCCCACAGGAAACCGCACAGCAGCCCACCCATAGCCACACCCACCACCAGCCGCCACCTTCGCCCCATCATATCGTCCACCAGACTCCGCCCGCCCCTGTAACCCACCAGCCCATCGGCCACGAGGAAGGGCGCTACCCAAACGAAGGGATAGAAGACCTTGGGCCAGATAAAGACCATCCCCTGAAACAGTATGCCCACACCCATTTGAATACCGTACCAGAGACTGCGCCTTCCCACCAAACCCACTGCCGACCACCCTCCCCTCACCATAAGGCCCCAGGCAGCATCCATAGCAGGAATAACAGTGGAGAAGGCTGCCGAGCTCATGAGGATGTACTGCCACCTGTTGTAGCGCCCTGCTGCCCCCAGATACTCCCAGTTCCCTACTCGGGCATTCACCACCTCGAACCACCACCACAGGGGTATGGACAGGGCCAAGAGGAGCAGGTGTCGCCGCAAACCTGGATACCCCCACTTCCCAGCCCCGTACATCAGCAGCGTCGCCCCGGACCACATGCCCATGAAAAACAGGGGGTTCCAGAAGGTGTCCTGAGTCCACAGAAGCGTCCAGCCGATACCCATCAGCGACAGCCCTATGCCGACAGGTACTCCCCTCTTCAGTACCGTGGTAGTTCTCACCTATTCTACTGCAGGGAGCGATTCTACGACCTTGACCGTCTCCAGACTAACGGTAATCACCTTGCCGATGAGCCGCACAATGTACTCAGGGTCATCCGTGCGATTGGGGTCTGTGACGATCCCGCTGCGCTTGTCGGTCTTGACCTGATACTGGTCAATGATCCATTCGAGCGCTGAGCGGTTGCCCAGGCGGTACTCGAAAACTTCCGGTGGAATGCCGCCGAGGGTCAGGAAATCGTTGTAGGCAATCTGCGTCTTATCTTTCGACAGCCTCATGCGCTCCACACGCCAGTTCAGCCGAGCATCTCTGTTCTCCAGCCTCTGAAGCGGGTATTCAGGCTG
>JBDRIA010000031.1:0-3696 GCA_043816345.1 Chloroflexota bacterium
ATTGTTGAAATGCGAGAGACATCGGCTCTATTGGCCGACTGCAAACCGTCCGTAGCCCTAGACAGCGAACTGTGTGGTCTTCCTTAGGGCGAAGGCAACGCTGCTGACGAGAATCAAATTAAACGCCACCAGCACAAGGACGTTTGTTGCTATGTCAGGCCAGCTGCCACCCTGCTGACTTATTTCGACGATGGGCTGTATGACGTAATAGGTAGGCATGACCCTGGCAAACCCCTCAGGTATTTGAGGGAATAGGTAAACCAGGGCGGGAGCGAAGAGCAGAATTCCCCCGAGTTTCCAAACGGTAAACAGACTTGTGATGTCCTTCATCAAGGCCCCGCATAGCAAACCCAACGCCACCGCCATTATCGCGCCGAGTCCAAGCACCAGAGCCAGCAGCGCCGGCTCCGCGCCAAAGGCCTGGTTCAGAATCAGGATTACTATGCCCATGAAGAGGCTGAGAATCAGACCAAGCAGTCCCTTGGCCAGGAAGACATCTCCCGCCGTCGTGGGTGTTACAAGCAGGGCCTGGAGGGTCTTCTTCTCCTTCTCGTTTATTACCGAAGTTGCCGGTAGGAAAAATCCGCCCAGAAACACAGCCATGAGCACGATGAGGGGAAGCAGGCGCTCATTCCAGGGAGCGCTTACCCCATTGCCCAAGGTGATGGCTTCAATCTCAACTGGAACTTCCTGCTTGGCCAGCCCCCTCGCCAGGTTGGCAATGGTCGCTCCCAGGATGGTGCGGTTCTTTGCCAGGCTTTGCCCCCAGATATAGGCCGTGAGCCCCGTCTTCTTTCCCTGAATAAGGGAGCCATCGAAGTCCTCGGGCAGGACAATGCCCATATCCAAGGCGCCACTCTCTACTGCCTGTTTCATCTCAGGGACGTTGCCGTATTCCCTGGTGACCACCGAAGTGAGTTCTCTGGCGTCGGCCACCAGCTGAGAGCTACCGCTGTCCACAATGCCGAGCCTGGGCTTTTCTGAGAACAGGGTACCGAAGATCAAGGAGAGTACAAGCGAGATGACTACGGGGGCGACTACAGCCCAGACAAAGATGAAGTTCTTGGGTCCCCGTAAGAGCTCCTTGCCCAGCAGGACGCCTACGCGCTTCAGGCTCATTGGAACCTCCTCCTGAGTGCGCTGATGCCGGCCCAGAACACCACCAGGCCAAATCCCAGGAGCACCAGCAGGTTAGGCAAGACATCCCCCCAGCCGGCCCCGAAGTTCACAACCCGATTCACCGTATCCACCAGATAGTAGGAGGGGATGGCCTTAACCCAGACCGTGGTAGCGCCCGGGAACAGCACGGTGACTGAAGGGATGATCAAGATAATCAGCGCAGGGAAACCCCAGGCCATCACTGATATCATATCTTTAGCCATAGTCGCCATGAGGAAGCCGATTCCCGTGACCAGTACAGCCCCAAGCAACAGGGCCGCCAGGATTATCACTGGCTGCCCGCTCAAGCCGCCGACTACTGCCATGAATAGTGCCGCCTCCCCGAAGGCCAAGCCTATCCCGGTTATTCCCTTGGCAGCAAACAGCTCCCTGACTGTCATCGGGGTCACCAGCAAGGCCTGAATGGTGCGCCGCTCGACCTCCTCGCTGACCAGGGTAGCCAGGAAGAAGGTTTCGGTCATGATGAGCAGAACAGCAAAGAGGGGACGGAGGCGGTCGCGCGGAGGTATCTGCATTCCCGCCATGTCTGGACCCAGAATCTCTTCCGACACCTCAATGGGCAGGGGCTGTCCAGTCTGCGTGTAGGCCAATTCCCTGATCAGAGCCTGCACGGCATCCTTCATTTCTACAGGAGTATCTGGAGCGAAATACACATTGATACGGGGTTTCTGGCCCAACATGAGCTTTTCCCCTATATCAGCAGGCAGCGCCACCCCCGCCAGGTATTGGCCCTCAGCCACGGTCTCTCTAAGAGCCTCCTCAGATTCAACCGCCTTAATCTGCAGGCCTTCCTCCCCTATCTGCTCAAGGACCGGGGGCATTACTGGCGCATAGAGTCCAATCTCCAGGGTCTCGTTGACCGAGCTTGGCAGTACAAAATAGATCACCAGATAGACTATGATGCCTAGAGCGGTCATGAGGGCAAAAAACCGGTTTCGGAAGAAGAGACGGAAGTCCTTGGAGATAAGGGCACCCACAATACGCAAATTCATCCCACAAGTCCCCGCCCGGTGAGCTTTACGAAGATGTCCTCCAGGCTCGCCTCTTCGCTGTGAATGGTGACTACCTTCTCTTTGGCGAAGAGCTCACGAATGGCATTGGGCGTCTCCGCCGTATCTAGAACGACCTCGCGGTCTTCGAGTTCACCATTGTCAGCCGAGACCTTGGCTTTCAAGGCCCGCCTTCCATAACGCTGTTTAAGGTTGTGCGGCGTATCCAGAGCCACTATCTTACCCTGATTCATGAAGGCCACTCGGTCGGCAAGTTTGTCCGCCTCCATCATGTCGTGAGTGGTAAGAAAAACGGTGGCCCCCCGATCCCGTTCCTCAAGGATGATGCTCCGTATAGACTGGGCAGAGGTGGGGTCTAGCCCGGTGGTGGGCTCATCCAGAAAGAGCACCCGGGGCCGGTTCACCATGGACCGCGCCACCATGAGGCGCTGCTTCATCCCCTTTGAATAGCTCTCTACAGAGTCTCTCTCCCGGCCTGCCAGGCCAACCCTCTTTAGCAGGGCATCAGCATCGAACTGGGCTACGCCAAAGAGGCGAGCGAACAGCTTGAGGTTCTCCCTGGCATTCATCTGCTCGTAGAGATTTGTCACCTCAAAGCAGACTCCTATTAGCCCCTGCACCTTCTCAATATCTTTGGCAACATCCAGGCCGAGTAGCATCGCCTTTCCAGCTTTGGGCCTGAGCTGTCCCGTCAGCATTTTGACAGCGGTTGTCTTGCCCGCCCCATTGGGACCCAGGAATGCTACAATCTCCCCTTCGGCCACACTGAAACTGATGTGGTCGACGGCAACCAGGTGGCCGTACCAGTAGGTGAGTTCCTCGGCAATGATCGCGTCACGAGCCATACCCATCTCCTTTCCCAAGTTCTTGATGCTCCCAAGACTGCTTCTGTCTTACCCGTCAGTCCGCAGAGATAGAGGGGCATCACAGGGCTACTCTCCCTTGATCACGGCCCGGTATCTCTCCATCGCACCGAGAAGCTGCGCACACCTTCCCATCAGGACATCCTCGGCACTCAGCCGCTTTGACCAATTGTATATCTAATTCGTTCAGCACAGTCAATGGTCTCCCTATGAGAGCTACTCGCCTAGGAATGTATCACTTCCCTGGCTTCCTTGATGAGGGCCCGCAAAAAAGCACGGGCTTTGGTGAGAAGTCCCCACTTGATCTTCATCCTTGTCTCTTAGAAGGCATATTACCTAAGCCATCGTTATTGGTCAAGACAACGCTAACGTGTAAGCTGGGCGAACAAACCGCTATCTTGTTGCACAGGGGCTCCCCAGCGTAGGCCGGATAGCACGGCCTGGATGTGACGATTGCGAGGATTGTCACCTCGGAATCCAAGAGGGTGGCTTGCGGCCGGAGAGCGCTAAAGGTCCACAAGACAGGCTATTGCCGCCTAATATGGCTTGACTGCTGAGACCTTCATACTTACGACTGAGTTGGCAGCCGCTCTTATCACCTCAGGTGATATTGCCAGATCTCTAATAACTGCCTGCGCTGTGGG
>JBDRIA010000032.1:0-2123 GCA_043816345.1 Chloroflexota bacterium
GCTCGTCAAGCCTAACCGGATCAGCACGCTGAGCGAGACGACCGCCGCAGTAGACGTGGCGCATCGCACCGGCTGGACGGCCATGATAAGCATCGCTCCGGTGAAACCGAGGATGTCACCGTTGCCGGCCTGGCAGTCGGGCTGAGCACCGGAATGATGAATGCCGGCGCACCCTGCCGCCCCGAGCGCACCGCGAAATACAACCACTTGCTGCGCATCGAGGCCGAACTGGGCTGGCGCTCATCCTTCCCCGGGTTAAGAGCCTTTTCCAGCATAGCCCCAAGACCGTTCGCAGCCAAATGAGGTCGCTGGCAGGAGAGGGAGAAGGGTTAGCGTAACATTTCAGTAGGTTTTGGGGTGATGGATGAGAAGCGAGAGACCCCTTAGAATCCAGGGTATTTGACAACATCTTGGATTGAATAAGGAGGTCTCTCACGAAAAGCATAGCGGAACCCCAAGTTAATCTCAATATCGATGGTTGGGAGAAGCAGATACTGAGCTCCATCTTTGGCCAAGGCCAAGCCATGGCACGGACTACGCTGGAGGAGGCAGATCGCGTACTGATGCGAGGACGGGGTGTGGGGCTGACGGTGGTGGGGTTCAGGGAGAGGCGGGTGGTGACGCTGCTCGGAGATGTGAGGATAAGGCGGCGTCTGTACCGGGATGATACGGGCAAAGGACGATACCTACTGGATGAGGCCATGGGGTTAGAAAAGAGAAGCCCGCTCAGTGCAGGCGTACGGGAACTCAGTGCCTTGTTGGGCAGCTACATGCCCTTCGGCAAGTGTGAAACACTGCTTCGTGTGGTTTTGCCCACTGGTGTATCACACACCACGGTGCATCGCCAGATAGGCAGGATGACTGAGCCGGTACTGGCCAAAGAAGAAGAGGAGGTGGTTGAAGTATTCGAGAGGGGCAAGGTACCTGAGGCAGGAACGAGGGAGGTTCCCTTGTTGTTCTTGGAGGGCGATGGCGTTAGCGTGGCCCTGCAACGGGAAAAGGAGAGACGGGCTGAGGTGAAGGTGGGTATTGCCTACGAAGGATGGGAGGAAATTGGTAGCCGCTACAGTCTGAAGGATAAGACGGTGTATTTGGGGCTCATGGACTCCGGGCGCTTTTGGGAAGGCTTTTCTCTGGCCTTAGCGGGCAAATACAATTTGGGAAGAGTCGGACAGGTCGTGGTTGGCGGAGATGGCGCTCATTGGGTGAAGAAGGGCGCTGAGCTTTGCGGTGGAATCTACCAGCTGGACCGTTTCCACCTGAGGCGGGCATTGTTGCGAGGATTGGGCGGCAAACCCGTTCTTGCCGATGAGATATATCGGGCATGTATTGTGGGTGACATTGCATTAGCTGATGGTCTTCTCGTCCAGGCCCAGTCGCAGGCGGACAAAGAGAGTGCCCTGGAGATAGCCGGGCTCAGGTCTTACATACTCGACAACGCGTGTGGCCTGGCAGACTATCGGTTGAAGCTGGAGAAGCCGGAGGGACTGAGGGGTCTCGGCGGGATCGAGGGCAATGTAAATCACCTGGTAGCCAGTCGCATGAAAAAGCGAGGCATGAGCTGGACCAAACGGGGCGTCCGTCGCATGACTCGGCTCATCCAGATGCAGCACGAAGGACAAATACCAAACTGGAAGACATTACATCCCTCTGCCAAACAGGAGATCATTCAAGAGCAACCAACATTCCGAGCCAAAGACAAGAAACGAGATGCCGGCGCCTGGCTCAATACAGTATTGCCCGCCCTAAAAGGCCCTCACCACAATCGGCCATGGGTTCTGGCCCTGGATCACATGGCACACGGAGAGGACAAGACAACTCATCGTCAATCCTGGATTCAAACCTACTAAGCCTTGACAGTAACGGGGCTCGATGGGGGCTTTACAGCCCCAGGGTGCAGTGGTAGTATATTGACCAAGGGCGATGACGGGTGGTAAGCGACTGGTCGCGAGTAGAAATGGGAAATCCCGGAAAAAGGGGTTACTCTCGATGCCAGAAGGGCCCAGGAGGGTGAAATGAAGGTCAAATGGCTAGGGCACTCCTGTTTTCTCATAACCTCTCAGGGCGGGACCAAGATCCTCACTGACCCTTATGAGGCCAATTACAGAGACATCCTAAAATAC
>JBDRIA010000033.1:0-12041 GCA_043816345.1 Chloroflexota bacterium
TGTTCTTCCCCAGCCGCTTCGCGATGCGGCTCTTCGGCACCCCCTGCTGGTACAGTTCCCAGGCCAGTGTGATCAGTGTGAGGTTCGACATGTCCATGAGAATACACGGACAGTCGGATTTCTACGGAAACATTGCGGACACGGACAATGGGCATAGAATCCTGGCGCGATTTGCAGGGTGGTTGATTGCACATGTCGGCAGCGTCTCCCTCACAGATGACCAGGCCGGGGCATATAGGTGTGCGATTGTTGGTCGTGGGATGGTGGAGCGGCCAGGCTAGGCCTTCTTGGAAGGGACTGACCTCTTCCATTCGGCCTTCCCCTGCTCCAGCAGGTCATTGCCGTAGATGTCGTTGACCACGATGACGGGGAAATCCTCGACCTCCAGCCGACGGATGGCCTCGGTGCCCAGGTCTTCGTAGGCCACCGTGTCCACCTTCTTTATGGTCCCTGAGAGGAGCGCCCCGGCACCACCAATGGCCCCGAAATACACAGCGCCGTGATTCGCCAGGGCTTCCCTTACCTCTTTGCCCCTTCCTCCCTTGCCGACGGTGGCCTTTATCCCCAAGTCCAGCATTTTGAACGTGAAAGGGTCCATGCGGTATGCCGTGGTGGGGCCGGCGGAACCTATGACCTGGCCCGGGCGAGGAGGCGTAGGCCCGACGTAGTAGATGGTCTGCCCTTTCAGGTCTATGGGAAGTTCCTCCCCTCGCTCCACCGCTTCTATGATGCGTCGGTGGGCGGCGTCTCTGGCCGTGTACATGACCCCCGTGAGCAAGACCTCGTCCCCTACCTTCAGGTCTGCCAGAGCCTCGTCCGTCAGGGGTGTTCTGACACGCTTGCTCATCTGGTTACTCCCTTTCGCCTAGCATCGGAATAGCGCCCTGTTACAGCACCGCCGTCTTCAGGCGGGCGCTGTGGCACTGGAGATTGACCCCCACGGGCAGGGAAGTGATGTGGGTGGGATGGGTCTCTATGTTCACCGCCAGGGCCGTGGTTCGCCCTCCCCAGGCCTGGGGGCCTATGCCGATGGCGTTTACCCGCTCAAGAAGCTCTTCCTCCAGCTCTGCTACCTCTGGGTCTGGGTTGTGCTCTCCCACCTTGCGCAGCAGAGACTTCTTGGCCAGGTACATAACGTACTCGGCAGTCCCTCCGATGCCTACTCCTACGATAAGAGGCGGACACGGGTTTCCTCCAGACTCCTCTATGGTGCGGAGGGTGAAGTCAATAACGCCCCCCTTTCCGTCTCCTGGGCGGAGGATGGCCATGCGGCTCATGTTCTCACACCCACCGCCCTTGGGCAGCACGGTTATCTTCAGCTGGTCTCCCGGCACGATGTCCGCGTGCACTATGGGAGGGGAGTTGTCCCCGGTGTTGATTCGACGGGAGAAGGGCTGCCTGACCATGGAGTTGCGCAGGAAGCCGCTCTTGTATCCCCGTCTTACCCCCTCCGCCAGTGCCTCCGTCAGGTCGCCCCCCACTATGTGGGCATCGTGACCCAGCTCCAGGAATAGAACGGTCGTGCCCGTATCCTGGCACAGTGCAATCTGCTTCTCCTGGGCGATCTCGGAGTTGCGGAGAATCATGTCCAGCACCTTCTGGGCCCTGGGCGACTCCTCTTCCTGTTGCGCCTTCTTCAGGGCATCCAGGACGTCCTCAGGGAGGTAATAGTTGGCCTCCTGGCAAAGGCGGGCTACTGTCTCCACTATCTCCGATACGTGGATCTCCCTCATATTCCCTCCGAGGGGTTTCATCAGAAATCCCAGCGACCTCTGAAACAAGTGCCGATTCGCGATGACGGGGATACCCCGTGCAACCCCTTGTCGTGAGATGCTCTCTAGGAACCGTCAACGCTGGTGGCTCTGTTGGCCATCACGTTCACCAGCACCACATTGGCGTACCCACGTCTGAACAGACGGAGAGCTACATTGGCCCCCACGTTGCCCGCTCCCACTACCTCTGTCTTGTTACGCATGGAAGCTCACTTCCTACATCTCTGTCAAGCATCTCCAATTGTCGGGCGGACCGCCTCAAGGGGTAACGTGCACTCGTAGGTCTACGCGCCGGAATACTGCGCCCAACGTGACTCCATGTCCGGCTCTTGCACCGTTGTCATCAAGTACTCCCCAAATTCCGTGCCGGTGGCTCCTGTACTCTGACCAGTCATGACCAGTTTCCGTTCGTACTGGCCGCAGATGTCCAGGGCCTTGTGCAGCCTGCTGCCCAGTTCTGCGAAGCCAATGTGCTCAAGGAGCATGGCGCCGGCGCGCATCACCGAGCTGGGGTCGGCGTACTGGGCTATCCCCTCTTTCACCATGCGCGGGGCGGTCCCGTGGATGGCCTCGAACATGGCGTACCTCTTGCCTATGTTGGCGCTGCCCGCGGTGCCCATGCCTCCCTGGATCTGGGCTGCCTCGTCCGTGAGGATGTCTCCGTAGAGATTGGGTAGGGCCAGCACCTGGAACTGGCTTCGGTGATCGGTGTCTATGAGCTGGGCCGTCATGATGTCGATGTACCAACTGTCCCATGTGATATCGGGGTACCTGCTGGCCACCTCTCTAGCTATATCCAGGAACTTGCCGTCGGTGGTCTTTACGATGTTTGCCTTGGTGACCACGGTAACCTTGGTCTTGCCCGTGCGTTTGGCGTGGGCAAAGGCCGCCTCCAGGATGCGCTCGGAGCCCTGGGTGGTGATGACCCGGAAATCTATTGCCAGGTCGTCGGTCACATTGACGCCCTGGCTGCCGACGGCGTATATGTCCTCGGTGTTCTCGCGGAAGAAGGTCCAGTCTATGTTCTCGCTGGGGATGCGCACGGGGCGTACGTTGGCGAAGAGGTCCAGTTCCCGGCGCATGGCCACGTTGGCACTCTCGATATTGGGCCAGCCGTCGCCGCGCTCAGGGGTGTGAGTCGGGCCTTTGAGGGTGACGTGGCAGGCCTTGATCTGCTCCAGAACGTCGTCGGGGATGGTCTGCAGCCTGGCAGCTCTGTTCTCAATGGTCAGTCCTTCGATGTTACGGAACTCAACTTTGCCGGCGTCGATCTGCCCCTTGAGGAGGTACTTCAGGACACGCACGGAATCGGCGACTATGGTGGGGCCGATTCCGTCACCACTCATGACCCCGATAACGATGGGTTTGATGCTCTCGAAGTCTAGCCAGGGCTCCGCGACCTTGAGGTGCTCTACCCGCTCAAGCTGGCCCTCCAGCACCTTGCCGAAATGCTCCTTGGCCGACTCTATTGCCTGCTTGTCTATCAATTGTGGCCTCCTTTGCCTGGGATAGGTTGATTCAGAAACCGACCTGGGTCATGTCACACTCATGGGTATTCTCACTCGTCTTTGGGCGATGATCGCCTACTGTTCTAGCGTGGTGTCTCTATGATACACCTATAAATTGTCATTGCTTCGTCGTCCTTCCTATACAGGAAGGACGACGAAGCAATCTGGGGGGGCACCCCGCAGCCAGATTGCCACGGCCCTCCAGAGCCTGTGGTGAGGACCTCGAACCATCAGGCCTCGCAATGACATTCGCTGCAAACTTCGGGGACACCATACTAGCCTATTAGGGCAAGAACGTCGTCCTTTTTGACCCAGGTTCCCGGCAGAACCTTAAACTCCTTCACCGTTCCATCTACTGGGGACGGGAGGGAATTTTCCATCTTCATAGCCTCGAGGAAGAGCACAGGGGAACCTTTCTTTACTTGTTGACCCACCTCTACGGCGTAGCGGAGTAGTATCCCCGGCATAGGTGCTCTGATAGCAGTGCCTTCTACGGATTCCTGAGGGGCTGAGGCGGGGGCAGGCTGAGGGGGTGCAGGGGCTCGCGCTGGGGGGGGCGCAACTGGAGGGGCAGAGGTTGGGGTGATGGTGTATCCAGAAGGGGCTGTGACACCACTTCCTCCCCCATCGCCCAGCGGCTCTACTTGCACCTGGTACTTCTCGTCACCCACGTAGACGTTGAACGCCCTGCTCGTTGCTGGGGCAGATGGCCCTGCGGGTGCCGCTGCTTCCTGGGAGCCTTTTTCCACCAGCAGGCCTGCCTTGGCCTTGGCTGCCAACTCTTCCTCCGCGATTATCTGTCCCATCGTCTTGGGTTTGACGTCGTCGGGGATGGGCTCCAGGTCGTACTTCCATTTGAGGAAGCGCAGCCCCGTTACCGGATAGAGGGCGTATGTAAGGACATCGCCCATGTCCTGCGCCAGGCCTGCTGTGGCTTCCCTGGCCTTGTCTAGCTCCGGCTCCAGGTAGTCGGCTGCTCTCCCCGTTACAGGCTCCTGGCCCCGTTCGTAGTCCTTCAGAATTTCCTTTGTCACTTCCGGGTCAATGGGAGCCGGGCTACGCCCGTACAGGCCGTACACATAATCTTTTACCTGCGCGGAGACCATGGCATAGCGGCCAAAGAGGACGTTCTGCACCGCCTGAGTGCCGATGATCTGGCTGGTGGGAGTCACCAAAGGGGGGTATCCCAGCTCCTTGCGCAACCGGGGGAGCTCCTCGTATACCTCCGCTTGGCGGTCCAGGGCGTCAGCCTCCTTGAGTTGGGAGACCAGGTTGCTGGCCATGCCCCCCGGTATCTGGTGGTTCAGCACCGTGGTGTCTATCACCGACGCCCTGGAGGTATCGAAGTACTCCCGGTACTTGGGGGCTATGGCTTCAAAATACTCTGAAAGCTTGAGAAGGTGGCTTAGGTCCAGTCCGGGGTCCCGCTCGGTGCCCTGGAGGGTTACTATCAGGGGCTCTATGGCTGGCTGGGATGTCCTCAGGGCAAAGGGAGATAGACAGGTATCCACTATGTCTACCCCAGCCTCTATGGCCTTGAGAAGGGTCATGGAGGCCATGCCGCTGGTGTAGTGGGTGTGTAGGTGAATGGGGATACGGATACTCTCTTTGAGGGCCTTTATCAGATTATAGGCATCGTAGGGGGCAAGGAGCCCCGCCATGTCCTTGATGCATAGGGTATCGGCCCCCATATCCTGGAGTATCCGTGCTTTGCCGATGAAGTAGTCCAGGTTGTAGACCGGCCCACCCATGTGGGACTCGGTGACGGAGTAGCAAATGGTGGCCTGGAAGTGTTTCCCCATTTCCTTGATGGCCTTTGCCGCCGTCTCAAAGTTGCGCTCATCGTTAACGGCATCGAAGACCCTGAACACGTCCATTCCCACATCGGCGGCATGGCGGACAAAGGCCGTTACCACATCATCGGCGTAGTTCCGGTATCCCACCAGGTTTTGCCCGCGGAGCAGCATCTGGAGGGGTGTATTGGGCATTAGCCTCTTGAGGACACGCACTCGCTCCCAGGGGTCCTCGGCCAGAAAGCGGGTAGCGACATCAAAGGTGGCGCCGCCCCATACCTCTGCGGACCAGAACCCCGCCGTATCCATCTCGGCAGCAATGGGCTCCATGTCAGAGGTACGCATCCGGGTGGCTGCCAGGCTCTGATGAGCATCCCGCAGGGTAGTGTCGGTGATTCTTAGAGTATTCGGAGTCTTGCTAGATGTCATTGTCTCCCTCGCACACCAATAGCGGTCTTGGAATCATACCCTTTCAGGCCGTCTCAAGACGGGCACTGAAATAGCAGCTTCCCGCTCCCAGGGGTAGATCTCGGCCATCTCAAAGGCCCCCCGGAACCTTTGAAATGACCCCTAGACTGTGTACGGATAGTATTGGCTTATAGGGGTATGTTTCCATGCTTCTTAGGGGGCAGCGAGTCTCGTTTGTTTTGAAGCATGGCCAGTGCGTCGATAATCTTAGGGCGGGTCTCCGCGGGGTCTATTACATCGTCTATGTAACCCCGGCTGGCAGCAACGTAAGGGCTGGCAAAGCGATCCTGATACTCTGCGGTCAGTCTCTCACGGGTCTGTTGCTGATTCTCTGCTTGGTTTATCACGTCCCGGTAGATGACGTTCACGGCCGCGTCGGGCCCCATGACCGCAATCTCTGCTGAGGGCCATGCGAAGTTGACGTCTCCCCTCAGGTGCTTGCTGCTCATGACTATGTACGCCCCACCGTAGGCCTTGCGAATTAGCACGCTCACCTTGGGAACGGTGGCCTCGGCGTAGGCATAGAGGAGCTTGGCTCCGTGGCGTATGATCCCTCGATGCTCCTGATCGGGGCCTGGGAGGAAGCCCGGCACGTCCACCAGGGTTACCAGGGGTATGTTAAAAGCGTCACAGAAGCGGACAAAACGAGCCGCCTTTGTGGAGGCCTCGATGTCCAGGACTCCTGCCAGGTGCGCTGGCTGCGGGGCCACAATACCCACAGATCCACCGCCCATTCTGGCGTATCCCACGATTATGTTCTGGGCATATCCCTCGTGTACTTCCATGAAGTCCCCCGCGTCCACAATGCGCCGGATAAGGTTCTTCATATCGTAGGACCTGGCCGAGTCTTCCGGCACCATCTCCCTCAGCTCAGGGTCAGTCCGGTTTGCAGGGTCTGTGGATGGGGAGAAGGGAGGATCGTCCCCATTGTTCTGGGGCAGGAAAGTGAGCAATCGTCGGACCTGCTGGAGGCACTTCTGCTCTCCCTCACAGGCAAAGTGGGCAACACCGCTCTTGGTGAAGTGGGTCAGCCATCCCCCCAGTTCCTCATGGCTTATATCCTCGCCTGTAGCTGCTTTGATGACATCGGGCCCTGTGATGTACATCTGTCCTATGCCTTTTACCATAAAGATGAAATCGGTGAGGGCAGGGGAGTAGACTGCGCCCCCTGCCGCAGGGCCCATAATCACGGAGATCTGTGGGACGACGCCGGAGAAGAGGGCATTTCGCAGAATAATCTCTCCGTAGCCTGCAAGGCTGGTGACACCTTCCTGGATACGTGCTCCCCCAGAGTCGTTCAGACCTACGATGGGGGCGCCGTTTTTGGCGGCTAGGTCCATGACTTTACATATCTTCTCCCCAACTACTTCCGATACGGAGCCGCCCAACACGGTGAAATCGTGGGCGAAGACGAAAGTTGGCCTTCCATTCACCCGTCCGTAGCCAATGACAACCGCGTCACCCAGGTATTGATTCTGCGCCAGGCCCAGGTCCGTGGCTCGGTGGGTTACAAAGGGGTCCAGCTCTTGGAAAGTGTTCTCGTCCATAAGCACGGCGATACGTTCCCGGGCGGTCAGCTTGCCGCTCTCATGCTGCTGATCGATACGGGCCTGCCCACCACCCATGGTGGACCGCTCCCGCAGCTTTCGAAGCTCCTCCAGCTTTTCGGAGGTCGCTTTTGTCGTAGCCATGGCCCTTCCCCTTATCTCCTTATCCCAGCGTGCGGGCGAGATTGTGATGCCTAGCACTTTGCGCATCTTATCCTATCAGAGAATTATCCTCCACGCAATTCTTTGTACTCGTCCAGATGGGTATGTCGCCCAAGATTCTCCTGCCTTGACCCCTCAGAAAGGAGATACCTATAATGGTAGCGTGAAAGGCAGGGATTCGTCTCATGACTATCGATACCCTCCTACGAAATCTTGAAGAGCTACAGGCCCGGGCACTGGAGGAGCTTAAGGCTTCCTCGTCCTCGGAGACGGTGGAGCAGTGGCGCGTGGCATACCTGGGGAGAAGAGGCGAGCTGACCCTGGTGCTCCGGGGTCTGGCCCCTCTGGCCCCCGAGGAGCGCCGTACCGTGGGAGCCGCAGCCAACAAGGTGAAGGCACTTCTTGAGGAGAGCCTTGCCGAGGCGGAGCAGGCGATGAAGGGGGCTGAGCTTCAAGCCCTAGCAGACCGAGGACGGATTGACGTCACCCTGCCCGGCAGACCAGTTCCCCTGGGAAGGCTACATCCCACCACCCAGATACTGCGGGAGATATGTGCCGCCTTCGTGTCCATGGGCTTCCAGGTAGTGGAGGGGCCGGAGGTGGAGTGGGATCACTACAACTTCGAGATGCTGAATATACCCAAAGACCACCCTGCCAGGGACATGTGGGATACCCTCTGGATCGACCATGTGGATGAGCAGGGGGAGCGTACCATGCTCCTTCGCACCCACACCTCTCCCATGCAAATCCGCATCATGGAGAACACTCGACCACCCGTGCGGGTATTGGTGCCCGGCAAGTGCTACCGGTACGAGGCCACCGACGCCACCCACGAGTCCCAGTTCTACCAGGTCGAAGGACTGGCGGTAGACGAGGGCATCACCTTTGCCGACCTGAAGGGAACCCTCTACGAGTTTGCCCGGCTGCTTTTCGGGGCGGATCGGAAGGTGCGGTTCCGGGTCGACTACTTCCCCTTCGTGGAGCCGGGGGCGGAGATGGCTATAGACTGCTTTGTGTGCAAGGGCGAGGGTTGTCGCGTGTGCAAGGGCACCGGCTGGATCGAGATTATGGGCGCGGGCATGGTGAACCCAAAGGTGCTGGAGGGTGTGGGGTATGACTCCTCCAGGTACACGGGATTTGCCTTTGGCATGGGGCCGGAGCGCATCGCCATGCTCAAGCATGGCATAGACGACATACGCCTGTTCTACTCCAATGACCTGCGGTTCCTGGGGCAGTTTTAGGGGATCAATCCTTTGGACAGAGGAAGATCCTCCTCAGAGAAGGCAGGGTCTACCATCTGCCTGGCATACTCCTAGTCTAGGTACAGCATAGCACCTGCCACTGTAAATGGTTTGGGGCACTCTTGCCTATCCCTATGTATGTCATACGTTACACCACATCGACGCCCCCACGCCTCCCTGCTATAATGTTCTCTGTTAGCACTGGCCAGCGCCATCCAGTGGAGCTAGTAGGCTCTCTCAATACCCGAAGGGGCGCAGGTCAGCCAGCGGGAGTAGCTCAGCGGAAGAGCCCCGCCCTTCCAAGGCGGCTGTCGTGGGTTCGAATCCCATCTCCCGCTCCAATAAAGCTACAACAGATACGCCAGATACATCCAAGGCTCTGGCATATCATGGAAGCCGCGGCGCGGTACGAAGTGAAGCAGCGGGAGCAGTGAGATGGCACCAACGGAGTCTTGGCTAAAGGGGATCAAGGGAGATGCTCTTCCTAAACTGATTCAGTCCGATGCACCAGTGATCAGGGTCGTCGCTGGTCCAGGATCAGGCAAGACGCTGGCCATCCAACGCCGTACCTGGCGTCTCATAGAAGGAGCGGAAGTCTCCCCGAGCAGGATATTCGTCGGTGCTTTCAGCCGCGAGATCGTCAAACAGCTTGCCGCCTCCGTTGCCGCGATTTCCTCAGATATGGAGATTTCGACCCTGCACTCGTTGGCGCTTCGGCTCCTAAAGGACAACCCGGTCGCAGTTGGAGATCGCAAGCTCCGTATCCTCCTGGACTATGAAAAAGCGCCAATGCTATATGACGTCGGACATGCGACGTCATATAGCGACAACCAGAACGGGCGAAAGAAACTTCTCAAGAAGCTCGAGGCCGCCCACTCAGAACGGCTGACTATAGCAGAGACAGCCTTCAGCGCAGAGGTGGAACGATGGCTGCGGGAGCACGGCGGATTGCTGATGGATGAGTTCGTGCCAATGGCAACCGCGGCGCTTGAGTACGGAGATATTCCCAAAGGTACGTTCGACCATATCATGGTAGACGAGTATCAGGATCTGACCAAGTGTGAGCAGGCCCTGGTTGACCTGGTTTGGTCTGGTAATGGGTCCCTTGCTGTCCTAGGGGACGATGCTCAGTCAATCTTCTCGTTTCGCCACAACCATCCGGATGGGATCACCGGGTTCGGCGAAAGGTGGAAGGAGTTGGGAGTAGAGGATCACCCCCTGAATGAAAACTACCGTAGCGGCTCTGATCTGGTGGAGGTCGCGAACAAGGTGATAGCTCGTGCCACGACCTCAAAGGTCCCCATGATACCGATGTCAGACGAGGATTCACTGCTGGCGTACGTCTACTGGCCTTCCATTGACGAAGAGATCGACGGGCTTGCGGAGTACATCCGGCGGAACAAGGCAAACGAATACCTAGTTTTGGTGCCATTCAGGGATATGGGTTACCGGTTGAGGGATAAGGTGGGGCCGGATGCTGCCACGTCTTTCTTGGAACAAATTATCGAGAAGGGATTGCCGAGAGAGCGTTTCATGCTAGCTTCGCTGCTGGGTGCTCCCGAGGACCGGGTTGCACTACGCTCGTGGTTCGCGCTGCAAGGCGCAACCCCTGCCGACCATAGCACCCGCAATGCCCAAGCATTTGCTTCCATTCGGGAAGCGATGTGCTCGGCGACCCCGTTCGACAGCCTGGAGTTCTGTCGGTCGGTCGCAGAAGGTACCATCAGCGTGAATGGCTCAGGCATGGGTAACATCATCGACCGCGCCAAAGCGTTCGTAAAGCTTGCCGGAGAAGCCCCGGCGGAGCTTGACGCTCTGATTGACTGGGTATTTGACGAGTCTCTGGCGGACCATGTCGAAGATCCAGAAGACCGAAGGAGATCTCGGGCGGACTTGGCAGAACTCAATGGAGGAGCCCACCAAATTGTTGCAGAGTCCAATTCAGAGAGTTTCTCCGGCGTCGTCTCGGGGTTGCGCTATAAAATCGGAACCCGCACCCCTTTCGACGCCCCCGATCCTAGAGTGCGCATCACGACACTTCACGCATCGAAGGGCCTCCAAGCGGATCGCGTCATCGTGGCTGGTCTGGCCGACCAGATTATCCCTGGTATCACCACCTCGACCGCCGAAAGAGAGGAACGCCGCCGTTTGTTGTACGTTGCGATCACCAGGGCAAAGAAGGAATTGGTGCTGTCCCAACCAAACGGATTGGCAGCGGGATTTGCCCAACAGAACTACGTACGGATAGACCCCGGCACACGTAAATGGAAAGACGGGGAGAGATGGGTGTACATGCGCCATTCCAGTTTCATTCCCCTGGACCTTCCTGTCTCGCCTATCAATGGGCAGGAGTGGCTGGAAGCCACGGCGAAATGAGGAGGTAGCCCCGCTCGGTGACCATTCCGTCGCATTTGGGAGTTGTAACACCTGCCGTCGCAAGGAGCCTCATGCCATCTTCCAGGGGCAATCCTGAAGCCGTGACCTCTGTAGCTTCTCCCAATACGAAAGGACAGATTTCCCCTCAGAAGGCATACCTTCTCCTGGAGAGGGAGCAGGGCGTGGCTGAGTGGGCTCCCAGATACGATGGCATCTCGGAACTCATCTACACCATCCTCTCCCAGCACACCTCCGACCTGAACGCGCAGAGGGCCTACCAGAGCCTCCTGGATACCTTCGGGACATGGGAGCAAGCGGCCCAGGCCGACCCCGAGGTTATAGCCAGGGCCATATGGGTGGGAGGCCTGTCTCGGGTCAAAGCCCCTAGAATAAAGGCGATGCTCCAGGCCATTCAGGAGAAGCGCGGCAATCTGGACCTCTCCTTCCTGAAGGGGATGCCACTGTCCGAAGCGAAGGCGTGGCTTCGACATCTGCCTGGGGTGGGGCCCAAGACGGCGGCCATAGTCCTGTGCTTTGCCCTGGGGATGCCCGCCATGCCAGTGGATACCCACGTCTATCGAGTTAGCAAACGACTGGGACTCATCCATTCCAAGGCTACCGCCGAGCAAGCCCACGACCTGCTGGAGGCCGCGATAGATCCCGAGCAGGTCTTTGCCTTCCACGTTTACCTCATCACCCACGGACGGCGGGTGTGCAAGGCGCGGCGACCTCTGTGCCAGGAGTGTGTTCTTAATGGGGGTTGTCCCACCGCCTTCCAGGTTTAGGGATGTGCGTTTCATCGACAGATGGAGGCAACATGCTGTTGCCCGGAAACCAGGCAGGCATTATACTGATGCCCTGTCAAAACTTGGAGAGATACTATGCTTAAAGCTGCGATAATAAACGTTACCGGATATTCGGGAATAGAGCTGGCCCGCCTTCTGCACCGTCACCCGCACGTGAAACTCACCCAGGTCACGGGAAGGAGCGCGGTGGGACAGAAGCTGGGTGATGCCTTCCCACACCTGGCAGACATCGACCTGACAATTGATGCGGAGGTGACCAACAGCGTGGATGTGGTGTTCTCCGGCCTTCCTCAGACCGCTAGCGCCGAGGCACTGATTCCTCTGGTGGAAAAGGGCATCAAGTCCATAGACATCAGCGCCGACTTCCG
>JBDRIA010000034.1:0-42294 GCA_043816345.1 Chloroflexota bacterium
TGTTGCTCTGGTGGTTGGATACAATAATCAGGGGGCCCTTTGGTGGCACATACTCCCTGCCTTCCACCTTCCAGTCGCCAAAGAGGCCCAACGCACCTCGTAAGAGGACATTGCTGGTGCTGTATGTCAGGCCCATCAATCATCCTCTGCCAGGGCCAGGATGCGGTCTACCACCTGGGCAAGGGCAATACGGTTCGTGTTCAAGATGTGGGCGCCATCTGCGGGACGCAGGGGCGAGTTAGCCCGCTCAGTATCCAGTTTGTCCCTGTGGAGGAGATCCTCCAGGACCTGGTCGAATTCAGGGGACTGCCCCGCCTCTTGCATGTCACGATAACGGCGGCGTGCCCGTTCTTCCGCGGAGGCGGTGAGGAATATCTTGAGGTCGGCATCGAGAAGAACCACGGTGCCGATGTCTCTACCAGCCATGATTATCATGCCCTGCTGGGCGAGCACTCGCTGGCGAGCCACCATGGCCTGGCGCACCCCGGTGAAGCGGGAAATCCGCGAGACTCCCTGCTCCACTTCCCTTGTCCTGATCTGTTCCGTGACATCGTGGCCGTCCACACTAATGCGTGGGCCTGCCAGCCCATCGCTGCCGGTCACTTCTATCTGGGTTTGCTGTGCCAACGCCGTCACCGTTGCCTCATCATCCGGGTCTATTTTGTCTCTGAGGATGGCCCAGGTTATGGCACGGTACATCATTCCTGTATCAACGAAGCGATAGCCCAGGCGAAGGGCCAGAAGAGCACCCACCGCGGATTTTCCTGCGGCAACCGGGCCGTCTATGGCGATAGTCGAGGGCTTAGGCAATCAACACCTTCGGTACTGGATCGAGGCGCTGTCCAAGATTTAGGGTTTGGAGACAATTATAGGTTCCCTTTGCCCCGTAGACAAGTGCGACAATTGACCAGGTTTCTGGCTGCCCGGTGCTACCTTCTTAGCTCGTTTCTCCAGGGCACGGCGCTCCATCAGGAGCCTGCGACCGCATACTGTGCACCGGATGCCAATGTCTGCCCCCACCCGATACACCTCCCACTGGTAGCTGCCGCAGGGGTGGACCTTGTGGAGAGTGACCGTGTCTCCTATGCTCCACTCCATAATCATCGCCCTGCCTCTTCCCTGGCCCTGTTAATATCCTGTCGCAGCTCCTGGGCCGCCCTTCTGGCCTCCCTGGCAAAATCATCCTTGTTACGAGAGGCGAAGATGACACTCCTGGACGCGTTGATGATGAGGCCTTCGCCCCTGGCATTCACCCCGTATTTCACGGTGTTTTCCAGATCACCCCCTTGAGCGCCAATCCCGGGGGCCAGTATAACCATGTCCGGGCAGAGGCGGCGCACTGTCTGGAGCTGCTGAGGGTAGGTTGCGCCCACCACCAGGCCGATGTTGCCACGGCTGTTCCACTCTTGGGCTTTGAGGGCCACCTGCTCGTAGAGGGGTCGTTGATCGTCCCACCGGCCCAGGGGAAGCTCTTGGAAGTCGGCGGCGCCGGGGTTGGAGGTGTGGCACAGCACGAATATGCCCCTGTCGGCATACTCCAGGAAAGGCTCCAGGGCGTCTCTCCCCAGGTAGGGGTTGACGGTCACGGCATCGAAGCCCCACTGCTGGAACATGGCCCTGGCAGAGACCTGGGCGGTGGAGCCGATGTCCCCTCGCTTGGCGTCGGCGATGAGGGGGATGTCCCTGGGAATGTGCTCGAGGGTACGCTGAAGGGCTTCCAGCCCGGGGAGGCCAAGGGCCTCGTAGAAGGCCATGTTGGGTTTGTAGCAGCACACCAGGTCTGCCGTGGCATCTATTATGGCCCGGTTGAACTCCAGCACATCCTCCACGGGCATGAGGGCGGGGTCCGGGTCCAGGCCGACGCACAAGAAAGAGTTATTTTTCCTGGAAGCCGCGGTCAGTTTCTCCTGGAAGGTGCTCATGGGGCTTGCTGGTGTTCTGGATGGATAAGCACAGTGTACCCGTGTTGCGACCAGCGCACAAGTTTACAATGGGAAGCAGGGGTTTTGGTGCGTAGCTGGGCTATTGTATCTTAACTGCCTTCATCGGCACGTGCACGAAGGAAAACACCCTCCTATATCTGCCATGCCCGCGTATGACGAAGCTCATGGGCGAATTATAGAGTATTGTAATGCCAAGTACAGTTAGGGGAGTGTAAGCACCCTCACGTTGACCCTGGTTATCCCGGTGGTCAGGAACCTGCGTGAGGTGCGGTCGTGAATCGCCACCAACCCGAATTACTCCCTGAGTAAACTATTGGCCTGCATCGCAATCAGAGACAGATAGCAATGAACCGTAACCTTACGAAACTCCGTACCGTGATGTGGTTCAGACAGACTTGCCCAACGTAGCAAGTTAAAGCAGTTCTGCTCCAAATGGCTTAGCTTGACGCCATGAGTTCCCTGTGCAACCATAGAGCCGACTAATCGAGTACCGACAGACTCCTGGAGAACAACGTGAACACGGTCTTCAAGGACGAGCAAGTTTCTAATCGTATTCTATCCGTAATTGACGAAGCCAAGGAATACGTCGTGATTGTCAGTCCATATATAAGTCTATGGAAACATGTCAAAAACGCAGTGCAATTGGCGGTCAAGCGGAGCGCCAGGGTATACTTCTTGGTTCGGAATGACCCCGAGGTTGTCCGCGGTTCAGACATTCAATGGCTTATGGACAATCAGGTGGTGGTCTTAACACTAGACAGGCTGCACGCAAAGATATATCTCAACGAGAACACGGTGATAACCAGCTCCATGAACCTGACCCAGTCATCGGGTACAGAGTCCTTTGAAATCGCCACCCTCATTAGCGACCCCATCGAGGCCAAAACAATCAGGGATTATGTCACTTCAAGGCTACTTCAACTAGCGAACACTCTTAGCCAGCAAGAACTGGCACGCGCAGGTGTTGCTAGGCCTAAGAACCTGATTGTTAATGCACCCACGACCGTCCGCAGCACCAGGGCAGTAGGAAAGACAGGCCCTTCCCGCGCTCGGTCCAAGAGTGGGTTCTGTATACGGTGTGGAGAAGGACTATCTCTGGATGTGGACAGGCCGCTGTGCGATGACTGCTACGAGACCTGGGCTCGATTTGGAGATGTGGACTATCCGGAGGCCGTATGCCACTCCTGCGGGAACGAGGCGGATGTTAGTTATGCTAAACCTGTGTGCTTAACCTGTTACAGGGCACTAGCTCGGAAACCCAGCAGTACGGCTAGTCATCGAGCGCCGAGGCAAGGGCCAGGCCAAAGGGCATGAAACCAGGGCATGAATCTATCTACAGTACATTCATAGGTATGAAACTACTGTAGTAAAAACGCTCCTTCTTTCATACCTCTCTGGGCGCCGGTTCCACTGTAGATGCGAAATTTCGTGCCCAGGGAGGGAATCGAACCCACACCCCCTTGCGGGGAGCGGATTCCAAGTCCGCCGCGTCTACCCCTGTTGAAAACCTTCGGGGTAGAACCGGCCCACAGGGCTCCAGTCTCCAGATCTCTCAAGAGCCTCGATCTCTATCCACATCAGTCGTGCTCCGTACTTGCTCTCGGCAGCACGCGTCATCTCTTTTGCTCGCCTGTGACCCTCTGTCAGGGTGTCGAATATCTCATCCAAAGGGCTTTTGACTGTGTCACCTGGAATGGTGGCAGACTTATGGTATGCGACGAATCGGCTTGGCCACTCCTCTATGTACGTCATAGCTCCCTCAGCATCAGAGTAATCATCGTTGTCATTTTCGCTAGCCTGGTAAGGAGATTCGAACCGACACCCTGGGTTCCTCTCCGACTATCCGTGTGAAATGCCCTTTGCCCGTCACGTCTTCGGCGAGAAGGACGTCTCCCGGCCCAAACCTCTTTGCCGTTCCATCCTCCAGTACAATCTCTGCCTGGCCCTGTAACGTAATAACATATTGGCGACGAGGAGCAGGGTGCCAGTCAATTACAAAGCCAGGGGGTTGATACACGAACTCTGCGCCAAGGGCAGCCTGGGTCTCTGTGTGTTGATCTCCTTGAGACGGGTCGAAGGCCAGGTCTAGCTCCTCGAAGTGGGATTGGCCGTCATCCCCCGTGTATATTCTGACTGATTGCATCGGACACCTCCTGAGCACAGATTCGGGTCAGTGTTTGAGGGCGGGCATGAAACCAGGGCATGAATCTATCTACAGTACATTCATAGGTATGAAACTACTGTAGTAAAAACGCTCCTTCTTTCATACCTCTCTGGGCACCGGTTCCACTGTAGATGCGAAATTTCGTGCCCAGGGAGGGAATCGGACCCACACCCCCTTGCAGGGAGCGGATTTTAAGTTGTACGCCACTCGTCACGCCATGCACCGTCATATCTGGCGGTGTGCTGTCCTGTCCATTCGAGTGTAGCTGAAACCCCTGTTTCGTGCCACACGGTTGTGCCTCGTCATTTCAAGTCCGTGGACATTACGTGGACATTTTGCCAGAGCCAGTCTGTATCTGAGTTCTGGCCGCGGGCTAGCCGTTCATCCAGGGCCAGGGCTGCGGCTTCCTGTAGGCCGGGAAGTACGTGGCTGTAGGCGCTCCACGGGCTGCGACGCTCCATCTGCCGCGGGATCGACAAGGTTACCATCCAAGCCCTGCTCACTGCATGCAAAACCTGAAGCGGCTGGTCCGGAGTCGGACTCACAACCTCGCCCAGAGACTGCCCCAGGCTGCACGGGCCTTTCACGCCATTCAACACCCCATCTTATGCCCGGCTGCTCGGCCCCAGCGTGACCTTCGGCGACCGCCCCTGATCCCGTGGAAATTTCTCCAAACAATCAAAAAATCGGCGGCTAAACTCCATCCCCACCCACCACCTCCACACCGGTCTCTCCCACCATAGCCACCAGCTCCTGATGAAGCTCCGGGCAGTAGTTGACGGAGACAGAGGGCAGATCCCCAATCACCGTCTTCCCGTCGGTCTTGATTCTCAGCGCCACGGGGCCTTTGCCGGGATAGTTCATAAGCAGCTTCACCACCTCTCGCAGCATGTGCTCGTCCTGCCCAACATCGCTCGATTCCTCCAGTCTGATCCATAGCTTGGAGGGGGAAGATACAGACGTGCCATTGCTCCGGCTTTCACCCTCACTGGACGGCGGGGTGCCGTTCACCGTGTGGGCTGGGATCGCTGGCTCAGGCGTATATTCATCCTCTTGAGCAGTGTGCCCATTGTTATCCTCGATCCTGTATGGCTTGGCCTCATCACAGTGGACCGAGATATCGTCATCCCGCAGGCGTATCTTGCCCACCACCTCCACCAGGCTTCCTTCGTACCACAAGTCCCGGGTCCTTTCATAGGCGTTGGACCATACCATGACCTCTATGCTGCCTCCCAGGAGGTCCAGAGCAACTGCGGCGAAAGGTTTCCCATCCCGGGTAAGTCCGCTTCTCTGGGAAGAGACCTGGCCCACTACGTTCACCCTTTTGCCATCCATCTCGTTGTCGAGACCGTCCCGGGAGATTATGGTGTCGTGAGAGACCCTGTAGGCAAGGGCACTCAGCGGGTTCTCCGAGATGAAGGTGCCCAGGAGTTCCTTCTCCCAGGCCAGTTTCTCTTGTCGCAGCACTTCGCCCTCTTCCAGCTCAATGGAGCTAATTGGGGTGGATACGGCCTCGCCAAAGAGGTCGAACATGGTGGTCTGGCCGGACCCCTTCAGTCTGGCCTCTCTCTGGGCCAGGGATATAATCCGCTCCACGCTGGCCAGTAGGGAACCCCGGTCGCCAAGGGAGTCCAGGGCACCTACCTTTGTAAGGCTCTCCATGGCGCGCCGGTTTAGGCTTCCCAGGTCTGCTCGCCGACAGAGGTCTTCCACGGACCTGTAAGGGCCATTCTTCTTCCGCTCCTCCACCAGAGGTATAACGGCCATAGATCCCACGTTTTTCACTGTTGCCAGACCAAACCTGATGGTAGGCTTTCCATCTGAGTTTACATCTATGGAGAAGTCCGCCTCGCTGCAGTTCACGTCGGGGAGGAGCACGGGGATGCCCAGGCGCAGGCACTCGGTGACGTCGCTGGCTATCTTGTCTCCCTGGCCCGCGTGAGCGTTCATCACAGCAGCCATATACTCTTCGGAGTAGTTGGCCTTGAAGTATGCGGTCCAGTAGGCGATCATGGCGTAGCTCACGCTGTGGGCCTTGTTGAAGGCGTATCCGGCGAAGGGCTCTACTAGATGGAACACCTCTTCTGCCAGATCCCTGGAGAATCCCTGTTTGAGAGCGCCTTCCAAGAACTTCTCTCTTTCGTGTCGCATCATCTCAGGAATCTTCTTGCCCATGGCTTTGCGGACGACATCGGCTTCCCCCAGTGAGTAGCCGGCGAAGGCCTGGGCTATGAGGAGGACCTGGTCCTGATACACTATGACGCCGTAAGTCTCCTCAAGGATGTCTGTTAGGATTGGATGGAGATGGCGGATAGGCGCTTTGCCCTGCTTGGCATCTATGAAGGTATCTATGTGTTCCATGGGGCCGGGACGGTACAGAGCTATCATGGCAGCCACATCGCCCAAGGAGTTGGGCTTCAGCTTCTGGATATACCGTCTCATCCCGGCACCCTCTAGTTGGAAGACCCCTGTGGTCTCCCCATTAGAGAGGAGTCCAAAGGTCTTCTCATCGTCAAGGGGGATGTGGCGAAGGTCCAAGTGCACGCCCCTACGTTGGGCCACGGTTCGTCTGGCCTGCTCCAGGATAGTGAGATTGGTCAGGCCCAGGAAGTCCATCTTAAGGAGGCCCAGCTTGGCGATGGGCTCCATGGGGTACTGGGTCATGGCCATGTCCTCGGATGAGCCTCCTCGAATTGGACGTTGCAGGGGAAGGTACTCCACCAGGGGCTCTTTAGTAATGACCACTCCAGCGGCATGTGTGCTGGCATGGCGGACCACTCCCTCCAGGTGGCGGGCGGTGTCTACCAGGTTCTTCAGGGTCTCGTCCGCTTCATAGATATCCTTTAGCTCCGTGCTGGCCTCCAGGGCCTCCCCCAGGGAGTGAACCCTGAAAGGGATCAGTCGGGCGACCCTGTCGACATCGGAGTAAGCCATTCCCAGGGCGCGGCCGGTGTCGCGAAGGGCGGCTTTGGCTCCCAGGGTGCCAAAGGTGATGATCTGGGCTACGTGGTCTCCGCCGTACTTGCGCCTTACATAAGCTATCACTTCGTCTCGGCGGTCGTCCTGGAAATCCATATCGATGTCAGGCATCTCATGCCGTTCCAGGTTGAGGAAACGCTCGAAGACCAGGCGGTATTGAAGAGGGTCTATGTCCGTGACTCCCAGGCAGTAGAGCACCAGGCTAGCGGCGGCGCTGCCCCGAACACCGAAGAGGATGTTGTTCTCCCGGGTAAAGGTGGCTATGTCCCATACCACGAGCATGTAGTTGTCGAACTGTGTCTTACCAATGACCTCCAACTCGTAAGCCAGGCGCTGCTGCACCTCTGGCGAGGAGTTGGGATAGCGCTTTATCATGCCCTCTTGGCAGAGGCGGGCCAGGTATTCGCCGGGGCCTACCCCCTCGGGCGTCTTGTATTCGGGTAAGCGGAGTTGGCTGAAGTCCAACTCAAGGTCACACATATCGGCTATTCTCTGGGTGTTGGCAATGGCCTCCGGGAGATCGGCGAAGAGGTCTTCCATGTCCTGGGGGCTCTTGAGGTAATAGGAGTCGTCGGACATCTTGAGCCGCTTATCGTCGTAGATGTTAGTATTGGTGTGGATGCAGATGAGGATGTCCTGGAAGGGAGCGTCTTCCTGGTAAACATAGTGGTTGTCGTTGGTGGCCACCAGGGGCAGGCCTGTTTCCTTGCTCAACTCCAGGAGGGCCTCATTCAGCCTGGGCAAGTCTGGAATATTGCCGTGGCGTTGCAGTTCCAGGAAAAACTCGCCAAAGGTATCCCGGTACCACAGAGCGGCTTCTTTGGCCTCTTGGATGCGTCCCTCCAAGAGTAGACGAGGCACTTCGGCAGCGGGACACCCCGAGAAGGCTATTAGCCCCCCACTGTGCTCTCGCAAAAGCTCTCTGTCTACTCGCGGCTTGTAGTAGAACCCCTCCAGGTGTGCCTTTGAGGAAAGCTGGAGGAGGTTGCGATATCCCTCCATATCCCGGGCCAGCAGAAGGAGATGGTGCGGGCTTTTGTCTGCGGGACTCTTGCTATGGCGGCTTTCCTGGGCCAGATAGGCTTCCAGGCCAATAATGGGCTTTATGCCCGCCTCTTTACACTCTGTGTAGAACTCTATGGCCCCGTAAAGGCCACCGTGGTCGGTGATGGCCAGGGCCTCCATGCCCGACTCCCGGGCGCGCTGCACCATGGGCCCAATCTTGCTGAGGCCGTCCAACAGGCTGTATTCGGTGTGGTTATGGAGATGGGTAAACACTATGTCTCCTGGGAAATACTGCCGAAATTATAGCACTGCTGAAGCCCCAGGACACAAGATGTTGTGGTCGGAATTTTATCTAAGATTTGGCCTCAATGACCTGGACACTGCCACAAAGCCCTGAGGGATTTGCTACCGTGGATGAAAACAGTAGCTCGACTCACTGAGTTGGTCGAAGGGCTACGGGTAAAGTCAACGTAGCTCCTACTCCATATGCAGACCCGTGGAGTGAGCGGGTCTCTTGGTGGAGGGTAGGGCAGACCTCTGCCGTGGTATGGCTCAAGGACTTGCCCTACCTCCCTTTGTACACAGGTGGGCGTTTCTCCAGGAAGGAGCGGACAGCCTCAAGCCTGTCCTCGCTGTCAGCGGCGAGGATGTTGGCGGCGCTCTCCTTCGGCAGTATGTCTAGCAGTTCCTCGTCGTGCTCATAAAGCAACTCCTTGATGGAGCGGACGCATATAGGGGGGTTGGAGGCTATGTCATTGGCCAGGGTCATAGCCTCCTCCATGAGCCTGTCTGGGGGGACAACCCTGTTCACCAGCCCCTTTTCAAGGGCCCATTGTGCGTCGTAGATGTTACCCGTCAGCGCCATCTCCATGGCGACTCCATGTCCCACCAGCCGGGGCAGCGTATAGGATGTTCCTGTATCTGGGACCAGAGAGCGCCTGACGAAGATGCACGAGAAGCTGGCCTCCTCGGAAGCGAGCCGGATGTCACAGGCCAGGGCAATAGCCAACCCTGCCCCCGCTGCCACACCATTTATCGCGGCGATAACGGGCTGGCTGATGCGACGAATGTGAGGGCCTAGTGCCGTGATGCCTGGCCCTTGTGGGGGAGAAGAGTGAGCCTGGCGGCCCTCTAAGGATTCAAGCTGTTGGTTCACATCGGCTCCTGAGCAGAAGCCGCGTCCTGCTCCCGTCAATATCAGGGTGCGGACGTCGCTCTCGTCAGATAGTTCATCCAGAGCGGCATGAAGCTCTGCCGTTAGCTGATGGCTCAGAGCGTTCAGCTTCTCAGGCCTGTTCAAGGTAACGGTGGTCACGTGGCCCGTACGCCCCAATTTCACCAGATCATAGCTATGAGATGCCATGTTAGGGCACCCCCCCTGAAATGGGCGATGGCTCTCTTTGAGAGCTGAAATGGCACCTCATGCTGGCGCGGCTCCGCAAGCCGATTCTGGAACAAAAAGACTGGCCCCCGGGTCCAAGCCATCCCGGGAACCAATTAATGAAGCACCTCATTTTCCACACGCTTCCCAATAATGATAAAACTAATCCCCACGCGTGGAAACGATTACCGAAGATCTACAGGGAATCCCTTCACAAAGCTATTGGATATTCACAGGGGATGTCCCGTTCCCGTGCCTGGAGAGATAGGACGCGTTCTGTATGAGAGATACCAGGCTATGCCTTACCGATCCTGAACATTTTTGTATTGCAGACAGGGCACGAACCCTGGGTCGCCGGACGGCCGTTCTTCATGGTGATGGATTGAGTATCTTTCATCTCCTGCTGAGACCGGCACTTCACACAATAACCCTGCATCGGTCACCTCCGCATTTTAGTTGCGCCTATTTTACACCATACCAGGGACTTAGTCAGCAGTTCTAGGGAAGTCATTGGTGTCTTGTAGCGATTTTGGAGAAGCGGCGTGAAACCGGCTCCAGGGTATTGGGCTTGGGCTTTCATAGGGAGAGGACCAGTGCAAGTATACCTGGGGTGACCCGTTTTTGTGTTGGAAGGTGATTTTTATGGGATGGAGACCCGCCTCCAATTTCACCTCACCCATGCAAGACTCGAGAGGCGCAACGCTACCGGTGGGAATGCCGGGGTTTTTTATCACCGTATCCCCATCTATGGACAAAGTGGCGGGGCCGCTGGAGTCCAGCGTGAAGCTGTAGGTCTCCGCTCCGTTGATTTGTAGCTCCCCCTCCCACTGGATGTGGAACTCCCCCGCAAAGGGTCGGTGGTGGAAGTAGAAGAAAACCATGGGGTCTATCTGCTGGAAGGCCCCCGATGCCGTCGGATAGTCGGGAGGAAAGTAGCTTCCCAGTAGACCGTGAGCCTCCATCCCGCTGTACAGGTTCTGGGGCCCTATAATCGAGAGCTGGCCTTTTGGGGGTTCCCAAGAGAGACGCGTCCTGCCCTCGGTCTCCTGCACCTCCTCCTTGACCACGATGGCGTGACTTCCAGTGCCTAACGGGAGTTGGACATCGCCGGGGCCTTCCAGCACCAGGCTTCCGTCTAGATAGAGTTGGGCTTGTGGGGAGCCTTCCAGGGCCAGCCCGTAATCCCCGTATTTGGGAACGTACAATACCCCCCTCCACTCCGCGGAAAAGGGGAGAGTTGGGACGCTCGCGTCTTCCCAGGACAGGTCTACCTGGGGTACTCTCATATCTTTCAAGGCCCGTGTAGAGGTGCCCAGGGGAGTGAGTCGGAGGGTAAGTCCCTGGGCCCGAGTAATATCCTCTCCATCCAGCTCCACTGTGTATATCACTGGCTGCCTGGGGCCCTGCCCGAAATCCATCCTGGAGTAATTTCCCTGGGGGTAAAACTCCTTGATGCGCCCTAGAAATGGCTCTTGGCTACTATCCAGGAAAATAAGTGCCCCATCGCCTCGGGTGGAAGATGGTGGATGCTTGGCAGGTTCATAGGTCTCAATTCTGGGTCTCACTGGCAAAAGAAATGTAATCACCGGGTATTGAGGCAGAAAAAGGCCTAGCTGAACATCGTAATCCTGGGAGGGCAACTCCATGAGACGGTAGGCTATGGCGGTCTGCTCCGGATTGAAAGAGGCCCATACCGCGAAGCTGTTCCTCTGAAGGTGGAAATAGGTGTGGAAATTGTCGTACGCGATGGCTCCCAGCCCTATTGCCAGGGGCACCCCCAACACGACCCCAGCGTATCGAGGGACCAGTGGGGCCAGGGCCTTACCCACGGCGGCAATGCCTACGCCAGCGAACAGGTAGGCTACGGGTATGGAACCGATGGCCCGCAGGGTGTTGGGAGCCTCGAAGGGCAGGGTAACCAGGCCGGGGAGCAGTGCAAAGAAGAACCAGATAAGTAGCAAAAAAGGCACGGGACGGTGAGGTCTGGAGAGGCAAAAGAGGAAACCCAAGAATGCCAGGGCGGCTACGCCAAAGGACAGCATGGGCTCGTGGGGTAGGTTGTGCCGGCCGTTTATGTCTCCCTGGTAGTTGAACATGAGGAGATACTCGTCCAAGTTGGTCTTCAGGAAGCTGAGGGAGTCCAGGGACCAGCCTGTTCTGTAAGCAGTGACGGCACCGGCCCTTCGCCAGAACTCTGTGGCATGGGTTACGGAGTACTGTAGTAGGGGTGCCGCCACCAAGAGCGCCCCCGCGACGTATACTCCGAACTTCCTGACGAACTCCCTCACGAGAAGACGGTCTCTGAAAAACGCGTAGGCGGCGATGAGGACGATAACCGCGGGCATGATCCTGACGGCCTGGTAGAACCAGATGCCCGAGCCCAGCACTACCCCTGCCAGGGCGTAGGAAGCCAGGGTGCCGCGCCTTAGAGCCCATAGAAAGGAGAGGATGCCGGCCACTGCCAAGAGGGGGGCTGTTACCCCCGGCATAGCGTTACGGGCCCAGGTGATGTCCCAGCTTGAAACTGCCACCAGCAGGGCTACGACCAGGGCAACGCGCCAGCCCAGGAATCGTCGCACCAGAAAGTAGAGCAGAAAGATTACCCCCAAGTCCATGAGCACCGAGGGAAGTCGCAGGGCCACAGTGTTCCTGCCCAAAAGCCATATGGAGACTGCTTGCATGAAAATCATGGGAGAGGCCACGTTGGCCTCTGGGACGAAAATGGGCCGGTAAGATCCCTCCTCCAGTATCTTCACCGCGCTCATGCCGTGGACACCTTCGTCGTACCACAGGCCAAAGGGCATGTCCTTGAGCACTAGCAGTCGAAGGAACAGTGCCAGGGCAAGGATACCCAGGAGAAGCCCTCCCTCAATCAGGGCGGCCTTGGATGGCCTGGGAATAGTCTGTCTAACTCTTCCGAGAATGCCGCTTGGGGAAAGCCCGGTGAAAAAAGCCAGGAAGACAACAATGCTGGCTATGTGGAGTATCCACGCCAGGGAGTCGTCGGGGTTGGAGAAAGACCGGAAGAGGCTCAGCCCTAGAAGCAGGAGGATAATGGGAGCGGCTATTGGGAACCTGGGAAGCGCTGCTCTTTCCGAAGATATACCGTGGAGGTTGGACTCAAGGGAGGAGGGCAGGAAGACCGTTGGCCCGTTGATGTACGCCGCCGCCAGGGCAAGCCCGCCTGCCAGGAACAGGTACAGCCCCGGTGCCAGGGCCTCTTCGTGCTCCAGGAAATACTGTCCTGCCAGGGCGAAGGCCAGGGCCAGAAGTGCTAGGAAGCCTCTGACTAAAACAACGTTCACCAGCAGAAAACCGGGCAGGCCATAAGCGGATGCCCCAGGTCACTGTATTTGAGGTATAGCACCGCCTGCAAATCGCCTCTTATCTCCTCAAGGGCTACCCGTTACTCTGACACCATCCACTGGAACGTTCCCCTTCAGACTGGAGGCTTGCCATGCTCTCCTCAGACACCTGATTTGATGGTATCTTAGTAGGCGCAACCTGTGAGCGTCAACATGGGTGAGCCGGTCGGTTGACTAGAAATGCCCCTTTTACCGGCGCCCGTATATCGTTTATCATATACCGCAGTTCAACACGCAGAAAATCACCGGGGAGTTCGACTTCGGATCATCCCCGCAACTTGGAAATTAATCATGAGGCCCTGGCCCACAAGTACACCCAGACAGGTAGAATCTCAAGAGGTCGTCGCTCCTCCCGGGCAGTTCGTCACCGAGAAATTCCCCGTTCTCACCTACGGCGACACTCCAACAATAGATCTGAAGGTGTGGCGATTTCGCATCTTCGGCCTGGTGGAGGAAGAGATGGCTCTGAGTTGGGAAGATTTCATGGGCCTGCCCCAGATAGCCGTGACGGCAGACTTTCACTGCGTCACTCAGTGGAGTCGCCTGGACAATCTCTGGGAGGGAGTGTCCTTCAAAGAAGTGGTCAAGCTGACCAGGGTAAAGCCGGAGGCCAGATACGTTACCTTCCACTGCTATGGAGGCTACACCACCAG
The DNA here is from genome assembly GCA_043816345.1 of Chloroflexota bacterium. Taxonomy (GTDB): domain Bacteria; phylum Chloroflexota; class Dehalococcoidia; order Lucifugimonadales; family UBA2985; genus JBDRIA01. The sequence continues at coordinate 13,491 of JBDRIA010000034.1, forward strand.
CCTTCCTCTGGACTTGTTGATGGACGACGATGTGCTTTTTGCCCACCGCCACGATGGTAAACCCTTAACTCCAGAGCACGGCGGCCCCATGAGGATAGTGGTGCCCAAGAGATACGCCTGGAAGAGCGCCAAGTGGGTAAACGGGTTGGAGCTGATGGCCCAGGACAAGGCTGGGTTCTGGGAGCAACGGGGCTACAACAATAACGCCGACCCCTGGAAAGAGGAGCGGTTCTGGGACAACCAGGCCTAGATACAGGAGGGGCAGGCCCAGATATATGAGATTGAGGAGGACTCTTTGAGAACTGGATATTTACACTGCATCGGCGGCGCTAGCGGAGACATGCTTCTGGGCGCGCTGGTGGATGCAGGTCTACCTCTCCAGAGGCTAAAAGAGGAGCTTGCCAAGCTGCCTCTCACTGATTACTCCATTGAGACTCGCACCGCCCAACGGGGTGTTATAAGGGGAACCCAGGTAACGGTGGAGTTACGCTCTCAGGGCAAGGACACTAACACCATCAAGGATTTCGTGGATATGGTACAAGCCAGCCCCTTACCCGGTTCCGTCAAGGAAAAAGCGCGAGAGGTGCTGGAGCGTTTGGAAGTTGCAGAAACTCGGGTACATGGGGAAAGCCACGAACTCCATGAGCTGGGAGAGATAGATACGCTCATCGACGTGGTGGGTGTGGTTGCCGGACTGGAGGCTCTTGGAATCTCGAAACTCTACTCCTCACCCTTGCCCTGCGGATGGGGCGTCATCTCCTCCAGGCACGGGGCTTTGCCAGTGCCCGCTCCGGCGACGGTGGAGCTGATGGTCATGGCCAACGCCAGGATGACTCCTCCCGCAGGCCCTTACCTGAAGGCCGGTGAGCTGGTCACCCCTACGGGTGCAGCCCTGATTACGACCCTGGCATCCTTTGATGCTCCTTCCATGACCGTGGAGCGAGTGGGGTACGGAGTGGGTTCCAGGGACATGGCCGAGCTTCCCAATGTCTTGGCCCTATGGATAGGGGAGACCCAGGACAGCGAGGCCCTTGTCCAGGTATCTCTCCTTGAGACCAACATAGACGACATGACTCCGGAGATCCTGGGCCACGTCCAGGAGAAGCTCCTGGAGCACGGTGCCCTGGACGTGTGGTTCACTCCCATTCAAATGAAGAAGAACAGGCCTGCGGTTACATTGAGCATCCTCTGTCGCCCGCTCCTGGAATCTGCCCTTGCAAGGGTGATATTGGAGGAAAGCTCTACCTTGGGCATAAGAGTGCATTCATTGAAGAGATACGAGGCTGAGCGGGAGGTAGTCTCCGTAGATACCTCCCTGGGCCGGGCACGGGTCAAGGTGAAAAAGACAGAGTCGAAGATAGTGGGCCTTTCCCCTGAGTTCGAAGATTGTAAAGAAATTGCCCAACGCGAGGGATTGCCCCTCCAGGAGGTGTACCGCCGAGTGGAGAGGGACGCCCGGAGCAGTCTGGGCGTTGACTGAGATGCTTCTGAATAACTATGCTTCCTGGAAAGAACAAACGACTGCTTCCAGGCCAAGGAGATGTGACTCATGAATACTAATCGCTCTTCCCAGCTCTTTGCTCAGGCCCAGGACTACATCCCCGGGGGGGTAAACAGCCCGGTGCGCTCCTTCAAATCCGTGGGTGGTGTGCCTCTGTTCATCCGGCGCGGACAGGGCTCCCACATCTGGGACGCCGACGGTAACGAGCTCATAGACTACGTGGGCTCGTGGGGGCCTCTCATCCTGGGCCATGCCCACCCGGCGGTGGTCAAGGCCCTTCATGCTGTCCTCGAAAATGGCCTGAGCTTTGGTGCTCCCACGGAAGGGGAAGTCGAACTGGCCCGCATGATCGTGGAGGCCTTCCCCTCCGTGGACATGGTGCGACTGGTCAACTCCGGGACCGAGGCCACCATGAGCGCCATCCGCGCCGCCAGGGCTTTTACGGGACGCAACAAGATAGTCAAGTTCGCCGGCTGCTATCACGGCCACACGGACGGCCTGCTGGTGGAGGCAGGCTCCGGTGGAGCTACCTACAGCATTCCCAATAGCGCGGGGGTGCCCCCCAGCTACGCTCAAGAGACCCTGGTGGCCGACTATAACAACGTCTCCTCTGTGGAGCGGCTCTTCGACGCTCATCCAGGAGGCATCGCCGCGGTTATCCTGGAACCTGTGGCAGCGAACATGGGGGTAGTGCTCCCGGGCGAAGGCTTCCTGGATGGACTGCGACAGTTAACCCGGAGTCACGGGGCATTGCTGATATTCGACGAAGTGATAACGGGGTTCAGGGTCGCCTACGGAGGAGCCCAGACCCTGTATAATGTGGCCCCAGACCTCACCTGCCTGGGAAAGATTATTGGAGGGGGGCTGCCGGTGGGGGCCTACGGTGGCAGAAAAGAGGTCATGGAGGTGGTAGCACCCCTGGGCCCCATGTACCAGGCGGGCACCCTCTCGGGGAATCCCCTGGCGGTAACCGCCGGAATCGCCACCCTCAAGGCCCTGGCGAAGCCGGGAATATACGAGGACCTGGAGGCCATGGCTTCCAGGCTGGCTCAGGGCCTTTCCACAGCGGCCCAGACCGCCGAGGTGCCCCTGACCGTTAACAGAGTAGGCTCCCTGATGACGGCCTTTTTCTCCAGTGGCCCTGTGGAAGGATGGGACGACGTGGCCGGGACCGATAGGCAGCGATACTCCCTGTTCTTCCACCACATGCTGGAGCAGGGAGTGTACCTGGCCCCCTCTGCTTTCGAGGCTGCCTTTGTCTCCACGGCGCACACCCAGGAGGACATAGACCGCACCCTGGCGGCGGCGGAGTCCGCTTTGGGTAAAATCTAGCAGGGCAACGAAGAACAAAGAATGCAAAGGGGCCCCCGTCCACCGGCCCGGGCGAAAGCTGCCAGGGACAGAGGATGGGGGAAACATTGGGCGACGTAAAACAAACAAGACAGACAGACGGTCCCAGCAAGCTATCCAGACTGGACAGGTTCCTAACCCTCTGGATATTCCTGGCCATGGGTTTCGGAATAGGGGTCGGCTACTTCTATCCAGAAAGCGCCAGCTTTATCTCCCGTTTCCAAATAGGAACTACCTCTATTCCTATTGCTATTGGCCTTATCCTCATGATGTATCCTCCTCTGGCCAAGGTAAGATATGAAGAGCTGGGCCAGGTGTTCCGTGACTGGAGAGTGCTCGCTCTCTCCCTGGCGCAGAACTGGCTCATTGGCCCCATGCTCATGTTCCTACTCGCCTTCGTCTTCCTGCGCGCCTACCCAGAGTATATGGTGGGTCTCATCATGGTAGGTCTGGCCCGTTGCATCGCCATGGTCATTGTCTGGAACGAGCTGGCCAAGGGCGACACCGAGTATGTGGCTGGCCTAGTAGCCCTCAACTCCATCTTCCAGATACTCCTCTACTCTGCATACGCGTACTTCTTTGTCACCGTCCTGCCTGTGTGGTTCGGCATGGAGGGGTCCCTGGTGGAGATTAGCATGGGACAGATTGCCCAGAGCGTCCTCATCTACCTGGGCATACCCTTCTTTGGCGGCATGGCAACCCGTTTCGCCTTCCTCAAGACCAAGGGCCATGACTGGTATGAGAAGCAGTTCATACCCAGGATCAGCCCTCTGACCCTCATTGCCCTGCTCTTCACTATAGTAGTGATGTTCTCCCTGGAAGGGCAGACCGTTGTGCAACTGCCTCTAGAGGTGGTTCGCATAGCAATCCCGCTCCTCATCTACTTCGTTACAATGTTTCTTGTCTCCTTTTACATGGGCAAAAAGATAGGAGCGGACTACCCCAAGACCACCGCTATCTCCTTCACTGCGGCCAGTAACAACTTTGAGCTGGCCATCGCTGTGACCGTGGCGGTGTTCGGGATTGGCTCTGGGCAGGCCTTCGCCGCCGTCATCGGGCCCATGGTGGAGGTGCCCGTTCTCATCAGCCTGGTAAACGTGGCGCTATACTTTCAGCGAAGGTTCTTCCAGGAGGTGGGTGCGGAGGTCGCCTGAGAAACGAAAAGCGATATCTAGCGGTATGACACGAGACCCTTCGCCCGGACACTGAGGGTGGTTTGGCCTGGTTTCCACACTACAAGGCACGGCCCGCCGGTACGCACTACCTCTTCGAGGTTACGGCCCCATATCAACTGGTCAAGAGTCCATCTTCAAACTTTCTTAAAAGTCTGCTGGTATAAAGAGTGTAACAAGTAGGAAAGAGAAGGGAGGTCTTGAAGATGAAGAGACGCTGGTTTGTTGTTTCGCTGCTGGTGGGAGTTCTGGCTCTGGGTGTCGTGGGTGGCACTGCTCTGGCCCAGGAAGAGGGGACGGCGAGTGATTCACCCCTGGGGAAGTTTGCTTCCCGGGTCGCGGCTATCCTAGGGCTAGATGAGGCTCAGGTCCAGGACGCCTTTAACCAGGCCGCCGGGGAGATTCAGGATGAGGCGCTTCAGCGGAAGCTGGACTGCATGGTGGAGCAGGGGCGGCTGACCCAGGAACAGGCAGACGACTACACGGAGGAGGGGTACATGTCCCAGCCTGAGGGGAGCTTCCCGGGACTCCAATTCCGTGAGATGAGAGGCGATCGGCTCCACCGTGGTGGGATGATGGGTGGACGTGGCGGTCATGGCATGGGGTTCTGGGGGCAGATGCCTCCTGCGCCTACGCCTACTCCGGAAAGCTCCGGGGCGACCGGCCTCTGAGGCCGTCGGCCGGATCGAATTGAGAGGGGCGGGGCCATGCCCCGCCCCTTCCTGTATAATAGAGAGACGAGCTAGGAAATGACTCAGAGGTGAAGGGTGTGGCGAGTACGGTACTGATAGTAGAAGATGATCCAAACACCACGGAGATCGTGGAGCTCTACCTCCGTCGTGATGGCCACAAGGTGCTGACGAGCGCGGATGGTCTGGCAGGACTACGATTGGCCAGGGAGGCTCGCCCTGACCTGGTGGTCCTTGACCTGATGCTCCCCGGCATGGACGGTTTGGAGGTGTGCCGTATTTTGAGGGAGGAGTCGGAGGTGCCCATTATCATGCTCACAGCCCGTGTCGAAGAGGAAGACCGTCTGGCTGGACTGGACCTGGGGGCCGATGACTATCTCACCAAGCCCTTCAGTCCCAGGGAGCTGGCTGCCAGGGTGCGAGCGGTCCTGCGGCGCACGGCCCGTGACGCCCTGGAGCTGGGCACCGCGGAGTTGGCCCATGGCGACCTCAAAGTGGACCTGCGCCGTCACGCCGCGTATCTCAAGGGGACACAGTTGTCTCTCACTCCTACGGAGTTTCGGCTCCTGGTCTTGTTCATGAGCGAGCCGGGCAGAACCTTCACCAGGGAGCAGATCATAGAGCGGGTCTTCGGATACGATTTTGACGGCTTCGACAGGACGGTGGACGCCCACATCTCCAATCTCCGCCGCAAGCTGGAGGTGGACCCAGAGAAGCCCCGCTACATCCATACCGTCTACGGCGTGGGATACAGGTTTGGCAATGGCTAGCTGGTTCTTTAGCCTCCAGTTCCGTTTGATAGCGGCGTTTGCCCTGGTGCTGGCCCTGGCCCTGGTGAGCGTCAGCGCATACGTCGGGTTTGCAGCCAAACAAGAGACGGAGAGGTTTGAGAAAGAGGTTGAGAAGGCCAGGGCAGCTCGCATGGAGCAACTGGTCACCCAATACTACGCGACCCGTAGGGGATGGGTGGGGCTGCAGTCTGTCATTGAGCAGGCCAGCTCCCTGTACGGGTGGTACATTGTGGTCTCTGATATGGAAGGACATATCATGGCCGACTCCCATCAGGCAATTGGCACTCCTGAGATGATGGGGATGAGGGGGAGCCGTCTCTTCCCTGTCCTCAGCAGCGGACGAGAAGTTGGCTCCGTGGTGGTGGCCCCTAGCGTGGCCCCACAAGTGGCTCCGGAGCCTTCGGTATCCATACTTGTCTCAGCGCTGAACAGGTCACTTCTATTGACTGGCCTGGCAGCAGGAGCTGGAGGAATTCTGCTGGTCTCTCTGCTGTCTCGGCAGGTACTCGCTCCGGTGAGAGGCTTGAGCTCGGCGACAAGACTCCTGGGACAGGGCGACCTTTCCCAACGGGTAACGACCCAAGGCCGAGATGAAATCGCCCATTTGGGACGCACCTTCAACTCCATGGCAGAAGGCCTGGAGGAAGCGGAGCAACAGAGGCGAAGCCTGATGGCCGACGTGGCCCACGAGCTCCGGACACCTCTCTCCAACATCCAGGGCTATCTTGAGGCGGTAAGAGATGGGCTGCTTCAGCCCAACAGCGACACCATCGACACCATCTATCAGCAGGTGCTTCACCTGGCACACCTGGTGGAAGACCTGCGACTCCTTGCCCTGGCGGAGGCGGGGGCACTGCGCCTGGATACCGATCTGGACTCCCTGGAAGAGGTGCTTCGCAGGTCGGTGGAGGCGGTCCGGCCCCGGGCCGAGGCCAGGGGTGTCTCCCTTTCATTAGAGGTTCCGCCTGACCTTCCCCTGGTGGAGATGGACAGGACACGCATAGCCCAGGTAGTGGGGAATCTGCTGGAGAATGCCATACTTCACACGCCCAAGGCCGGCCGGGTAACGGTGCTGGCAGAGGTGACAGGTACAAGCGCGGCGAGGGTCACCGTCGCCGACACCGGAAGTGGCATCCCTCCAGGGGACCTGCCCCAGGTGTTTGATCGCTTTTACCGCGTTGATCCTTCACGGACCCGGTCTACCGGCGGCGCTGGCCTGGGGCTGACCATAGCCAAGCAATTGATAGAGGCCCACGGGGGCGCAATCCGTGTAGAAAGTGAGCCAGGCAACGGCAGCCGCTTTGTTTTCGAGCTGCCTCAGACAGGCCCTTCTGCAGGCCCGTGAGCAAGCCCGGAGGACCAGATCTCTGGGGAACATAGCCATTGAGAGTGGAAACAGGAAACACAGTGATTGTATCAAAGAGGTCTCAAAGGGCCCGATCAACAGGAGCTTGCCGAATGTCTTTCGCGGAAGTGCGGAGAAGAAGTGAATCGTGGTTATGGATGAGATGCTGCCCCCGGTGCAAGGGGGATTTGCATGAGAATAGGGACATGTGGGGCAGCTACATTGCCTGCGTTCAATGTGGCTACTACTTGAGCGACTTGGAGGAGGCCTGCCTGCGATATTCCACCGGTTACAGGTCTCTGGCAAGCTCTACTCGTGTCCCGAAGAAGATCAAGACTGCACTAGTCGGTGCGCCCTGAGGAGGTACACGAATGGACAAGATAAACTCACGGGTCTCGCTACCCATCTGGCTGCTTGCTCTGAGCGCCCTGGTGTTGCTGGGTATCCTTGGAGCGACGGGCGTCGTGGCATCCGGTGCCTTTTCAAAGGTAGCATCGGCGTCGCCGACGCTCTACGACGAGCAAGTGGTGGTCGCCCTATTCGAGAGGGCTGACCCTGCCGTGGTGGAGATTGAGGTAACTCAGTCGAACACCAACCATTTTGGATTCGTGATTCCGCAAAGCGGGCAAGGCTCAGGGTTCCTGATGGACACCGAAGGCCACATCCTTACCAACTACCACGTGGTCCAGGGCGCCACGGGAATCCGTGTGACCCTTGCAGATGGCCGTACATTGGAGGCCCAAATAGCCGGGACAAGCCCGGCGGACGATATTGCTCTCTTGAAGGTGGACCCCCAGGCTGTAGACGGTATAGTGCCGCTACCACTGGGAGACTCCAGCACTATCAAGCCGGGTCAGATGGCCATCGCCCTGGGTAGCCCCTTTGGATTGGAGAACACCATCACCGTGGGGGTGGTGAGTGGCGTGGACCGTAGTCACACAGGCATCCTCAGACGGCCTATCGTGGGAATGATACAGACAGACGCCTCAATAAATCCAGGGAACTCCGGAGGCCCGCTCCTGAACTCCCTTGGAGAGGTCATGGGGATTAACACCTCCATAGAGACCTCCGCCGGGAGTGCCACGGGTATTGGCTTTGCCGTGCCTATCAATACGGCCAAAGACCTTCTGGCGCAGCTCATGGAAAACGCGACGGTGAGGCGGCCCTGGCTTGGCATCAGTGGCATGGCGTTGAGTCCTGCTCTTGGTGATATGCTGCAGCTGGGCACCTCCAAGGGCGTTTATGTGACTGAGGTGATGCAGGATAGCCCTGCCCAGGGAGCGGGGTTGAGGGGGGGAGGCACGGGGGCCGATGGAACTCCCACAGGTGACATCATCACTGCCGTGGATGGGCAGGAGGTGGAATCAGTTGAGGAGCTTGTTAGCTACTTCAACACACTTCAGCCGGGAGATACGGTGGTCCTGACCGTAACTCGCTCCGGCCAGACCCTTCAAGTGACTGTGGTGCTGGGGGAGTGGCCGGACAGCTTTGAGATCTCTCCGGGATAGGCTGTCGTCTGCTGCTACGCAGGATGACGACATGGGTAATAGGTCAGGTGCCGCAACGCCGGGCAGGCGCTGCGGCACCTTTTCCCTCTACTACACCTCTCGGAACTCGCCCTCTACAGTGCCCTCCGGTGGCGGCTCCGATGGATCGCTTCCGGCCCCTGGTGGCGGCTCCGATGGGCCGCCGGCTTGACTGTATACTGCCTGGCCCACCTTCTGGAGAGAGGTCTGAAGGTCTTGCATCTTCTGGTTTATCAACGCTGTGTCCTGACCCCGAAGCGCCTCCCGTAGCTGAGAGATATTGCCCTCTAGCTCCTCCTTAAGGTCGGCGGGGACCTTGTCACCCTGTTCCCGCAGCATTTTCTCGGCGTTGTACGCCGCGCTGTCCGCCATGTTACGGGTCTCAACTTCCTCCCTGCGACGCCGGTCTTCGTCGGAGAACCGCGATGCGTCTTCCATCAGGCGGTCTATCTCTTCTTTACTCAGGCCGGAGCTGGCAGTGATGGTGATTCGCTGCTCCTTGCCCGTGGACTTGTCCTTGGCAGACACGTTGAGGATCCCGTTGGCGTCAATGTCGAAGGTGACTTCTATCTGAGGAAGCCCCCTCGGGGCCGGAAGAACCCCATCTAGCATGAACCTCCCAATGGACTTGTTGTCCGCTGCCATGGGGCGCTCCCCCTGTAAGACGTGGACTTCCACGCTGGTCTGGCCATCGGCTGCAGTGGTGAAGGTCTCCGTCTTGGCGGTGGGGATGGTAGTGTTGCGGGTTATCAAAGCCGTGGTCACTCCGCCCAGGGTCTCAATGCCCAGGGTCAGGGGAGTCACGTCCAGAAGGAGAATATCCGTCACGTCACCCTGGAGCACCCCAGCCTGAATGGCGGCCCCGGCGGCCACCACCTCGTCGGGGTTGACTCCCTTGTGAGGCTCTTTGTCAAAGAGATCCCTCACCTTCTGTATCACAGCAGGCATACGAGTCATGCCCCCGACGAGCACTATCTCATCTATCTGCTCTCGTGAAACGCCGGCGTCGGCCAGGGCCTGTTTGCATGGTCCCACCGTGCGGTCTATCAGGTCTCCCACCAGTTGCTCCAGCTTGGAGCGGGTGAGATTCATAGAGAGGTGCTTGGGCCCGGAGGCGTCCGCGGTGATGAATGGGAGGTTTATCTCCGTTTGCATCACGGTGGAAAGCTCCATCTTGGCCTTCTCCCCCGCCTCTTTGAGGCGCTGTAAGGCCATGCGGTCCTGCTTCAGGTCAATGCCTTGCTCCCGTTTGAACTCATCGCAGATCCAGTCGATGATCCGTTCATCAAAATCGTCACCCCCCAGGAGGGTGTCACCGTTGGTGGCCTTGACCTCGAAGACTCCCTCCCCTATTTGAAGGATGGAGATATCGAAGGTTCCTCCTCCCAGATCAAACACAGCGACCATCTCTTCTTGCTGTTTCTCCAGGCCATAGGCCATGGAGGCCGCCGTGGGTTCGTTGATGATGCGCAAGACCTCCAGGCCAGCTATTCTGCCGGCGTCTTTGGTGGCCTGGCGCTGGCTGTCGTTGAAATAGGCTGGCACCGTAATAACTGCCTGGGTTATCTTCTCTCCCAGCTTGGCCTCGGCGTCCTGTTTCAGCTTTTGCAGGATCATGGCCGAGACCTCTGGTGGAGAGTAGTTCTTGCCAGCCATGACCACGTGGCAATCCCCGTTGGCGGCCTTGACCACTTTGTAGGGCAGACGCTTCAAGATTGCCTGTATCTCCGGATCATCGAATCTGCGGCCCATCAGCCGTTTGATGGAGAATACGGTGTTCTCCGGATTGGTGATGGACTGGCGCTTGGCAATGAGGCCGGTGTACCGCTCGCCGGTGCTAGAGTGTATGGCCACTACCGACGGGGTAGTCCGGGCGCCTTCACTGTTTTCCAGTACCTGGGCCTCACCCATCTCCATGACGGCCATGCAGGAGTTGGTAGTTCCCAGGTCTATCCCTAAGACCTTTGGCATTATTCTGTCTCCTTCCCGGAGGAATCCGACATACCCTCATGGTAGGACTCCTCTTCCTTTTCTTTTCTTTTGGATACCGTTACCTGTGTGGGACGCAGCACCCATCCGTGCAGCTTGTAACCCTCCCGTACTACGGACATAACCTTGCCCTCTTCGTGGTCTTCGCTGATTTCGTAGAAGACTGACTCGTGCTCTTGGGGGTCGAAGGTCTTGTGCAGGGCTTCGATTTGAGTCACCCCAAAGGATTCCAGGACGCCCCTGAGATTGCGGTATACCAACTCCACTCCGGCCAGCCAGGGGCTAAAAGCATCATCCTTTGGGATGTGCTGCAGGGCCCTCTCGAAGTCATCTAGGACGGGCAACAGCCTGATCACCAGATTAGCGTTGGCCCGTTTCTGCAGCTCCTCCCTCTCCTCCTCCACCCGTCGCTTGTAGTTTACCGAGTCGGCCTGCACGCGCTGGAGCAGGTTGCGGAACTGTTCCACCTCTCGCCGTGCCTCCTCCATCTGCGCTAGCTGCTCTGCCTCGGTGGTCTCATCGGGGGCCGCTTCGCTTTCGGTCTTGCTCCGTTCCTTTTCCTCCTCTACGCTCATTGGCAATTACTCCTGATTAATGCTACACCCTTGAGGGGTTATCGGGGAAGATACCCCCCAGCTCTCTCAGCATCTCCTCCAGCTCCTGTACCACAAACTGGTTCGGTGTCTCTGCCTGAGACATTGCCTGTATCCGCTCCCTCAGTTCCATGATGCGATTCAACAAGGTCAGGGCAAACTCCACTCCAGCCAGGTTCATTCCCAGGTTATCAACCATGTACTTGATCAATCTTACCCGGACCACGTCCTCAGTGGAGTAGAGGCGAAGCATTCCCATGCTCCGTGTCGGGTTCACCAGCCCCAGGCGCTCATACTTCCTGAGCGTCTGAGGGTGAATATCCAGGATCCGGGCGGCCACGCTGATCACGTAAACCCCACCGAGTATTGCCGGTTCGCCGGGAGGCAGAGAAGGTGTTCCTGGGTTGCTGTACAGGCTTCCCCATGACCCCTTACGGGGAGAGGCTGCCAGAGGGCCACCTTCTTCATTGCTCAGCCTTAGAGGTACCACAGGGCCTCGATGCGCCGTGCGTCTCTGGTTAGATCGCTGCATTTTTCTTGCCTGCTACGCTGTGTCCGCCCTGGGGTGCAAAGGCTTCCATAATCACAAAGAACCCCCACGCGGATTAGCCAACGAGCGATGGTTCCATGGCTAGAACCGATTGTGAGTTTATTATATAATACTTGATACGGTGCGTGTCAAGTATTATAATGTCTATGGAAGCAATCAATGGGATGGTAGCTGGCATAGAGTTCAATAGGACAGGGAGCGCCTCTGATAGACGCGATCACGGAGTTGGCGCACCGTTTTACGGAAAGGGGCATCTAAATGAGCAAGGGATGGGTGAGCAAGAATAGTGGCGAGAGATGGGGTACGATGCTGCTTAAAGGATGCCCTCGGTGCCGGGGAGACCTGCACATGGATAGGGACTTCTACGGCGAATACAGGAAATGCATTCAGTGCGGGTACATGGAGGATCTGGAGCCCCGCACTCTTCAGTTGAACGCGGCCAAGACCGACAGGAAAGCCGCGTAGGTCATAGCTCTACTCTTCTCTGTCTCTGGGCTTGAGAGCCGCGTTTAGACTACCTGAGTGGAATCCCGCCAGGTCCAGCGTAACGTAGAGATAGCCCAGGGTGCGCATATTCACCACCAGCTTCTCCCGGACCTCTGGCTGCAAGAGCAGTGCCATGTCTTCTGGTTCCACCTCAATCCGTGCTATGGTCTCGTGATGGCGTACCCGGAACTGGCGGAGCCCCAGCTCCTTGAGGTGCGCCTCTGCCTGGGCTATGCGACTTAGGGCCTCTACCGACACTGGAGTGCCATAGGGTATCCGGGAAGACAGGCATGGCTGGGCTGGCTTGTCCCATGTGTAGAGACCCCGTTGCCGGGACAGGGCCCGAACGTCTTCCTTGGTAAGTCTTGCCTCCATCAGGGGGTTACGGACTCCATACTCCTGACCAGCCTTGAGCCCGGGGCGATAGTCCTCCAGGTCGTCCAAGTTTGCCCCGCTGGCCACCCATGCAAATCCCTCCGTAGTGGCTATGGGTTGCAGCCGAGTGTAGAGCTCCACCTTGCAGAAGTAGCACCTGAGAGGGTCGTTGACCACGTACTTGGGGTCCGAAAGCTCCTGGGTCTCGATGACTCGGTAGCATAGCCCTAGATTCCGGGCCGTGATCACCGCCTCCTCAAGCTCCGAGGAGGCCATGCTGGGGGAAGAGGCCGTCACTGCCAGACTTCGCTCGCCCAGGACATCGTGGGCCGTGGCGGCAAGGAAGGCGCTATCTACCCCTCCGGAGTAGGCCACGACTACCGACCCCATTTCCTGAAGGATGCCCTTTAGGAGGGCCAGCTTCTCCTGTAATCCCTGGTCAACGGCGACCATTCGCGCTCACCTCTGCTTTCAGCGGTTGTACGACTATGCCACGAAAATGAGAAGGCGCTTCTCCCAAGACCCTAACCGGCGGGTGGGCTATCTGGGCATAGTAGGGATGCCTTGCTGAACGAAGCCCCGGTCAAATGTGAACACGGGAGACCTCAACTGTTCCGCGGCCAAAGCTGTTGTCCAGTCTACGAAACTTAATCCGGCTCCCTGGCTGGCTACGAGCTGTTTCCATGCCCGACTATGGATAGTACGCTCCACCCAAAACACTTGCACGTTTTGCTCAATAACTTCCATAAAGGTGCGAAGTGATTCAAAACCTAGGCGCCTATGCACTAGAGCAGTCATTTCTACCAGGATATAGGAAGTAGTCCATAGGTCCTGCTCCCGATCTATCAGTCCTTCGTAGGTTCGTTTTGCCTCGTTGTGGAAGTCATCGGTGGCCGAAATGAGAGCGTAGAAAGCAGACGTATCGATGACCACTCGTTCAGGTAGCGGCATGGGGGCCTGTTTCTGCTAGATAGTCGTCATGGCGCTGGGCCACATCGTGACCAGAGTCACTGGCAATCCCAACTAATCGAAGGACCTTACGTCTCTCCCGAATTTTGTGAGGATTGATAGAGACGGAAACGAGGCGCATGTCTCTTGTCAGGTCAAGAAGTACACCACGCACAAGAGAGACGTGCTTTAGCGCTTCCTCTTTTCTCTTCTGGCTCTCTCCAATTGGCACAGTGGTAGACTTCTTGACCGAGCCAGGCGACTTTCCTATTACTGCTCGCACCATGCGAGAAAGGATCTCGTGGGTGGCTTCTCTTGGCAAACTATCGTCCTCAATAAGGGTGGCGCAGTGCTCCAAGCCTCTCACCGCTTCTTCGGAAGTGAGAGTGGCGTCATCCAGCCGACTCAGCACCTGGCTAAGGGCCTGTTGTCTGTGAGCGTGCTCGTGCTCCGTAAGGCCAAAAGGGCTTCGTGAAGGGTGAGAGTGCGGGAACATAGCGTCCAATTCTTGTGCCACCTCAGGAAGGTATTTACAGAAGCCTTGTGGGTCAGCCCTGTATTTGTGCAGGAGAAGCTCTATCAGCGGGGGCTTCTTGCCACCAGACTTTACGTTGGTTCTCTTCATGCGCACCTCTGCTGGAACTCTAAAACCAGCTTCCCTATGCGCTCTTCTAGCCTGTAATTATCACCTTCCGTTTGTTTGCGGCTAAGCACCCCAGTCTGAGGATTATTCAACCTATAGGATAGGCCATACTTGTCGCCAAGCGAGGTGAATTTATGTTCAAACCCGGCCGCCCAGCCGCCGGGACGTTCAGGCTCAAATTCGCCCAACCGGCGCAGGTTTTCATTATCGGGTAACCAATAATGGAACGGCTCATAACTGCCATGTCCGAGGCCATAGAGGTCATTTGCCGTTCGCTGGTGAGTCCCTCTATAGTGCTTAACAATATTCAGGACTACGCCTTTGAACTGCACCGCCACCCCAAAGCGGTTTTTAAGCTCGCTCACTCTCCTCTGTACGAGCGTCACACCCTGTAGCGATAGCGGCTCTGGAATTACTGGGCTGACATAATAGTCGCTGGCAAAAAGGGCTGTGGAGGAAAACAGGGAAAGTCCTGGGGGACAGTCAATGAGAACGTAATCGTAATCCTCCTTGGCAAAGCTCAATGCTTCCGCAAGGCTTTGCCGGAGGGAATGAGGCATAGGCTTTCCATTCTCCCATAGGGTTAGAAGGTCTTCGTCCAACTCAGCAACGCTAGGGTGCGACACGACCATATGAAGCGTGCGGTTTTGTGCGGCCCACCTCGATACGTTGGAGACCACCAAGGGGGGCTGTGTTATGAATTGCCGTATGTCTGCGGGTTTGCCTTCCAACGCCATTTTCAGGAGGTGGTAGACAGTCCTTCCTGCATTGTATTGCGCGCCTATTTGAGCTTCAGACACCATACAGTAGCTCAGGTTACCCTGAGCATCCATGTCTATAAGGAGGACGCGTTTCCCATCATGAAACGCGAGGAATTCTCCCAAGATCATTGCCAGGGTACTTTTACCGACGCCACCCTTTAGATTGATAATGCTGACCACTACCGCGGCCAAACTGCACCTCCTCTGGCTGGCAGGCTGATCCTATTCTAACCCTAATGGCCTTTTTACTCAAATCTCCACCCCAAAAAGTTTGGCCACATCAGGTTCGACAGGCAACTACCCTATAGACCCTTTATTTGCCCTGCCTCTTCTGGCAAAGGAGGGGAATGCGAGGTTCAATCCTTCGGAAAGGGTCGCGGTCCCTATGGTCTTCAATCCCGGGGTTACTTCCATGTCCCGAATGGCCGACTCGGGGCCCAGGCAGCTATCGAATCCCATGTGGCTCAACTCAGCCAGGCGTCGAGGGAGTTGGGATATACTCCGCAGCTCTCCTCCCAGACCGATCTCCCCAAGAGCAGCCGTGCCACCGGCTAGAGGAATATTTTGTAAACTGGAGGTCAAGGCCAATGCCATACCCAGGTCCGCTGCCGGCTCCGTCGCCCTGAAGCCTCCAGCCACGTTGACGATAATATCTTGAGCAAAGAGAGGCACTCCCGCTCGCTTCACCAACACGGCTATCACCATGAGGAGACGGCCCATGTCCACACCATTGGCTACCCTTCTGGGAGTGGGTAGGGACGAAGGAGTGGTAAGGGCTTGAATTTCCACCAGCAATGGCCTGGTACCCTCCATTACAGGTACCACTACGGATCCCACGGCGTTCCTGTCTCTGGATGCCAGGGCTACCGCCGAAGGGTTCAGCACTTCGGCCAACCCCTTGTCTCTCATCTCAAAGACCCCGACCTCATGGGTTGAGCCGAAGCGGTTCTTTTCACCCCGAAGGAGTCTGTAGGATCCCAGGTCGCCCCCTTCCAGGTACAGCACCACGTCTACCATGTGTTCCAATGCCCGTGGGCCGGCCAGGTTCCCTTCTTTGGTCACATGGCCTGTAACAAAGGTGGGGATTCCTTTGGCCTTCGCCCAACGCAAGAGGGCGAGCCCGCATTCCCTGACCTGCCCGATGGTTCCCGGGCCTGTGGGCTGGTCTGAGAAGGCTACGGACTGAATGGAGTCTATCACTGCCAGGGTAGGGGAGAGGCTATCCAGGTGATGAAGAATGGTGGCCATGTCGGTCTCCGCCAGCACGTGAAGTCCCTGGCCCACAATGCCCAATCGCTCTGCCCTGAGCTTGATCTGCTGGGAGGACTCCTCTCCCGAGACGTAGAGCACGGGGCCTGAGCTAGTGGCCAGGGCAGCGCTTAACTGCAACAGGAGAGTGGACTTGCCGACACCGGGGTCTCCCCCCACCAGCACCAGGGAACCCCGTACCAGGCCGCCGCCCAGTACCCGATTGACCTCCGCCATAGCCAGCGCCACCCTTGGGAAGTCCTCCAGCGTCACCTCGGAGAGCTCCTGGGGTGTCCCTGGCCGGGAGGAGAGCCAGGCGGCCCTTTCCCCGGCAGGGCCTCTGGGGACCTCCACCAGGGTGTTCCACTCCCCGCAGGAGGGACATCGTCCCTCCCATCGTAGGGCTTCTGCCCCGCACTCCCGACATGAATAGAAAGTGCGTACCTGTTCTCTGCTCATTTCATCCTTGCTCGATGCCAGACAATTCTAGCAGACACGGTGGGTCAACAAAACCACCCCGGTGGTGCTGTAGGTAATTGCTCCATTGTAAGTGCATTGACCAAAAGATAGTTCAAGAGTCCTCATGCATCAGAGGTGCACATGAGAGTTGCGTTTTGTCCAGGGTGACGGGGTAGGTCGGGATGTGGAGCAGGGCTGCGAAAGCAGCGAGCCGGCAAGGTCGAGACAAGGGGCTGGCTCGGGATCTTCTCCCCAAAGCCAGCCCCTTGATTTTGCTCAGTGCTTTATTGGCCCTGACCGGTATGCCTTAGCTTGATGGAAGGGCTACTTCTACCTTGACATGAGCAACGAATTTGCCGTCCTCCACGTCTATTACCATGACGTCCCCTGCCTGCATGCGGCCTCCTAACAGCTCCTCGGACAGCATGTCCTCTATATCGTCTTGAATGGCCCGGCGCAGAGGCCTGGCACCGAAGTTGGGATCGTATCCTTTGTCTGCCAACTGCTCCTTGGCTGCCTGGGTTATTTCCAGATCGATGTTCTTCTCTTTGAGCTGTTCCTGCACCTTCTTCAACATCAGATCCACTATCTGAAGGATATGCTCCTTGGTGAGGGCGTGGAACACCAGGCTGCCGTCGATGCGGTTGAGGAACTCCGGACGGAAGAACCGCTTCACCTCATCCATGACCTTGTCTTTCATACGCTGGTATTGCTGGTCTGCCGTTGCTGCCTCATCGGACTTCATGGCAAAGCCCAGGGAGGTGTCCCGCTTTATCAAGTCCGAGCCGATGTTGCTGGTCATGACGATGATGGAGTTGCGGAAGTCTACCTTGCGTCCCTTGGCGTCAGTGAGGTGCCCATCATCGAAGATCTGAAGCAGGATATTGAACACCTCTGGATGGGCCTTCTCTATCTCATCCAGGAGGATGGCGCAGTAGGACTTACGCCGCACCGCCTCAGTAAGCTGTCCTCCGTCCTCGTAGCCTACGTAGCCGGGAGGTGCTCCCACCAGGCGGGCCACCGTGTGTCTCTCCATGAACTCCGACATATCCAGGCGGATCATGGAGTCCTCGCTGCCGAACATGAACTCCGCTAGAGCCCTTACCAGCTCGGTCTTTCCCACCCCGGTGGGCCCCAGGAAGATGAAGCTACCTATGGGTCTGCGAGGGTCTTTTATCCCTGCTCTGGCCCTACGAACCGCCTTGGAGACCATGCTGATGGCCTCATCCTGCCCAACAATTCTGTCATGAAGCGCATTTTCCATTTGCAGGAGGCGCTCCATATCCTCCATGGCCAGACGAGTGACGGGGATGCCCGTCCACATGCTCACCACCTCGGCTATATCCTCCTCGGTCACCACGATCTCGTGGTCACCTTCCTTGGACCCCCATTCGCCCTCCATGTGTTCCAGTTTCTCTGCCAGCTTTAGCTCGCGGTCTCGTAGCTCCGCGGCGTACTCGTACTGCTGCGCGGCTATGGCCTCATCTTTCTCGCGCCGCACATGCTCCAGGACCTTCATGGACTCTTTCGCCGAGAGGGGGGTTGAACTGGCGTGAATCCGCACCTTGGAGGCTGCCTCATCCATCAGGTCTATGGCCTTGTCTGGCATAAAGCGGTCTGCGATGAAACGGGATGCCAGGATGGCTGCCGTGTGCAGGGCCTCATCGGTGATGGTCAGGTGATGGTGCTCCTCGTAGCGGCTTTTGATGCCCTTTAGGATGGAAATGGTGTCTTCTGTGGAAGGCTCCTCCACATGCACCGGCTGGAACCGGCGCTCCAGGGCAGGGTCCCTCTCCACGTACTTTCGATAGTCGTCCAGGGTGGTAGCGCCTATGCACTGTATCTCGCCACGAGAGAGGGCCGGCTTCAGGATGTTGGCGGCATCCACAGCGCCTTCCGCGGCTCCCGCTCCCACCATGGTGTGCATCTCGTCTATGAAGAGAACGCAGGTACCGGACCCACGGATCTCCTCCAGTATCTTCTTTAGACGCTCCTCAAACTCACCGCGGTATTTGGTACCGGCCACCAAGGCTCCCATATCAAGGGTAACCAGACGTTTTCCCTGAAGAGTCTCGGGCACTTCCCCGTTGACTATGCGTTGGGCCAGGGCCTCCACAATGGCCGTCTTGCCCACGCCGGGTTCGCCTATCAGTACGGGGTTGTTTTTGGTGCGGCGGCTCAGGATCTGAATTACCCGCTGGAGCTCCTTCTCTCTGCCAACGACAGGGTCTAGCTTGTTGGCGCGAGCAGCACTGGTGAGATCAATGCCCAACTGGTCCAGGGTAGGGGTGCGTGTGGTCGATTTGGCACCTGCGTGCCCCGAACTAACGCTCTGGCTCAGGATGCGGCTGGTCTCCGCCCGGACTCTATCTAGAGACACCCCCAAACTCTCAAGGACACCCGCGGCAACTCCCTCTCCCTCTCGCATGAGGCCAATGAGGATGTGCT
This sequence comes from Chloroflexota bacterium, assembly GCA_043816345.1. Classification (GTDB taxonomy): domain Bacteria; phylum Chloroflexota; class Dehalococcoidia; order Lucifugimonadales; family UBA2985; genus JBDRIA01. The sequence continues at coordinate 32,365 of JBDRIA010000034.1, forward strand.
CCGTGCCGATGTAGTGATGATTTAGCCGACGCGCTTCGTCGACGGCCAACTCGATAACCTTTTTGGCTCTGGGAGTGAGGCCAATATCCCCCGAGGTATGCCTTTCACCCCTGCCTATGATGAACTCCACGGCAGATCGCACCTTGCTCAGCTCTATTCCCTGATTGGTCAGCACGCGTGCAGCCACTCCCTCCGTTTCTCGCACAAGGCCTAGGAGAATGTGCTCGGTACCTATGTAGTTGTGGTTGAAGCGCTGGGCTTCTTCCTGGGCCAGGGATAATACTTTTCGGGCTCTTTCCGAGAACTTTTCAAATCTACTGGTCATAGCTCTCTCCTAACTAGCGATCTCTCAGGCGGGATCCTTCCCTCTCTATCTATATCTCCTCCGCCTGTTTTAGGCTGAGCGCCAAGCGCTTTCGCTCGGGCTCTATCTTCAGGATCTTTAGGGTGAGAACATCCCCTTCCCTTACTACTTCCTTTGGATGGTTGATCATATCATAGCTCAACTCCGAGATATGTATGAGTCCTTCCACTGATCCCTCTATGCGAGCAAAGGCCCCGAAGTGTGTCAGTTTGGTTATGGTCCCAGAGATTAGCTGGTCCACCTGGTATCTGTCCGGTACGGTATCCCACGGCTCTGGCCCCGTTCGCCTGAGGCTTAGGGCAATCCTCTTGCTATCATGGTCAACCTTCATCACGTAGACGTCTACTTCGTCTGCCACATTTAGAACCTGGCTCGTGGACTGAATGGGCTCCCATGACAGCTCGGAGATGTGAATCAAGCCATCTGCTCCACCCAGGTCTACAAAGGCACCAAAGTCACAGATGCCTGTTACCCTGCCTCTTCTGACCTCGCCTTCTTGCAACTCCTGAAGGATCCGCTCCTTCTGGGATTCCCGCTCCTCCTGGAGGGCCACTTTCTCTGAGAAGATGGCTCTCTTCTTGAAACGGTCAACCTCTATTATCTTTAGATGGACGCTCTCCCCTACGCGGCGCTCCATCTCCTCTTCCCATCCATCGTTCGAGCCTCGCTGCCCCCCCCCAAGATGGGATATGGGCACAAACCCCTTCAGTCCATTCACATCCACCAGCGCCCCTCCCCGGTTAAACCCCATGATGGTGCCCTCAACCGACTCTCTGCTGCTGAACTTCTGCTCTATGTCCAGCCAACCTATTCCCTCTTTGGCCTTATCTACGGAGAGGATAGCGGATCCATCCTCTCTCTCTGTCTCTAACACCTGGGTGAGGATTTCCTCTCCTACCTTCAGAGATGACAACTCTTCCTCACTCAGGGAGCGCATCTCTTTGGAGGAGACAATGCCCTCGGACTTGTTACCTATGCTGACCAGAATACCCTCCTGGTCAACCCTCATTATCACTCCCTGTACTAACTCTCCTCTGCGGATGACCTTTTCTAGCTCGGCCTCCCTCAGGAGGGTCTCCATGTCTTCGACAGGAAGACTGGTGTTAGTGGACACTTGTAGCATCTCTTCCTCAGATCCTCAGATTATTATTCTGCTATCACCTATATAAGAATTATATGTCTCACCACTGTAGTGTGTAAAGGTGTTGACTGTAGTTGTTTGAGTTGCTTATATGGCGATGACGCAGTTATGCATGTCTTGACATCTAATGGGTAGATGAGGCATGCTCTTAAATTAGCCAGATACTTCAGCCAGGCAAAACCTGATCTCCTGACCAAAGCGAGGGCTTCGTGCCTCTGGCAGTGACCTATTTTCCCACCCCGTTGCCAGGGCAGTATCGTCGGCGCTAGGGCGTTTCACTTCCGTGTTCGAGATGGGTACGGGTGGTTCAACCCTGCTAGAACCACCAGAGACATTATTATGATAGCTGAATAGCTCGGGGTTTGCAAGGGGTTGTGACGGTAGGGGAGTGTGGTGTTAAGAGGGCGGAGGTTGACACCATGTCCTGGACACTATAGCCTGCCAATACGGGTAATTGACGCCTGCAGCCACCATCGTCACCCGTATACGGAAATTCTTGCCGATGGAGGCTGGCAATACGAAGGTCATCGGTTGGATTATGGAGAATGTATCATGCCTACTGTAAATACTATCCTTGGCCCTGTGGATGTTAATGACCTGGGTTTCACCCTGACGCACGAGCATATACGAGAGAGCTCGGCAGGCGTCCCCTACACCTTCCCCGAGCTATTTGACCACGAAGAAGACGTCGCCCGGGGCGTGGCTGCTCTTAACGAAGCCGCTGCCGAAGGGGTTGGCACCATTGTGAACGTGACCACTATGGACCTGGGAAGGGATATGCGACTCCTGCAGGACGTAGCAGAGCGAGTACACCTGAACATAGTGCCAGCCACCGGCCTCTGGCTGCATATCCCCCGCGCCATCGCTCAGGGATCCACGCCAGACCAGTTGGCCAAAGCATTCATCCGGGAGATCGAGGTGGGCATCGAAGGGACGGGGGTGAAGGCAGGGGTCATCAAGGTGGCCACCGACGTGGAGCACATAACTCAGGAGGGGCTCACGTGGCCCAACGAATTGGTCATGCGGGCGGCGGCTCGGGCTTGTAACCACACCGGCGTGCCAATTTCCACCCACACAGCCGCTCTCGCCAAGGCCGGGGAACTCCAGGTGGCCATCTTCGAAGAGGAGGGTGTGGACCCACGGCGGGTATACATCGGCCACAGCAACGATACAGACGACATGGACTACCTGGTGGGGATTCTCCGTAAGGGGTACTTCCTGGGGATGGACCGGTACCCCGGCGGCCGGAACGGTGGCCTCAACTGGGAGGAGCGTACTCAGGTGGTGAAGCGCCTGGTGGACATGGGATTCGCGAGCCAGGTGGCCATGTCCCACGACTTCGGAGGCTGGCGTCCTGCCCTGCCGGAGCAAGTGGCAATGCGGAAGGCGTACAACCCCGACGGCTACTGTTTCATCATTCGGAGGGTGTTGCCACGCTTGCGGGAGTTGGGAGTAAGCGAGGAGACCATTCACACAATGACGGTGGATGTGCCGCGCCGCTTTTTTGGCGGAGAGTGAGCGGTCTTACCATTCTGTGGTAGCAACTACCGGAGAGATGGAGCGCTTTCCCTATCTTGAGGTTGCCTCCAGTGCCCGTATAATACGGTAAACTTGGCAAGTGCTTGGTTGCTGCGAGGAAGGGATGATGACGGACCTCTTCGAAGACCAGCGGAAGAAAACCCTGAGCCGGGAGGCGCCCCTGGCTGCTCGTATGCGTCCCCGGACCTTCGACGATTTCGTGGGACAGGAGCACATAGTGGGCTCAGGAAGGGTGCTGCGGCGGAGCATAGAGGCAGACCAGATCCCTTCCATGATACTGTGGGGGCCCCCCGGAAGCGGCAAGACAACCCTGGCCCACCTCATCGCCAGCACCACTCGGGCCTACTTCGACCCCGTTAGCGCCGTTACCGCCGGGGTGACTGACCTACGCAAGATAATCGAACAAGCCAGGGAGCGGCGTGGAATGTACGGCCAGCGCACCCTTCTATTCGTGGACGAGATTCACCGATTTAACAAGGCCCAGCAGGACGTGATACTCCCCCACGTAGAGGAGGGTACGGTGACCTTCATTGGGGCCACCACTGAGAACCCCTCCTTTGAAGTCATAGCCCCGCTGCTCTCCCGTTGCAGGGTCTTCACCCTCAAGGCCCTCACCGATGAGGAGGTAACCACAATAGTGCAGAGAGCTATAGCGGATGAAGAGCGGGGAGTAGGCTCCCTCCACGTCAATGTGGCAGAGGACGCGCTCCACCATCTGGTGGCAATGGCCAACGGCGATGTCAGGGTAGCCCTCAACGCCCTGGAGCTGGCGGCTTCGGCCACGGCCCCAGACCCTTCTGGCGCTCGCCATGTGACCCTGGATACCATCGAGGACGCCCTTCAGCAACGTTCCTTCCTGTACGACAAGGCGGGAGATCAGCACTACGATACCATCTCCGCCTTCATCAAATCGGTGCGGGGCTCCGATCCCGACGCCGCTATCTACTGGCTGGGGCGTATGATCGAGGCGGGGGAGGACCCCATGTTCATGGCCCGGCGACTGGTCATCCTGGCAGCGGAGGACATAGGGATGGCAGACCCCCAGGGGCTGTCGGTGGCAGTGGCCGCTCAGCAGGCGGTACACCTCATCGGGATGCCGGAGGGGGCCATCCCCCTGGCAGAGGCCACGGTCTACCTGGCCACGGCCCCCAAGAGCAACTCCGCCTACGCCGCCCTGAACCAGGCCAGGGAGGATGCACGGCGCACCCGAAACGAACCTGTGCCGATGCACCTGCGCAACCCCGTTACGCCCCTGATGAAGGAGCAGGGCTATGGCAAGGGCTACAAATACTCCCACGACTACCCGGGCCACTTCGCACCCATGGAGAACCTTCCCCCGTCCCTGAAAAACCGCCGCTACTACAAGCCCAGCGACCAGGGGTACGAGAAGGCCGTGTCCCAGCGTCTCAAGGAGTGGTGGGCCGGACGCAAGGATGATGACCAGGGTAGGGGAAACGGATAGGAGTATTTCTCAACCATCCACTTTGTTTTCCCATGTACCTCTAAGGTTGCCAGGGTTGGCATCAAATATGGCTACGGCCCAGATACGACTCCCCTAACAGGATAGCTTGACCATACTCAGGAGCGCAACCCCTCGGCCCTTTGCGCCAGTCCCACGCCTAATGCCATCTCCCAGACCCCACAGAGGCCAACCCCAACTGCCACACTGCCCCAGGCCACAGTGGGGCTTCCAACCCCCCTGAGAACACCAGCCACGCCATCCCCCAGCACCGTGCTGGCAGGGTGACCAGGTCGGCGGGCTTCGGTACTTCGCCCTATGGCCTTATAGGGCAAAATACCCCTCCAGCTATGCCCCTGCGGGGCACTGTCAGGGTTCCCTTGCCCGCCTAGACATAACATCGTTATGTCCTCCTGAACATCAAGGAGCCAGCACCGTGCTAATCCTCTGCCACGCCGCTAGCCAGTTTATTCTGCCCCTGGAAAGCAGTAGAATGCGAACGCGGCAGAGGCACCCGCCAGGAGCTGCTACGCTTAGTCAAATGAATCTAACGAAGCTAAGCAACGTTATGCTACTGTACACTATGAGGGGCTTGTGAATTCGCCAGAGAAGGCGGTTAGGGCTGCGTTGGTGCAGGAGGAGCGGAGCCAGTGAATAAGTGGGATTGGATGGGAGTGCTTGGCGGAGCTTTCATTGGATGCTTAGCTCTATCATCTTGGGCTATAGACTTATTCAGCCACTCATCCGAGGTGTGCTATTTTAATTGTGGCCTTTCAAGGGGGGTACAATCAGCGCTCTACTACGCGGAACATCAACCGCTCTACCACACAGTGGTTGAGTATGAGTGGGGATTTATCATTCTTTGGGCTACTGCTGGCACAATGCTGGGTGCATTCAGTGGAGTCGTCGCGGTTTCACTACTTCGCCGTCTCAGACGTTCCTCGAATTAGGACACTACCTACGAAGAAATGGGTGCGGGCTTGTCAGATGCCCCCTTGTGGCCTTAGTGTTGGTGGTGGTCTCTGTCGCAGGAGCCAGTACCCGCCGTGAGGGGGCTCCCTATGAGAGTTGCAGTAGGCGTTATTCTAGGCATATCGGTATTGGCAACAGTTCTTGTGTTCGCAATAGCGAAGCCATTCGGGTCGTCGTGGGACGCATGTGAAGATGCCCTGAGACGCAGAGAAAGTGCTCGCACAGATACCATGTTCAGGTTTGCTCAATTAGATGCGGAGAAGTTCTGCCCTGAATTACAGTCACAACCTACCACAGAACGCAATCCCCGACCATTTGGCATCCCTTCAGCCACACCTACCCCTACTAGCGGGATACGACGAATACCACGGTATGAGACTCCAACGCCAGAACCAACACCTTTGCATCTAGGCACGGCCTACGTAGCCACTGGCACAGGCTCGCGCCAGGGTTATTACGGCCTGACGGAATGCCAAAGTGGGATAGCTTATCCGAATTACCAGGTAGCCGGGGGGGATCAGGTGACCATAGTGGGCAGGGCCTTGCTATGCAGCCCTCAGTGGTATCAGGTGAGAACACCGAGCGGTGGGCTGCTATGGTTCACCAGAGACGACCTGACGCAGTAGTGCCGAGCGGATCCAAAGCATCCTCCCCAATGGGTGGTATAATGGGGCGATGCCAGCGTAGCTCAGTGGTAGAGCAGCGGTTTCGTAAACCGCAGGTCAAGGGTTCGAATCCCCTCGCTGGCTCCATCCATGTATACTAAAGCCCCCCACTCTCGGGATTGAGCAGGGGGCTTTGAAACAGCCTGAAGAGGATTTCCGCAGCCTGCTAGTGGTCTCTCTTGACCTCTAGGGTCTCCCCCGGAGCCAGGGCGATTCGCCGGACCTCTATCCTGAGTTTGAGGAGCCAGTATCCTAGAGTTGCCTTGCTGATGCTCAACTCGCTGGCAGTGGCAGAGAGCCCCTTCTCATTGATCATTTCGGGCAGGAGACTTTCCAAAGGTCGCTGGTGGAGATCCTCCACTCTGAGCATCATCTTGGTTTTGCGGGCCATTGCTGAAACACCACCCCAGTGTAATATGGCCAAACGCTAACATCATTTTGGGTATGTGTCAAATCATGTATCAATAATTGTCTAATACGTTTATGAAAAAAGATTAGCTATCTTTCAAGAATCAGGGGCAAGCAAGAGGGAAGAGAAGGGGCAGTTGGAGAGGCGATTCGCCGGTTTTTTGTTGACAAGGATAGCTTCCTGTCCCTACAATAGTGGCGACGCGGAGCCTACCATGACTGTCGTTCAGCAGCTTTTTGACCTCTTGGGCATTGACAATGATATCGAACGGTACAATCAATCCGTCGCTTCCATCGAGGATGCCCTCGCGGACAACCATCTGCTCCTGGAGACTCAGCGGGCGGTGGAAGAGACCCGGGCTACGCTGAGAAAACAGGAAACGGAGCGCGGGGACATGGATCTCGCTGTGGAGTCCTTTCAGGACAAGGGCAAGCAATTGGAAAGCAATCTCTACGGGGGAACAGTGCGCAATCCCCGGGAGTTGGAGGATATGCAACTAGAGCTAAACCTCCTCCGCGAGCAACAGAAGCAGCAAGAGGAGAGTTTGTTCTTGGCCCTGGAGGCCATTGAGGAGACTGAGCGGAGCCTTAGCAGCTTGGAGAGTGCCCTTCAGGAGATCCAGGCGGCATGGCAAAAGGAGCAAGAACGGCTGCTGGAAGAGCGAGCGCACCTCCAGAAAGACTCGGCTCTGCTAGAGGAAAAACGCCAGAGTCTATCATCCCTGGTAAGCCCCGAGCATCTGAAACTTTACGATTCCCTTCGTTCCATTCGTCAAGGGCAGGCAGTGGCCAAAGTCGAGAGAGGCATGTGCCAGGGTTGCCGCATTTCTCTGCCCACCAGGGTAGTGCAGATGGCCCGCACCTCGCCAAAGCCGGTGCAATGCCCCAGTTGCAGCCGAATACTGTACGTAAGCTGAGTACCTATGAAGGCCATCGGTTATTTCTCTGCCCAGGGTAAGGCACAGGGAGAGGCCGTGCTGCTAGGACAACAGGAGGCCTTCTCCAGCCATTGCCAAAGACACGGACACCAGTCGCTGGCGACCTTTGTGGAGTATGACCTCGATGGCGAGGGACGCTCCCGATACCAGGATATGCTGGATTACCTGAAGCAGTCGGACTCTGAGTTCCTCGTCATCGTTGCGGGGACCCAATACCTGGGGGATACTCTGGAGTCCTCCGTGCGCCGAGTCCTGGAGATGGACGCCCTGGGAGCCAAGGTCATTTGCAGTGACGATGACCTCCCAGACCCACTACAGCAAGCCCTTAAACACTGGAAAGGTGTGAGAGTAGGTGGGGCCAAGGGAGAACACATCAAGGAAGCCATGATGGCCAAGGCCGTTCGGGGGGAAGGACTGGGCAAACCCCCCTTTGGGTACAGGATTGGCCCCGTGGGCAAGCTGGAGGTGATCTCTGACGAAGGCGCCACTGTGCGTCTGATATTCGATCTGTACACCCAGGAGAATATGGGCATGAGGCGCATAGTACGCCACCTCAATGAGCGAGGAGTCCCAACCAGGAGCGGGGGCGGCTGGAGCATAGTCACAGTCAGAGACATGTTGCGAAATCGCACCTATCTGGGTACCTATACTCGTTTTGGTATGAGGGTTCCACGCAGCCACCAGGCCATTATTGACTCCAATGAGTTCAACCTGACCCAGCAGAGAATGGCGCGAGAGAAGACCGCGCGAGTGCTCCGCCCAGGCGAGCCATTTCTCCTATCGGGTCTTGTATACTGCGCCTCCTGTGGGAATCGAATGATCGGGGTGAGCCGCCGTCAGGGGTGGCGTCGCAAGGACGGCTCTCAGAGCGTTGGGCAATATCGCTACTACCAGTGCCAGTCACGCACCAATCAGGGAATGTGCCGCTATCATACATGGCGCTCCAATGACCTGGAACGAAGGGTGCTGGACCAGGTCAAGGAAGTGCTGGAGAAGGGAGAGGCAAGGCTCCGTCTGTCCGAGTCCGCGCCTCAACGTCGGCTTGATGCGGAGAAGAATGCCAAACGTCTTGAGACGCAATTCCTGAAAGCCCTTGAGAGCGCCGCTGCCGGGATCACCTCCCTGGAACGGCTCCGCTTCACCCTTGAAGAGGTGGATGCTCAAAGAAGCACGCCAATGGGTGACCTCTCGCCCGAAAATCCTCTGGCGGAAGCCATCGCCAGCGGAGACCCATCCTCTCTGCTACAGAGTTGGGACTCCCTGGACAAGGATACCGTGGGGCATATGCTCCGCGCGCTGGTCTCTCGTGTCACCGTTGGCGATGACTCGGTGCAGCTGAGCCTGAACTCATCAGAGGAGTGAGCTAGCGGTCTGTTTTGCAGCAGATAGGGGTGTGGACTGGTGCCTTTGACCCCTTTTCTACCAGTGTGGAACTTGTCTCGTAAAGCACAGACTTGCTCGGTGCTACCGTTGCAAGGTCCTTTCCTTAGCCAAGCTGACTCCGTGGTTCCCACACGCCTGGTTATCACTCCCCCGGCAGGTCGTCTACCACGCCTAGTTCCACCGTGCCTTGGCCCACCCCCATGGGGCTTGGCCACTTCGCCATAGCTTGAGGAGGTTGTGGGTCATCCCTACCAGTGACCACTCACTCTGGACAGCATCCAACCCCCGTCTCATAAATCGCCGGAACCCTTGCCCCTCCTTGACCTGACCCAGCAACGGCTCCACCAGCACACCCCGCATCTTGTATGGGGATCGCCCTCGCTTTGTCAGTAGCTTGCGCTCCATCCTGTCCCTCGGGCTCCCTCCTTTTGGCATACGCCCTCGGGGACACCCCTTCTCCCGTAGCATCTTCCGATGTTTCCAGTCCTTGGTGGTGGCAATGAGAAGCTCGGGCATCTCTGGGCAGGAGCACTCCCCAATGTTGGCCTCACTCCAGTAGCCAGCATCGGCCAAGCCCGCTTTGGGCCGTTCTTCTATCCCAGCCGCCTCCAGGGTGCGCTCCATGGTTTGGAGCATCGGCTCCAGTTGCTGCACATCGTTAGCCTCTTGGGTCACCCCAACGGCTACTATGATCTGGTCCTCACTAACAACCACCTGGTCCTTCCTCGGAAGGATAGCCCTGCCCATACCCCTGCCTGGTCTTCATGATGCGAGAGATCCTCCAGCGCCATGGCAATGCGCCTGGAACTACAAAGCCCTTCCAGGGAAGGACGAAGCCCTTGACAGTAGGCGTAAAGAAGGACAGCTACTATCATGGTGGGATCGTAGGCTGCCGCGCCCCATCCGTCGTTCCGATAGGCACCGTAGAACTCTCCCAGGTCCATTTGCTCCACTGCATCTACAATGAACCACGCCAGGTCTTCTTCCCCCAGCCACTCCCGCATCGACGGCGGCATCAGGTAGCCCTGATCTCGGTCCCAGCGCAGAAGGTTGTAAGCCAT